>JAEUKZ010000356.1 GCA_016793045.1 Alphaproteobacteria bacterium
CCCCAAGGGCTGGTTGAGCGCCGCGCGACCGCCACTGGATACGGGCCGCCGCATTGGGTAAACCTGGATCGATCGCAACTCCGACGAGGACGCATCCCGTGACCGAGCCGAACGATGCCGGCCGCGGCGCCAATGTCCGCTTTCCGCCGCCTTTCGTCTTCCTCGGCTTCGCGCTGGTCGGGGTCGGGCTGCGCTATGCGGCGATGCCGATCCGGTTTCCGGTCGATCGGTTCGTCACGATCTCCGCCGGCATCGCCGCCATCGCCGCGGCGTTTGCGTTGCTGCTTGCCGCACGCAACCTGTTCGCGCGCACCGGCCAGAATCCGCGCCCATGGACGCCGACGCCCGAACTGGTGCTGGCCGGCCCGTATCGCTACACGCGCAATCCGATGTATGTCGGCATGACGCTGTTGCAGATCGGCCTCGGGCTCGCCTTCGACAATGCGTGGATCGTGCTGTTGGCGCCGGCGGCCCTGCTCGTCGTCCACGCCATCGCGGTCGTGCCGGAGGAGCGCTACCTCACCGCGAAGTTCGGCGCGGACTACACGGCCTATCGCGCCCGGGTGCGGCGCTACATCTGAGGCGCGGCGGAACTCAACCTGCGGCTTCGACGGCGAGCACCGTCAGGCGCTTGCGCCGGCCGAGCCGGGTGAGCCAGCTGATCGACTGCCCGACGGACAGACCGAGCAGCGCGACGCCGACCGGCGTCAGCACCGACAGCGTGCCGGCAGCGAGGTCCTGCTGGCCGGGATAGACGAGCGTCACGCGACGGACGTCGCCGCGCTCTTCGTCGCGGAACGTGACGGCGGCATTCATGCGCACGACGTCGCCGGGCAGCGCGTCCGGCGCCACGATCGCGGCGCGATCAAGCTCGGCGATCAGGAATTCGGCCACGTCGGGCATCGCCTGCTCGGCGGCGGCGGCGAGGTCGCTCAAGCGGCGATGCTCGGGAGCCGCGATCACGATCGGCGGTGGAAGGGTACTGGGAATCATCTTTTCAGTCTCTCGGTCTCGTGCCCGCGACGGCGCGGGACGCGCGCCCGCGCAACGGCGGCGGCGCAACGATGCCCTTGGCTGCAACGCGTGCAGCCGCGGGCGGTTTCAGGTTTGGGAAAGGCGGGCCCCGGCCATGCCGGCGCCGCGCAAATCAGGCGTCCGGTTCCGGGGCCAATCGGCCGGTGTGCAGGCACCCTGCACGCAGCAGGATCCGCTTGATGGGGGTTCGGGTCGCCATGGTCCTGATGTGGGGGCGCGCCCTCGTGAAGTCAACCATGCGCGCAACGTGGCACGGCGCGGGCTTGCCATGGTGGGCGAATTTGGTGACAAAGGCCGGCAACGAAAGGAACCGAAATGCTCTTGCACTTGCAGACCTGGGCCGACGTCGAGACCTATCTCAAGACCAGCCGCGCGATCATCGTGCCGATCGGATCGACCGAACAGCACGGGCCGAACGGCCTCGTCGGCACCGATGCGATCTGCGCCGAAGTGATCGGCCGGGGCATCGGCGAGGCCGCCGGCGCGCTGGTGGGCCCGACGATCTCGGTCGGCATGGCGCAGCACCACCTCGCCTTCCCGGGCTCGATCACGATGAAGCCGACGACCCTCATCGCGTACATCCGCGACTATGTCGCCAGCCTGTCGCGCGCGGGCTTCGAGCGCTTCTATTTCATCAACGGCCACGGCGGGAACATCGCGACGACGACCGCGGCGTTCTCCGAGATCTACGCCGACACTTCGCTGAGCCGCGATTCGAACCGGCCGTCGGTGAAGTGCAAGCTGCGCAACTGGTGGGAATCGGCGGCGGTCAAGCAGCTCTCGAAGGAGCTCTACGGCGATTCCGAGGGCAGCCACGCGACGCCTTCGGAAGTCTCGCTCACCTGGTACGCCTACCCCGACGCGGCGCGGCCGATGACGATGAACCCGGCGGTCGCGCCGAAGGGCGAGTTCACCGACGCGGCCGACTATCGCCGCAATTTCCCGGACGGCCGCATCGGCTCGAACCCCGGCCTGTCGACGGCCGAGGCCGGGAAGCGGCTGTTCGACGCCGCGGTGAAGGATCTCGCCGTCGACTACAAGGCCTTCGCGTCGTCCTGACCGCGGCGCGGCCGATCGCTGCGGGCCGTCAGCGCCGCTGGGCGCGCCGGCGCCCGGGATGGCGAAGCGCCGCGCTGCGGCTCGACGACGCGCCGCGGCGCGCCGGCGCAACCCGCCCCGGCGGCTCGGCGCGCGTCGCCGCCTCCGTCGCCGGACGGTCCGGCGGCAGAACGGGCTGCATCAGTATCGTGCCGACGCGCTGGAAGCGCGGCGCGAGAAAGCCGTCGACGCCGTACGCGACCGGCGCCGCGCGCGACGGCGCGATCGCGGTGCCGAACAGCCGATCCCAGATCGTGAAGACCTGGCCGTAATTCGCGTGGCACTCGCGCTCGTCGCGCGAGTGATGGACGCGATGGAAACCGGGCGTCACGACGACGGCCTGCATCGCGCCCGCGATGCTGCGCGGCAGTGCCACATTGGCGTGCGCCAGCGCCTGCACCGCGAAGGCAAGCACGCCGTAGGCCGCCAGTTCGCCGGCCGTCGCGCCGAACAGCCCGCCCACGAACACGGTGAGCGCGGTCGTCGGGATGATCTCGGCGGGATGGTGACGCACCGCCGTCGACACGTCGGGATCCGGATCGGTGTGGTGGACGGCATGCACGCGCCAGAGCTGCGCGTGGAGCAGCCGGTGCAGCCAGTAATGGGCGAGGTCCATCGCGAGGATCACGATCGCCGCATGCGCGAGCGGGCCGAGCGCATCGCCATCGAACGGCAGGCGCGGCAGCAACGTCCCCGCCGCGTCGCCAAGCAACAGGCCGAGCCCCGCCGCGAGGAGGGTGGACAGGCCATAGAGCGCGAAGTTGGCGATCCAACGCGGGCCCGCCGGCATCGACGCCGGACGCTCCGGCACCGCATGTTCCCAGAATCCCACGGCGACCAGCGCCGCAGCGACGAACAGTCCCGCGTTCGACAGGCCGATGAGCGACGGATCCATCGTCCCTGACGCGATCAGTCGCGGCGGCGGAACTTCACCCAGGCGAGCGCGCCGACCCCCGCAGCCAGGAGCGCGATGCTCGCCGGCTCCGGCACGACGATGATATTGCTGGCAAACGACGTGGCGGAGCCAACGGCGACGATGGCGAACGCCGCCGCGATCGAAAACACGACACGATGCAACATCATGATCCCCTGCGAGACGAGCCGAACATCACCGGACCGCGTCGCCTATTTGCGACCGCGGAATTTGACCAAGGCGAGTGCGCCCACTCCGGCCGCAAGCACCGCAAGGGTCGCAGGCTCCGGAATCGGGACGATGACCGCCCCGGCCCACGCAGCATCCGGCACGAGCAGCCCGGCCACGCCGCCAAGAATGACACCAAGACGATCGAACTTCATGTTGCTGCCCCTTCATGACGTGTGGCGTCGCCACCGCGGCGGCGACCGCCGCCACCTATCGACGGCGGAACTTCACCCAGGCCAGCGCCCCGACCCCGGCCGCCAGCACGGCGAGGCTTGCCGGCTCGGGCACTTCGACGGGCGCCGGCGGCGCGGCGATGGCATGCCCCGCGAACGCAAGCACGGCGAGTCCAGCCGCCATCACGGCCGACACGGAATTCAATTGCATGAACGTTTGCCCCCTGACAGCACGCAGTGCTGCTGATGCAATAACCGCGCCCCCCGCAAACTGGGTTGATTTTCAGCGCTCTGCGCAACTCATGCGGCGCGGATGTAAGAATGGCCGACAGGCCGCGGACGTTCAGCCCAGCAGCGTCCGCTCGGCGAACCACCACAGGCCCAGCACGGCGACGATCGCCGAAAACGGGTAGACCAGCGCCGCCTTGCGCTCGGGCGGTGCGCCGCGCGCCATCGTGCGGTCCGCCGCCAGCATCAGCGGCAGCACGACGCAGACGATCACGAGCTGGCCGAACTCGACGCCGAGATTGAACGCGGCGAGGCTCGATGCGAGCGCATTCTGCGGCAGCCCGCGCTCCGCCAGCACCGAGGCGAATCCGAAGCCGTGGACGAGGCCGAGCGCGAAGGTCCAGCGCCAGCGATGCTCGACGTCGCGCGACATGAAGTTCTCGACCGCGACGAAGACGATCGTCGCCGCGATCGCCGGCTCGACGATCGACGACGGGATCGTCACGACCCCCAGCGCCGCGAGGCTGAGCGTGATCGAGTGCGCGACGGTGAAGGCGGTGACGATCTTGACCAGCGCGCCCAGCCGGCGCGCCCACAGCAGCACCGCGATCAGGAATGCGATGTGGTCGATGCCGAGGAAGATGTGCTCGACGCCCAATTGGAAATACTCGAGCAGCACGTCGACGGGCAGGCCGAGCCACATTCGCGAGCGCAGCAGCGTCGTCGTGCGCTCGGCATCGAGAAGGGCGGCCTGGACGTAGTCGCCGCCCTCCCAGACCATCACCGCCTGGCGCGCCGCGGGGTCGAAGTCGACCATCGCGCGCGAGCTGTAGACGACCGTGCCCTCGCGCGGGCAGGCGAAGCGGAGCTGCGCGCTGACGCCGGTGTCGCTTTCGGCGCTGATCTCGATCGCCGGCGCGAGTACACACGGCGCGCCGTCGACGGTGACCGTCGTCCGCTCGGCGATGTAACGCGACAGCTGCGGCTCGGCCGCGCGCAGGCGCAGCGGATCGACGAGGCCGCTCGCCGGGTCGGCGATGCGCAGCCGCGCCGCGCGGTCGACGTCGGTGCCGGTGATCGTCAGGTTGACGGCGACGTTGGTTCCCTGCACGACGACGAAGGCAACCGCGAAGTTGACGCTGTGCGCGAGCGCGGCGCCGCCGGTGAAGGCGAGCAGCCACAGCGCAAGCACCGCCCGGCCGATCATGGCGCGCGCACCGCGGGTGTCCCGTCCGCCGGCCAGCCATAGGCGACCTCGGGCGTCGGCACGCCGGCAAGATCGAAGCTGTGGCGCGCGATCTCGCGGCCGCCAAGCTTCTTGTAGAACGCGCGCGCGCCCCAGTTGAACTCGAGCACCCACAGCATCACCGGGGCGCGGCCCTGTGCCGTCAGCGTCGCGGTCGCGGCATCGAAGAGCGCGCGGCCGATGCCTTCGCCCTGCGCGCGCCGCAGGACGTAGAGACGCCAGATCTCGCCGCGATAGCCCGGCAGGTCCTCGCAGGCGCGGCAATGGACGAAGCCGACCGGTCCGTCGCCGCGCTCGGCCACATAGGTCCAGCTCGGGCGCCCGGCGTCGCCCATGCGCGCGCGCCAGGACGCCACATCGTGCTTGGGATGGCGGTCGAGCGCCGCGAGATAGTCGTCCGGGACGCGGCCGGCATAGGTCTCGCGCCAGCCAGCGACGGAGAGCGCCGCCACGATCGGCGCGGCACTCTGGCCCACGGGGAGAATGCGGAAGCTCACGGCGCGTAACGGTGGCGGCGGCCCGACGGGTCCTCGACGCAGGTCGCGCCGTCGGCCAGCTCGGAGAGATAGCACGGGCCGATCGGCACCTTGCCGAAGCCGCCAGGGATGTCGAGCACGTAGGTCGGCTGGGCCAGCCCGGAGACGCGGCCGCGCAGCGCGCGCATCAGCGCCTGGCCTTCGGCGATGCCGGTGCGGAACCGCGCCGTGCCGGGCGCGAGATCGGCGTGGTGAAGGTAGTAGGGCTTGATCCGCGTCGCGACGAGCGCGCGCAGCAGCGCTTCGAGGGCCTCGGGAGAGTCATTGACGCCTTTCAGCAGGACGGTCTGGCCGAGCATCGGGATGCCCGCGGCGACGATACGCCGGCAGGCGGCTCTCGCGGACGCGCTCAGCTCGCGCGCGTGATTGCAGTGCAGCGCCACGAACAGCGCCTTGTCGGTGGCGAGCGAAGCGACCAGCGCGTCGGTCACGCGCTCCGGCTCGGCGACAGGCACGCGGCTGTGGATGCGGATGACGGAGACGTGCTCGATGGCGCCGAGCGCGCGCACGATCGCGCCGAGCCGCCGCGGGGACAGGATGAGCGGATCGCCGCCGGTCAGGATGACTTCGAAGATCGCCTTGTCGGCACGAATATAGGCGTAGGCGCGTTCGAGCTCGGCGGCCGTGAGGCCCTTGCCCTGCCCGACCACCTCGCGCCGGAAGCAGAAGCGGCAATAGACCGGGCAGGTATGCAGCGGCTTCAGCAGCACGCGGTCGGGATAGCGATGGACCACGCCCGGGAGCTTTTCGTGGACGTCGTCGCCGATCGGGTCGCTACGTTCCGCCGCCGTCGTCACCAGCTCGGCAGGGTCGGGCAGGAACTGACGCGCGATCGGGTCCGCCGCATCCGCAGGATCGATGAGGTCGACGAGCGCGGGCGTGACGGCAACCGCATAGCGGGCCGCGATGCGGTCGATCGCGGCGACAGCGGACGGACCGCGCAGGCCGGCGGCAACGAGGTCGGCGCCGCTGCGCACGGTCCGGCGGCGGTTGCGGATCATGTCGCGGCTTCCGGGTCGGCGACCGGCGCCCACAGCACGTCCTCGATCCGCCGCGCGCCGGTCGCGAGCATCACCAGGCGGTCGAAGCCCAGCGCCATGCCGGCCGACGCCGGCATGCCGTGTTCGAGCGCGGCGAGGAAATCCTCGTCGATCGGCGGCGCCGCGCCTTCGCTTGCGGCACGAAGCGCGGCGTCGCGCTCGAGCCGCCGGCGCTGCTCGACCGCGTCGGTCAGCTCGCTGAAGCCGTTGGCGAGTTCGAGGCCGCAGACATAGAGTTCGACGCGCTCGGCGACCCGCGGATCGCGCGCGCTCGGGCGCGCCAGCGCCGCCATCGAAACCGGATAGTCGTAAAGCAGGGTCGGGCGGCCGATGCCGAGCTTGGGCTCGATGTGGTCGAAGAAGATCCGGAAGAACAGGTCGTCCCAGCGGTCGCCGGCATGCGCAGCGATGCCGAGCGGCCGCGCCGCCGCGGCGAGGCGCTCGAGCGACGGGGCGAGCGGATCGGGCGCAGTGGCGAGGATGTCGATGCCGGTGTGGCGGCGGAAGGCCTCGGCGACGCTCAAGCGCTCGAAGTCGAGACCGGGGTCGCTGCTTTGGCCGTTCCAGTGCAGCATCCTTGCGTGCGCCGCCGTCCGCGCAACGCGCAGGATTCCCTCGCAGTCGGCCATCAGCTCGCGGTAGTCGGCGCCCGCCCGATACCACTCGACCATTGTGAACTCGGGGTGATGCGTCGCGCCGCGCTCGCCGTTGCGGAACACGCGCGCCGCCTGCCAGATCCGCTCCATGCCTGCGGCCAGCAGCTTCTTCATCGCCAGTTCGGGCGAGGTCTGGAGGAACATCGGACGGGCGGCGGCACCGCCCGGCGCCGCCAGTTCGGTGCGGAAGGGCACGAGCTGCGGTTCGGGCGGCGGCGCGATGCCGAGCGCCGGCGTCTCGACCTCGACGAAAAGATCGCCCGCGAACCAGTCGCGCAGCGCCGCGACGATCGCGCTGCGCACGCGCAGGTTGCCGCGTCGGACCGCGAACCGGTCGGGACGCCACCAGGGGGTGACGATCATGCGCCTGGCCGCGCCGGCGCGCCGGCAAGGACGACCGCGCCCACCGCCGCGGCGACGTCCGCTAGGCGCGCGCGCGTGGCGGCATCGCCGCTGAAGACGACCGCGCGCAAGCCGGCACGCAGCGCCGCCAGGACATGTCCCGGCGCGTCGCCGCAGTCGAGGATCCACGATTGCGCCACGGTCGGAAATTCGCGGCGCGCGCGCGCCGCGAGCGCCGCGAACCAGGCCGCCCCCGCATAGCCGCCGGCGTCGCGCGCGGAGACGAGGGTCGCGGCGCCGGCGGGGCCCGCAGCCTCAAGGGCCGCTGCCGCGTCCTCCCAGCCGTGCACGATGATGGACTGCGCGCTCATCGCGGCAATGCGTATACCGGGTGCGCGCAACCCGCAATCGCCTTGCGCGCGTCTCAGCCGTCGGACGCTTTCGCGGCCGCACGCAGCGGCGCACCGCCGCTCGATGCCGGCTCTTCCACGATGACGCGGTCGCGCGGCAGGCGGACCGTGACGGTCGTCCCCTCGCCCGGCTCGCTGCGGATGTCGAGCGTGCCGCCGTGCAGTTCGACCAGGCCCTTGACGATCGGCAGGCCGAGGCCGGTCCCCTCGTGCTGCCGGTCGAGGCCGCGGTCGATCTGTTCGAACGGGCGCAGTGCCGTCGCGATGTCTTCCTCGCTCATGCCGATGCCGGTGTCGACTACCGCGATCTCCACCGCGCCGTCCTCGGCCAGGCGCGCGTCGAGCCGCACCTCGCCCCCGGCATTGGTGAATTTCACCGCGTTGCTGAGCAGGTTGACGATGATCTGCGTGAGCGAGCGCGGATCGGCCGAGATCGCCGGCAGGTTCTCCGCCGTGTTGACCATGAGCTCGACCGAGCCCTGGCGCGCCCGGCCCTCGATCAGGCGCGAGCAGCGCTGCAGCAGCTCGGCGAGGTCGGTCGGCTGGGCGTTGAGGATCATCTGGCCGGCTTCGATCTTCGACAGGTCGAGGATGTCGTTGATGATCGACAGCAGGAAGCGCCCGCTCTCCGCGACGTCGCGCGCATATTCCTGGTACTTCGGCGAACCGACGGGCCCATGGATCGCCGCGTTGATCATGTCGCTGAAGCCGATGATGGCATTGAGCGGCGTGCGCAGCTCGTGGCTCATCGTCGCGAGGAAGGTCGCCTTGGCGCGGCTCGCCGCTTCGGCATCGTTGGCGCTGCGGATCAGTGATTCCTCGACCCGCTTGCGGTCGGTCACGTCGAAGGCGACGGTGACCAGGCGGTCGACCGCGCCGGCCGCATCGAGCTGCGGCACCTTCGTGACCAGCCAGGTCCGGGACTTGCCGTCGACGCTGGTATCGACCTGCTCGACAGGCCCGACGGTCGCGCGCGAGTCGATCGCCTTGCGATCGAGCGCGACGGCTCCGGCGAGGACCTCCCCGTGCTGGAATTCGTCGATGCGCCGCCCGAGGATTTCGGCCGGGCTCGCCCCGAACAGGGCGGCGGTATAGGCATTGATCAGCACGATCCGCCCGTCGCGGTCCTTGCAGCTGACAACGGCCGGGATCGCGTCGATGACAAGCTGCAGGCCGGCCGGCAGCGCTTCCGGCCCCGAAGCGGCGCGCGAAATACGGTATCCGGCTATCGAGACGCCGCCCGTTCGCGACACGCGATACACCACCACCAGGAAGGCCCCGATGACGACGGCCGCGAGCGACGCGATGATGGCGATCAGAACGGTCATTCCCACCCTGCCGCCGGGCCGGCCCAATGCCGGCGCGCGCGCCTGACACGCACCTGGACGAACCCCGAACGCTAGGGCCGCGATGGTTAACGAACGACTAACGCCGCGCCCTGCCCGGAACCGGGACGATCAGATAAGGCGCGCCATCGCGACCGCGGTATCGGCCATGCGATTCGAGAATCCCCATTCGTTATCGTACCACGAAAGCACGCGCACGAGCTTGCCTTCGATCACCTGGGTCTGGGTGAGATCGAAGGTCGAGCTCGCCGGGTTGTGGTTGAAGTCCGACGACACCAGCTCCTCGTCGGTGGTGCAGAGAATGCCCTTGAGGCGGTTGCTCGCCGCTGCAGCGACGACCGCGGCATTCACCGCTTCAACGGTCGCTTCCTTCTTCGGCACGAACTTGAAGTCGATCACCGAGACGTTCGGCGTCGGCACGCGGATCGACGTGCCGTCGAGCTTGCCCTTGAGTTCGGGCAGCACGAGACCGACCGCCTTGGCCGCACCGGTCGAGGTCGGGATCATCGAAAGTGCGGCGGCACGCGCCCGGCGCAGGTCCTTGTGCAGCGTGTCGACGGTGTTCTGGTCGCCGGTATAGGCGTGGATCGTCGTCATGTACCCGCGCTCGATGCCGAAGGCCTCGTTCATCACGAAGGCGACCGGGACGAGGCAGTTGGTCGTGCACGAGGCATTCGATACGACGACGTGGTCCTTGGTGAGCTTGTCGTGGTTCACGCCGTAGACCACCGTCAGGTCCGCGCCGTCGGCCGGGGCCGAGATCAGCACCCGCTTGGCGCCGGCGTTGAGGTGCATCGCCGCCTGCTCGCGCTTGGTGAAGATGCCCGTGCATTCGAGCACGATGTCGACGCCGAGGTCCTTCCACGGCAGCTTGTTGGGGTCGCGCTCCGCCGTCACCTTGATCGGGCCGGCGCCGAGATCCATCGAATCCGCGCCGATCTTGATCTGGCCGGGGAACAGCCCGTGCACCGAATCGTGCTTGAGCAGATGGGCGTTGGCCTTCACCGGCCCGAGGTCGTTGATGCCGACGACCTGCAGGTCCTTGCGGCCCGACTCGTGCAGTGCGCGCAGCACCAGGCGCCCGATACGGCCAAATCCATTGATTGCGACTTTGACGGTCATCAGTCTCTCCTTGACGTCGTTCAGCGGCCGATCGCCGCCTTGGCGGCCGCGACGGCCGCTTCGGCGGTGATGCCGAAATGCTTGTAGAGCTCGGGCGCCGGCGCCGAGGCGCCGAAGCCGGTCATGCCGATGAAGCGGTCCTTCGGGCCCATGTAGCGCTCCCAGCCCATCGCGATGCCCGCCTCGACGAAGATCCGCGGCGTGCGCGACGCCCCCAATACCTCGCGGCGGTACTTGCCGGTCTGCCGGTCGAACAGCGACCAGCACGGCATCGAGACCACCGCCGCGGCGATGCCCTCCGTGGCGAGCGCATCGCGTGCGGCCATGGCGAGCATGACCTCCGACCCGGTCGCGACCAGCGTGACCGCGCGTTCGCCCGGCGCCTCGGCGAGCACGTAGGCGCCGCGCGCGCAGCGGTTCTCGGCTGCGTCGGAACGCAGGGTCGGCAGGTTCTGGCGGGTGAGCGCCAGCAGGCTCGGACCGTCGGCGCGCGCAATGGCGAGCGCCCAGCATTCGGCGGTCTCGACCGCGTCGGCCGGGCGCATCACGTGGAGATTGGGTATCGCGCGCAGCGCCGCCAGGTGCTCGACCGGCTGGTGCGTCGGCCCGTCCTCACCCAGACCGATCGAATCGTGCGTCATCACGTAGATGACGCGCTGTTCCATCAGCGCGGAGAGCCGGATCGCCGGCCGGCAGTAGTCCGAGAAGACCAGGAACGTGCCGCCGAACGGGATCGCGCCGCCATGCAGCGCCATGCCGTTCATCGCCGCCGCCATCGCGTGCTCGCGCACGCCGTAGTGGATATAGCGGCCGCCGTAGTGGCCGGGCTTGATGACCGCGAAGTCCTTGCCCCTGGTGTTGTTCGAGCCGGTGAGGTCGGCCGAGCCGCCGATGAGTTCCGGCAGCGCCGGCGCCGCCGCCTCGATCGCGTGCTGCGACGACACGCGCGTGGCGAGCGACGGCTTCTCGACGATCAGCTTCGCCTTGAGCGCGTCGAGCCCGGCCTGCCAGTCGGCCGGCAGCTTGCCCGCGAGCACGCGTCGGAACTCGTCGCGCTGCTCCTTCGGCAGCGCGGAGACGCGGCGATCCCACGCCGCGCGCTCCTTGGCGCCGCGCGCGCCGATGGCGCGCCAGCGCTCGAGCAGGTCGGCGGGAATCTCGAAAGGCGGATGCGACCAGCCGAGCCGAGCGCGGGCGCCGGCAATCTCCGCAGCGCCAAGCGGCGAGCCGTGCGATGCCGCGGTACCCGACTTGGTCGGCGCGCCATAGGCGATGGTGGTGCGGCAGGCGAGCAGGCTCGGCCGGTCGGACTTGCGCGCGGCCTCGATCGCCGCGGCGATCGCATCGGGATCGTGGCCATCGACGCGCGCGACGGCCCAGCCATAGGCCTCGAAGCGCGCGCACTGGTCGTCCGACACGGTGAGCGCGGTCGGCCCGTCGATCGAGATTGCGTTGTCGTCGAACAGCACGATCAGCTTGTTCAGCCGCAGATGGCCGGCGAGCGACGCGGCCTCGTGGCTGATGCCTTCCATCAGGCAGCCGTCGCCGGCGATCACATAGGTGTAGTGGTCGGCGACCGCGTCGCCGAAGCGCGCCGCGAGAGAGCGTTCGGCGAGCGCCATGCCGACCGCGTTGGCGATGCCCTGGCCAAGCGGCCCGGTCGTCGTGTCGATGCCGGTGGCGTGGCCGTATTCGGGATGGCCGGCGGTCTTCGCGCCGAGCTGGCGGAAGCGCTTGATCTCGTCGAGCGTCATGTCCGCGAAGCCGGTCAGATGCAGCAGCGCGTAGAGCAGCATCGAGCCGTGGCCGGCGGAGAGCACGAAGCGGTCGCGGTCCGGCCAATGCGGCGCCGCGGCATCGAACTTCAGGAAACGCTCCCACAGCACCGTCGCAACGTCGGCCATGCCCATCGGCATGCCGGGATGGCCGGACTTGGCCTGCTCGACCGCGTCCATCGCCAGCGCGCGGATGCAGTTGGCGAGCGCCATGTGGGCGGGGCTCTGGCGGGTGCTCAGCGGCTGCGGAGCGGCGGCAGGGGTAACGGCAGGTGACGCGGACATCGCGAGGACGAAAACCTCCGCAACTGGATTGGCGTCGGGACGGGTGGAGGACGGGCGGGAACATGGCGCCCGAAGCCAAGAAGGTCAACCGATTCTCTGGCCGCGCGGCCGCCGGGGGAAACCCGCGTGAGACCGCGCAATGGGCGCGGATTCCACGCAGATTCCAACTCCGGTATGCCTTGCCGCATCCGCCAGCTTCGCCGGCGGGCACGCCCGCGCGACCAACAGGGAATGACCGGCGGCCGGCACTGGCGTGTCGTCCTCGCCCCGCGTGCCGAACGCGACTACGCCGAAATTCCGCGATGGACCGGCGCGACCTTCGGCGCGCTCGACCCCTTGCCTATCAGGATCTCATCCTGGAGGCGGTGGCTACACAGAAGAGCGGCCCCGCGGCGGCAGGCGCCCGGCGCCGCGATGACCGCGTCGCCGCCGGCGTGTCGCTCTTGCACATCGGGCGTGGGCGCAACCATGGTCGGCACCTGGCCGGCCATCGGCAAGGGGCATCACAGACCATCGAGATTGCGCGCATCGCCGACGACAGCAGGGACGTCGTCCGCCGCCTGCCGCCGACGGCCGAGACGCGGTCAGCGCGCCGCTGCCCGCCCCGTCGCGCGCGCGATCACCGCGTCCGCCGCGACCCGGCCCG
>JAEUKZ010000363.1 GCA_016793045.1 Alphaproteobacteria bacterium
GCGGCGTTCGACCGCGGCGACGCGCCGGCCCTCGAGCCGGGCGGCGAAGCCCTTCGGGAACGGCGTACGCAGATCGGGGCGGCGCTGCACGACGCGCGCCATCCGCCGCCCGACCCAGAGCGGGCGCAGGCCGCGCACCACCGTTTCGACTTCGGGCAGCTCTGGCATCGCGGGCGGCAACCTAGCCGAAAGCGGCGGCGCGGGCTATGGTCCGCCCCATGACCGAGACCACCCATTTCGGCGACCAGACGGTGCCCAAGCCGGAGAAGGCGCGGCTGGTGCGCGGCGTGTTCGAAAGCGTCGCGGATCGCTACGACCTGATGAACGACCTGATGTCGGGCGGCGTGCACCGGCTGTGGAAGGACGAGTTCGTCGCCGAGGTGGCGCCGCGCGCGGGCGAGCGCTTCCTCGACGTCGCCGGCGGGACGGGCGACGTCGCGCTGCGGCTGCTCGATGCCGCCGGCGGCCCGGCGACCGGCGCCTGCGTGATCGTCTGCGACCTCACCCCGGCGATGCTCGCGCGCGGCCGCGACCGCGCGATCGACGACGGGCGGATCGACGGCCTCGCCTTCGTCGGCGGCGATGCCCAGCGCCTGCCCCTGCCCGATCGCTGCGTCGACGCCTACACGATCGCCTTCGGCCTGCGCAACGTGACCGAGCCCGAGCGCGCGCTCGCCGAGGCCGCGCGGGTGCTGCGGCCGGGCGGGCGCTTCCACTGCCTCGAGTTCTCGCATGTCGTGCTGCCCGGGCTCGACCGGCTCTACGACATCTATGCCGATGCGGTGCTGCCCTGGCTCGGCCGCAACGTCGCCGGCGACGAGCCCGCCTACCGCTATCTCGT
The DNA here is from genome assembly GCA_016793045.1 of Alphaproteobacteria bacterium. Taxonomy (GTDB): domain Bacteria; phylum Pseudomonadota; class Alphaproteobacteria; order CACIAM-22H2; family CACIAM-22H2; genus JAEUKZ01. The sequence goes on from JAEUKZ010000363.1 coordinate 842, forward strand.
CGAAAGCATCCGCCGCTTCCCGCGCCAGGGCGAGCTCGCGCGCATGATGGAGCGCGCCGGCCTCGCGCGGCCGCGCTGGCGCAACCTGTCCGGCGGGATCGCCGCCATCCACTCCGCCTGGCGGATCTGACGGTCGACCCTACGTGCTGCGCGGGCCCCGCAACCTCTTCCGGCTGCTCAAGATCGCGCTGACGCTCGCGCGCCACGACGCCGTGCCCGGGCTCGAGTTCGTCGATCCCTCCGGCGTCCTGCCCTGGATCGTGCGGCGCGTGCGCCGCGAGGGCCTGCCCGCGCGGCCGGGGCCGCGGCTCGCCCAGGCGCTCACCGAACTGGGGCCGAGCTTCGTCAAGATCGGCCAGGCGCTGTCGACCCGCGCCGATTTCGTCGGCGAGGAGATCGCCGCCGACCTGTCCGAGCTGCAGGACCACCTGGCGCCGTTCCCCGGCGCCGCCGCGCGCGCGACCGTCGAGGCCGAGCTCGGCCGGCCGATCCGCGAGATCTACGCGAGCTTCGACGACGAGGCGATCGCCGCGGCCTCGATCGCGCAGGTGCATTTCGCCACGACGATCGAGGGCGAAGCCGTCGCGGTGAAGGTGCTGCGGCCCGGCGTCGAGGCGCAGTTCGCCCGCGACCTCGATCTGTTCTTCTGGCTCGCGCACCGCGCCGAACGCCACGTGCCGGCGCTGCGCCGGCTCAAGCCGGTCGAGGTCGTCGGCAAGTTCGCCGAGACCGTGGCGATGGAGATGGACCTGCGGCTCGAGGCCGCCGCCGCCGCGGAACTCGGCGGCAACTTCGCCGGCGACCCCGAATTCCGCGTGCCGCGCGTCGACTGGACGCGCACCGCCCGGCGCGTCCTGACGATGGAGCGGATCGAAGGCATTCCCGTGGACGAGCGCGAGGCGCTGATCGCCGCCGGGCACGACGTGCAGGAAATCCTCGCGCGCGCCGCCCGGACGTTCTTCCGCCAGGTCTTCCGCGACGGCTTCTTCCACGGCGACATGCACCCCGGAAACATCTTCGTCGCCAAGGACGGCGCGCTGGTCGCGGTCGATTTCGGCATCACCGGGCGGATCGACAAGCGCACGCGCATCTTCCTCGCCGAGATGCTCCAGGGCTTCCTGACCGGCAACTACGCCCAGGTCGCCTCCGTGCATTTCCGCGCCGGCTACGTGCCAGCGGACCAGTCCGAGGGCGCGTTCATCCAGGCCTGCCGCGCCATCGCCGAGCCGATCATGGGCCGGCCGCTCAACGAGATCTCGCTCGCCCGGCTGCTCGCCCAGCTCTTCGAGGTGACCGAGGCCTTCCACATGGAGACGCAGCCGCAATTGCTGCTGCTGCAGAAGAGCATGCTGGTGTGCGAAGGCGTCGGCCGCAAGCTCGCGCCCGAGGTCAATATGTGGACGATGGCCGAGCCGCTGGTCACGGCGTGGATGATCGAGAATCGCGGGCCGGCGGCGCGCGCGCGCGAAGTGCTCGATCTCGTCGTTGCGCGCGTCGACGACCTGCCGAACTTCTTCAACAACCTCGAGCGCGCGACCGCGGCGATCGCGCAGGGCGTGAAGCTCAATCCCGAGGCGCTGGCGGCACTCGGCGGCCGCTCGAGCACCTGGTGGTGGATGCTCGCGGCGCTCGTCCTTGGCGTCGTTCTCGGCAAGGTCCTCTGAGCGGCTTGGTCAGGCGGCGGAGGCCATCGCCGGCTCGCGGTCCGCATCGGCGCCGACCGTCCAATCATCGGATTCGACGACCAGGCGGCCATCGTCGGTGACGATGTCCCAGTGCTCCGGATGGGTTTCGCGGAGATCGTCGACGATCTGGCGGACCAGGCCGTAGGCCGGCTGGCGAAGGCCGTGATACTCGACCAGCGGCCCGAGCGGGGCGAAGCTGATGCCCTGGCGCGCGAGCAGCCTGAGCAGGGCCGGTTCCATCACCGCGCAGAGATGGGTGATGCCGGCGGCGACGCTGAGCTGGAGGACGCCGGTCATCAGGCCGAGCGTCAGATTCATGGCGACGCGGCGCTGCTGCGCGCAGCTGGCGCCGCCGGCCATCAATTCGCGCCGGAGTTCGTGCGAGATCGCGAAGCGCGAGACTTCCGCCGTCGACGCGAGCGGCAGCAGACGGCCCGACAGGAAGCGCGGGTCGCCGCACAGTCCGGCCATCGGCATGACGTAGCGCTCCGCCCGCGGGCGCGGCAGGACCAGCCGGACGGTGCCGATGAACCGGCCGGTCTCCTGGTGCTGGAGCAGGGCGTGGAGCGAATGGGAGTCGTATTCGTCGCGTTCGCGCCCGTCGGGGTGATCGAGCGCATCGAGAAAGCCGTGTTCGACGCAATAGACCTTGTGGCGGAGGCGGAAGGATTCGTTTCGGAGGTCGGCCGTGTCGGCCATGACGACGCGGAAATGCTGCTGGTAGGCTTCGCTAAGTCGCATCACGGCATCCTTTCTCGGTCAGATCCCCCGCTCCCGTCAGTCCTGAACCGCCTGCGTTCGCGGGGTCTCGTCGACGATGCGCGCCCATGCGAATCAAACTGAACGAACTTGACTAAAATTGTCTGAATGGTTCCCCCGAAAGCGTGGACATTCCTGTGACATAAATGGGCAAAGCCGTGACTCATCAACGACATAGAACTGTCACGGCGTGGTTAACGAAGACCCGTCAATTGTTAAAGAAGGACCTGCGACGAAGCCTGCGACGGCATGTCGCGACGCCCGCGGATTCACGTTCGCGTCAGCCGGCGGGACACGGCCGGCGCGTTGCATGTATGACGCGCCCGCGCCGTCGCGAGACGGCGCACAACACCGTCGCAAACACGAGGTCGTTCGATGCTCAGTGCGGAATTCGTCGCCACCTGGTCGCCACGCCTGCTCGCGGTCCTGCGTATCGTCGCAGCGCTGATCTTTCTCGCCCACGGAACGCAGAAGCTCTTCGGCTTTCCCGCGTCGCCGCGGCCGATGACCGTCGAGCCGTTCTCGCTGATCGGCCTGTCCGCCGTGCTCGAACTCGTCTGCGGCGGGATGCTGCTGGTCGGGTTCCGCACCCGCGTCGCGGCCTTCGTCGCCTCGGGCGAGATGGCGTTCGCCTATTTCCTTGCCCACGCGCCGCGCAGCATCTTCCCCGTCAACAACAACGGCGACGCCGCGATCCTCTACTGCTTCGTGTTCCTCTATCTCGCCGTCGCCGGCGGCGGCGCCGGGACGCTCGATTCGCGCCGCAGGCAACCGGCCTGAGCCGGCGGGGGCGGCAAGCGCTCGATTGCCCGCCCCCGGCCCCGCCGCTAACATCCGCGCGCAACGAAAGGACGCGCGGATGCTAGCCGGCAAGCGGATCCTTCTGGTCATCGCCGGGGGGATCGCCGCCTACAAGAGCCTCGACCTGATCCGCCGGCTGCGCGAACGCGGGGCCGACGTGCGCTGCATCCTCACCGCCGCGGGCGCCGAGTTCGTGACGCCGCTGTCGGTGCAGACGCTGTCGCGCAACACGGTCTTCCGCGACCTGTTCTCGCTCACCGACGAAAGCGAGATCGGCCATATCAGGCTCGCGCGCGACTGCGACCTCGTGGTCGTGGCGCCGGCGACCGCCGACATCATGGCGAAGCTCGCCGCCGGCTTCGCCTCCGACCTCGCCACCACCTGCCTGCTGGCGACCGACCGGCCGATTCTGCTCGCGCCGGCGATGAATTTCGTGATGTGGGGCCAGCCGGCCACGCAGGCCAATCTCGCGACCCTGACGGGTCGCGGCGTGCGCATCGTCGGCCCGGCATCGGGCGCGCTCGCCGAGGGCGAGATCGGCGCCGGGCGGATGAGCGAGCCGCTCGAGATCGTCGCGGCGATCGAGGCGATCCTCGATGCGGGGCCGCTCAAGGACCGGCGCGCGCTCGTCACCAGCGGCCCGACCTACGAACCGATCGACCCGGTGCGCTTCATCGGCAACCGCTCGTCGGGCAAGCAGGGCCACGCCATCGCCGCCGCGCTCGCGGCGCTCGGCGCCGACACGACGCTCGTCACGGGGCCGACCCAGGTTCCCGACCCGCCGGGCGTGCGCGTGGTGCGCATCGAGACCGCCGAGCAGATGCTCGCGGCCTGCCGGGCGGCGCTGCCCGCCGACGTCGCGGTGTGCGCCGCGGCGGTCGCGGACTGGCGGCCGGTCGCCACCGCCGGGCAGAAGATCAAGAAGAAGGAAGGGGCTGCCGCGCCGGCGATCGCGCTGACCGAGAACCCCGACATCCTCGCGACCCTGTCGAAGCCGGGCGCGACGCGCCCCCGCCTCGTCGTCGGCTTCGCGGCGGAAACCGAGAACGTCGTCGCCAACGCGCAGGCCAAGCGCACGCGCAAGGGCTGCGACTGGATCCTCGCCAACGACGTCTCGACCGGGTCGGGCACGTTCGGCGGCGACGACAACACGATCCAGGTCGTCGACGCGTCGGGCGTCGAGGCGTGGTCGCGCATGTCCAAGGACGACGTGGCGCGGCGCCTCGCCGCGCGCATCGCCGCGGCGCTGGCGTGAGCGCGCCGGCGATCGCGATCATGCGCCTACCGGGGGGCGCCGGGCTCGACCTGCCGCGGCGCGCCAGCGCCGGCGCCGCCGGCTTCGACCTGTGCGCCGCGGTGGCGGACGACATCGTGATCGCCCCCGGCGCGCGCGCGCTGGTGCCGACGGGCTTCGCGATCGCGCTGCCGGAGGGCCACGAAGCGCAGGTCCGGCCGCGCTCGGGCCTCGCGCTCAGGCACGGCGTCACCGTGCTCAACAGTCCCGGCACGATCGATCCCGACTATCGCGGCGAGATCGGCGTGATCCTGGTCAACCACGGCACCGTGCCGTTCCGCGTCGCCCGCGGCGACCGCATCGCGCAGATGGTGATCGCGCGCTTCGCGACGCCGGAGCTGGAGGAGGTTTCCGCGCTGCCGGACACCGCACGCGGCGCCGGCGGGTTTGGCTCGACCGGCGGCGTGAAATCGTGAGAATCATCACTCCGGCCATCGGCTGGCCGGACAACCAACGAAAGACAGGACCATGAATCCGTTCGATCTCAAGGGGCGCGTCGCCATCGTGACCGGCGGCAACGGCGGCATCGGGCTCGGCATGGCCAAGGGCATGGCGGCGGCCGGCGCGGCGATCATGGTCGCCGGGCGCGACACCGCCAAGAACGCCCAGGCCGTGAAGGAGATCGAGGCGCTCGGCGCCAAGGCCGCGTCCTTCGCCATCGACGTGACCAAGCAGGCGGAGATCCGCGCGCTGGTCGCCGACACGGTGAAGCGCTTCGGCCACGTCGACGTGCTGATCAACAACGCCGGCACCAACATCCGCAAGCAGCCGCAGGACCTCGCCGAGGCCGAGTGGCACACGGTGATCGACACCAACCTGAGCAGCGCGTTCCTGTGCTCGCAGGCGGTCTATCCCGAGATGAAGAAGGCCGGCCGCGGCAAGATCATCAACATCGGCTCGATGATGTCGATCTTCGGCGCATCGTTCACCACCGCCTACGCGGCGAGCAAGGGCGGCATCGTCCAGATGACCCGCGCGATGGCAACCGCCTGGGCCAAGGACAACATCCAGGTCAACGCCGTTCTGCCGGGCTGGATCGACACCGCGCTGACGCGCCGCGCGCGCAAGGAGATCGACGGCCTGCACGACCGCGTGCTGGCGCGCACGCCCGC
>JAEUKZ010000010.1 GCA_016793045.1 Alphaproteobacteria bacterium
GGCGCGCTGCTGCTCTACGCGATCGGCACCTATCTGCTGCTCTACCTCTCGCGCACCCGCGAATACATGGCCGACGAATTCGCCGCCAAGGCGACCGGCGACGGCAACCTGCTGTCGACGGCACTGCTCAAGGTCGCCTACGGCATCGCCGCCGCGCCCGACACCGAGCGCACAGCGCACCTGCTGCGCGCGACGCGCGCGCAGGGGCTGATCGACGTCCAGCAGGCGCGCGGCCCCGCGCTCGTCCATGCCAACGCAAAGGACGACACGTCGGCGATCGAGCGCGCGCTGCTCTTCGACATGGTCAGCCCGTGGGCCTGGCTCGTCCAGCTCGGCTCCACCCACCCGCTGATCGGCAGGCGGCTGGAGCGCCTGATGCGCTTCGCCGAGCGCCCGCGCTTCGACTTCGAGCGCGTCAAGACCCAGGCGGTCGACCGCGCGCGGCTTTATGCCGGGTTCTGGCGCGACCTGACGATCTGGCTGCTGCCGTGGATCGCCGCGGCCGGGCTCGCCGCGCTGGTGATCGTCCACCTGCTCGTGCCGGCGGCGGGCGTCATGCCCCTCGGCGCGTTCGTGTTCGTCGCCGTCTTCGCCGCCGGCATCTGGCTGCGGCTGCGCATGCGCTATCCCGGCGGCGATTTCTCGCCGGGCGACGTGATGAGCTGCCTGATGGACGTCTACGCCTCGCCGGTGCGCGGCCGGCCGGTGGCGCTCTCCGGGGCCGCAATCGGGCGCGGCACGGCAGGCTACATCCTGTCCGAGGACATGATGTTCCGCGACAAGAGCGGCCTGATCTTCCTCAACTACGAAAGCGGCATCCCGATCTTCGGCAATCTCTATTTCGCCTGGAAGAAGCTCGAGCCGCTGATCGACCGGCCGGCGGTGGCGAGCGGCTGGTTCCTGCGCGGCGCCACCCATCACCTGGAGCTGCACCGCTTCGAGGCCGACGGGCAGGTGATCAAAAGCCGGGTCAAGCTGTGGTCGATCGTCGGCGCCGTGCTGGCGATCATCCTCGCCGGCGTCGTCGCGCTGGCCGCCGGCGCCGGCGCGGTGGCGCTCGGCCAGATGCGGCCGGCGATCCCGATCTATCGCGAACTCGCCCGCCCGCCCGCCGTCCCGGCGCCACCCGGCCAGCCGGACGACGGAAAGGCGCAGGGCGAGGCCCCCGCGCGAGGGTGGATCCCGTGGACGCCGTCCCAGACGCCGACGCCCGCTCCGGCGCCAGCGCAGCCGCCGGGCAAATAGTCAGCCGCCCTTGCCGCTGACCCCGGCATCGGCGAAGGTCGCCATGCCGGTGTGGCAGGCGACGGCGGCACGCGCGAGCCCGATCGCCAGCGCCGCCCCCGAGGCCTCGCCCAGCCGCATGCCGAGATCGAGCAGCGGCGCCTTGCCGAGCCGTTCGAGGAGGCGCGCATGGCCGGGCTCCGCCGAGCGGTGGGCGACCAGGCAGTGGTCGAGGATGCCCGGCGCGGTCGCATGAAGGGCTGCGGCGGCGGCGCACGAGACGAAACCGTCGAGCAGCACCGGGGTGCGGGCGAAGCGCGCCGCGACGATGGCGCCCGCCATCGCCGCGATCTCGTGGCCGCCGAGGCGGGCGAGGAGCGCGAGCCCGTCGCCGGCCCCCGCATGCCGCGCGGCGCCCGCCGCCACGACCGCCCGCTTGCGCTCGAGCGCGTCGCCGGCGACGCCGGTGCCGGGGCCGGTCCAGTCCGCCGCCGTTCCGCCGTAGAGCGCGAGACAGAGGGCGGCCGCCGACGTCGTGTTGGCGATGCCCATCTCGCCGACGCAGAGCAGGTCGAGCTCGGGTTCGACCGCCATCATGCCGTAGGCCAGCGCGCGCGCGCATTCCACCTCGCCCAGCGCCGGCTCGAGGGTGAAATCCGCGGTCGGCTGGTCGAGCGCCATTTCATAGACCCGCAGGTCCGCATCGAATGCCTTGCAGAGCTGGTTCACCGCGGCCCCGCCGGCGACGAAGTTCTGCACCATCTGCGCGGTGACCGCCGCCGGATAGGCGGAAACGCCGCGCGCGGCGACGCCGTGATTGCCCGCGAAGACGACGACGCGCGGGCGCGCCAGCCGCGGCGGGTGGCGGCCCTGCCAGGTGGCGAGAAACTGGGCGATCTCCTCGAGCCGGCCGAGCGCGCCGGCCGGCTTGGTGAGCTGCGCCTCGCGCGCGGCCGCCCGAGTCGCGGATTCGAGGTCGGGCCCCGGCAGCTCGGCCAGGGTTCCGCGGATCTCGTCGAGGGTTGCGGCAGTGAATTTCATGGCTGAACGGCCGAAAGAATCGTGATGCGCGTTGGCGAAGCGGGCGGACTGTCCTATAAGCGTTGCGAAGCGGCAAGCACGGTCTTCCGATGCCCGAAATCACTCCATCCTCGTTCGTGCGGGTTACCCGCGTCGGGCCGATCGCGCAGCTGCGGCTCGCGTTCTCGTTCCTGACCCGGCTGCCGGTCGGCCGCGCGCCGATCGCCGACGTGAAGCTCGGCAACGCCGCGTGGTCCTTCCCCGTGGTCGGCGCCGTCGTCGGCGCGGTCGGCGCGGGCGTGTTCCTGCTCGCGGAGCTGGTCGGGCTGGTCGGCAGCCCGGCGGTCCTGCTCGCCCTCGCGGCGATGGTCCTGACGACCGGCGGCCTGCACGAAGACGGGCTCGCCGACACCGCCGACGGTCTCGGCGCGCGCGGCGACGCCGAACGCCGGCTCGCCATCATGCGCGACAGCCGGATCGGCAGCTTCGGCGCGCTGGCGCTGATCTTCGCCCTCGGCCTCAAGCTTGCCGCGCTGCGCCAGATCGGCGCCGGCAGCGACGGCGCGCTGGCGCTGATCGTCGCCGCGGCGATGTCGCGCGCGGTGCTTCCCGCGCTGATGGCGGCGATCGCGCCGGCGCGCGGCAACGGGCTGGCGCATGCCGCGGGCGCGCCGAGCCTGCTCCAGGTCGGCGCCGCCGCCGCGATCGGGCTCGCGGTCGCGATGTACGCGCTCGACCCGGTCGGCGGTGCGATCGTCGCGGCTGCGACGGCCGGCGCCGCGATGCTTGCGGCCGCCGCCTGCTGGCGCGCGCTGGGCGGCCAGACCGGCGACACGCTGGGCGCCGCCCAGCAGATCGCCGAGGCCGCCTGCCTGCTGGCGATCTCCGCGACCGCCGCCTGGTAAGTCAACCCGCACGCACCGGACACATCGCGATGGCGAAGCTCATCGAAACCCGCTGGTGGTGGATCCGCCACGCCCCGGTCATCAACCCCGAAGGCCGCATCTACGGCCAGCGCGACATGCCGTGCGACACCTCCGCAGCCGACGCGATGGCGGCGATCGCGCGGCGCCTGCCGCGCCAGGCGACGTGGTTCACGTCGCACCTCACGCGCACGCGCGACACGGCGGCGGCGATCCGCAGCGCCGGCGGCATCGCCGGCGACGGCCCGGCGGTCGAGCCCGAGTTCGCCGAGCAGCATCTCGGCGACTGGCAGGGCAGATCCTATGCGGAGGTCGGCGCCTTCGGGCAAGGCCAGGGCGGCGTCTCCGGCCACAAGCTCTGGCTGACCGCCGCGGGGGTGCGGCCGCCCGGCGGCGAGAGCTTCATCGACGTGATCGCGCGAGTCTCGGCGGCGGTCGAGCGCTGGACACGCGAGATCGGCGGGCGCGACATCGTCGTCGTCGCCCATGGCGGCACGATCCGCGCCGCGCTCGCCCATGCGCTGCGCATGGACCCCGAGGCGGCGCTGGCGTTCTCGATCGACACCCTGTCGCTGACGCGCATCGACCGGCTCGACGGGCCCGGCGAGGGCAACGGCTGGCGCGTCGGCCGCGTCAACCTGCCGCCGCTCGACTGAACGCCGGCCGGGCCGGCGCCGTTCTATTTCGTCGGGGCCGGCGAGGGCGACGGCGCGCGCGCGCCGCCGCGCCACGCGTCGAGCACGCGGTTGACGAGCGGATCGGTCTGGCTCACTTCCGGTCCCGCCGCGGTCACCACGATCGTGCTCTGCTGCGGCACGCAATAGATCGCGACGATGTAGGACCCCGTCTCGGCGAACGCGACGTTGCTTGCGGCGTTGAGCAGCGACAGGCCGGCCGCGCGCAGCGCCGACCGCGCCCGCTCGATACAGGCATCCTGCGACATCGCGCCGATCGCCTCGTGATTGAGGGTGATGCTGGTGGCGAAGGCCGGAGCGGCGGCGGCGGCAATGACAGCGGACAGCGCTGCCCGGCGAACCCAATCGGCGGCACGGGTCGTGATCATGACGTCCTGCTTTCCTCCCTCCCGATGCGGCGCGCGCCAGCCGGGTCCGGGGCCGTGCCCGGGGCCCGCCCCGGCGCGCCGGCGCGACGATAGCAAACCCTGCGGGCGGCGGTGTACTCCCTCGTGCGGCACCCCTTTCCTGTCGCGCGCGCGCCGCGATTTTGCTAACGTAAACGGCGCTGCGCGTCAGCGCTTAGGAACACGATTGCGCCAATCAACCGTGCGCGGCCGTCGCCGAGGAAACATCATGCACCGCAAGGCCCTCTCGCCGGCCAGCGTCGCGTCGACGCTGGTCGTTCTCGCATTTCTGTTCGCGGGTTTGCTGGCTTCGGCCGGCTTCGCCCAGGCCCAGACGGCGCAGGCGCCGTCGGCCTCCTCGGCCGGCGCCGGCCCCGCCATCTTCGCCTATCAGCGCACCGACGTCGAAACCGGGCGCGACGCGGCCGAGGCCTGCCTCAACTTCACCCACGGCCTCGATCCCGCCCAGGCGCAGCGCTATCGCGACTTCATCCGCATCGAGCCCGCGGCGCAGCCGGCGCTGCGCGTCGACGGCAACCGTCTGTGCATCGCCGGCCTCGCCTTCGGCCGCTCCTACCAGGTGACGCTGCGCGAAGGCTTCCCCGGCGCCGACAACCGGCGGCTCACCGAGGCGGAGACGGTCAACGTCGAACTGCGCGACCGCCAGCCGCTGGTCGCCTTCGGCGAAGGGCTGATCCTCGCGCGCGAGAGCGAGCAGGGCGTGCCGATCAACACGATCAACGTCGACCGGCTGCGCGTGAACGTGTACCGCGTCACCGATCGCGGCATCGGCAGCCTGTCGCGCTACGAGCGCTTCCAGCGCTCGCTCGACCAGTGGGCGATCCGCAACCTCGTGCGCGAGAACGTGGTCCAGGTCTGGCAGGGCGAGATGGCGGTGCAGGCGGTGCGCAACGCCAACGTGACGACCCTGTTCCCGATCCGCCAGGCGGTCACCGAACGGCGCCCCGGCATCTACCTGATCGTCGCACGAAACGCCGCAAGCGAGCGCACGCGGCCGCGCAGCAGCGGCGACGACGAGGAGGACGAAAGCAGCGACCCCACCCTCGCCGGCCAGTGGGTGATCGAGACCGACATCGGCATCACCACCTTCGATGCGGCGGACGGCCTCAACGTCTTCGCGCGCTCGCTCAACACCGCGCGGCCGATCGAAGGCATGCAGGTGACGCTGATCGCCCGCAATCACGAGGAGCTCGGCCGCGCCACCACCGACGCGAGCGGCCGCGTGTCGTTCCCGGCCGGGCTGATGCGCGGCACCGGTGCTGCGGCGCCCTCGCTCGTGATGGCGTTCGGCGCCGAGGACTTCGTCGTCCAGGACCTCAGCCGGCCCGCCTTCGACCTCTCGGACCGCGGCGTCGAAGGCCGCGACGCGCCGGGCCCGGTCGACGCCTTCCTCTACACCGAGCGCGGCATCTACCGCCCGCGCGAGACGGTGCAGATCGTCGCCCTGCTGCGCGACCGCATCGCCAACGCGATCACCGGCACGCCGGTGACGATCTCCGTGCGCCGGCCCGACGGCGTCGAGTATCGCCGCCAGGTGCTCAACGACGCCGGCGGCGGCGCGATGCACTGGCCGCTGGTGCTGTCGGACACCGCGCCGCGCGGCCGCTGGTCGGCGGTCGCGATGGTCGACGGCAACACGCCGGTCGGCCGTGTCGAGTTCCTGGTCCAGGATTTCGTGCCGCAGCGCATTCGCGTGCAGCTCGCCACGCAGCAGACCGCGCTGCGCCCGAACGACGAAATCGCCGTCGACGTGCAGGCGGACTTCCTCTACGGCGCGCCCGCGTCCGACCTCGTCACCGAGGCGGAGGCGCGCATCAGCGTCGACCCGACGCCGTACCCGCAGTTCCGCGAATACAGCTTCGGCCTGAACCGCGAGACCTTCCGCGACCAGGTGATCGCGCTGCAGGCGGCCAATACCGACGCGTCGGGCAAGACGCGGGTCACCGGCACGCTGCGCGAGATCGCGCAGACGACGCGCCCGCTGCGCGCCGAGATCGCCGTTGCCGTGCTCGAGCCCGGCGGCCGCGCGACGCGCGATTCGGTCACCCTGCCGCTGCGCCTGCGCCCGCTGATGATCGGCATCCGCCCGAACTTCCGCGGCGGCCGCATCGCCGAGGATTCGGAGGCGCGATTCGACGTCATCGCCGTCGACGACAACGGCGCGCAGGTCGCGCGCCCCGGCCTGTCGTGGCAGATCGTGCGCGAGCTTTCGAGCTATCAGTGGTTCCAGGTCAACGGCCGCTGGCGCTTCCAGCGCCAGGTGCGCGAGCGCGTGATCGCCGAGGGGACGGTTTCGGCCACCGCGACCGACCCGGTGCAGGTCGCGCGCACGCTGCCGTGGGGCTACTATCGCATCACCGTGGGCGACCGCAGCTCCGGCTCCGCGACCAGCATGGCCTTCTGGGCCGGCTGGGGCGGCGAGATGGACGAGGACCGGCCGGATCGCGTCGAGGTCGTGGCCGACAAGCCGGCCTACCGGCCCGGCGAGACCGCCCGCATCGCCATCCGGCCGCCGGTCGCCGGCGAGGCGCTGGTGGTGATCGCCAACGACCGCGTGCTCGCCCATCGCGTCGTCAGCGTGCCTGCGGACGGCGCCACGGTCGAGATTCCGGTCGGCAGCGACTGGGGTGCGGGCGCCTACGCCGTCGTCACGTCGTACCGCCCGATCGGCAGCGGCAACCGGCGCGCGCCGGTGCGCGCGATCGGCGTGTCGTGGCTCGGCATCGACGCATCGCAGCGCACGCTCGAGGTCGCGATCGCCGCGCCGCCGCAGATCCTGCCGCGCCAGCGCATCGAGGTGCCGGTACGCGTGACCAACGCGGAGCCCGGCGCGCGGCCGTACCTGACGCTCGCCGCGGTCGACGAGGGCATCCTGCTGCTGACCCGCTACCAGACGCCGCAGCCGGCGACCTGGTATTTCGGCAAGCGCCGGCTCGCCGCCGACATCCGCGACGACTACGGCCGCCTGATCGACGGCAGCAACGGCGTGGTCGGCACCATCCGCCAGGGCGGCGACGCGCTGGGCGGGCGCGGGCTCGACGTCGTGCCGACGCGCACGGTCGCGCTGTTCTCCGGCTTCGTCCAGGTCGACGCCGACGGCAACGCCCGGATTCCGCTCGAAGTACCCGACTTCATCGGGCAGCTCCGCCTGATGGCGGTGGCGTTCGACGCCCGGCGCGTCGGCAGCGCCGAGGCGCGGATGATCGTGCGCGACCCGCTGGTCGCCGACGGCATCTTCCCGCGCTTCCTCGCCCCCGGCGACCGCTCGCAGATGACGCTGCTGCTGCACAACGTCGAAGGCCAGCCCGGCCCCTACAGCGTGCGCGTCAGCAGCGTCGGCGCAGTGCGCATCGCCGGCGGCACCTTCGCGCGCGACGTGCCGCTGCAGGTCAACGAACGCCAGGTGGTCGCGGTGCCGATGGACGGCGCATCGGTGGGCATCGCCACGATCACGCTCGCGGTCAGCGGCCCCGGCAATTTCACGGTCCAGCGCCAGTGGCAGATCCAGGTCCGCCCGCCGGCGATCCCGATCACCGAAGAGCAGATCGCGGTGCTCAAGCCCGGCGAAACGCTGACCGTCGGCCAGGGGCTGCTCGACAACTTCGTCGCCGGCACGGGCCAGGTCGCGGTGACCCTGTCCAACGTGCGCGGCTTCGACGTGCCCGGCCTGCTGCGTGCACTCGACCGCTACCCGTTCGGCTGCGTCGAGCAGACCACCAGCCGCGCCTACCCGCTCCTGGTCTACGACGACCTGCGGCTGCTCGGCCGCACCGCGGAGGACGTCAGCCTGCGCGACCGCGTGCAGGGGGCGGTCTACCGCATCCTCGACATGCAGACCGATTCGGGCGATTTCGGCATGTGGAACCCCTACTCGTCGACCGACCACTGGCTGTCGGTCTACGCGGCGGACTTCCTCACCCGCGCCAAGGCGCGCGGCTACGACGTGCCCGACCAGGCGCTGCGCATGGCGCACGGCTACATGCGCCGCCTCGTCGGCCGCAACCAGCCCGCGATCAACGCCGCGCGCGCCTATGCGCTGTGGGTGCTGGCCCGTGCCGGCGCCGGCGACGCATCGGACACCCGCGCGTTCTTCGACACCGAACGCGAACGCATCGCCGATCCGTTCTCGATGGCGCAACTCGGCGGCGCGCTGCTGCAGTTCGGCGACCGCGCGCGCGCGCGCGAGGCGTTCAACCGCGCCGTCCGGCTGGTCGGCAACCCCGACCCGAAGGACTACTACAGCTCCGCGCTGCGCGAGCTCGCCGGCTTCATCGCGATCGCCGCCGAGACCGATCAGTCGGCGCTGATCCCCGGACTGCTGCAGCGGCTCGAGGCCTTCGACCGCGGCGCCGAGCGCACGACGACGCAGGAGCGCGCGTGGATGCTCCTCGCCGCCAACGCGCTCACGCGCGGGCAGACGCGCATCAACGTCGCCGTCGACGGCGCCGCGGCGCAGGAGCGCAACGACCCGATGATCGTGACGCTGAACGAGGCCGAACTGCAGCGCGGCACGACGCTGCGCAACGCCGGCGATCGCGAGATCGTCCGCACCGTGTCGATCCAGGGCATTCCGCGCGCGCCGCTGCCGGCGATCGCACGCGGCATTTCGCTCAAGCGCAGCTACTTCACGATGGCCGGCCAGCCGGCCGACCTGTCGCGGCTGCGCCAGAACGACCGCATCATCGTCCTGCTGCAGGGCCGCGTCGGCGGCGGGCAGTCCGGCCAGATCGCGGTGCTCGACCTGCTGCCGGCCGGCTTCGAGATCGAAGCAACCCTGACGCCCAACGAGGAGGGCAACACGCCCTATGCGTTCCTGCCGCGCCTGCGCAGGCCGGCGGTGCAGGAGGCGCGCGACGACCGCTACGTCGCCGCCTTCAACGTGACGCGCACGAACCCCGACGGCACGCCTGCGGGCGACGACGATTCGGACCAGGCCTCGACCTTCGGGCGCAACTTCGTCTTCGCCTACGTGGTGCGCGCGGTGACGCCGGGCACCTACGTGCTGCCGGCGGCGAACGCGGAGGACATGTACCGCCCGCCGGTGCGCGCACGCACCGCGCCCGGCGCGGTGACGATCGCGCCGCGCTGAGGCGCGGACCGCTCATGGGGCAGGCCCCCCTACCTCAACCCTCCCCCGCTCGCGCGGAGGAGGGTGAAGGCGGCTCAGCCACTCCCCCGCCTCTGCGGGGGAGCGATGGGGCGGGGGTTGCGCCGAAGCGAGCCCGCCGCAGACTTGCGATCGCCATCGCGGCTGCCGCAGCGATCGTCATCGCCGCCGTCGCGGCCGATCGCGCCTTTCCGCCGCCGCTCGAACGCGCGGCGCCGCGCTCGGTCGTCGTCGCCGGCGCGGATGGCGCGATGCTGCGCCCGTTCGCCAACGCCGAGGGGCGCTGGCGCCTGCCGACGACGGTCGAGGACGTCGATCCGCGATACCTGCGGCTGCTGATCGCGATCGAGGATTCGCGCTTCCATCAGCATGTCGGCGTCGATCCGCTCGCGGTCGCCCGCGCCGCCGTGCAGCTCGCCGCGAACGGTCGCATCGTCTCCGGCGCCTCGACCCTGACGATGCAGACGGCGCGCCTGCTCGAGCCGCGGCCGCGCGGCATCCTCACCAAGCTCGCCCAGGCCGCGCGCGCACTCCAACTCGAGACGCGGCTGACCAAGTCGGCGATCCTCGACCTCTACCTCACCCTGGCGCCGTTCGGCGGCAACCTCGAAGGCGTGCGCGCGGCGTCGCTCGCGTGGTTCGGCAAGGAGCCGGGCCATCTCACCACCGGCGAGTCGGCGCTGCTGGTGGCGCTGCCGCAATCGCCCGAGCGCCTGCGGCCGGACCGCCATCCCGAGGCCGCGCGGCGCGCGCGCGACCGTGTCATCGACCGCGCCGAGGCGCTCGGCCTCATCCCCGCCGACGAAGCGGCGGCCGGACGCGCCGAGCCGGTGCCGACCGCGCGCCAGCCGCTGCCGATGCTGAGCCCGCATCTGGCGCAGCGCCTCGCGCGCGGCGCGGGCGAAGGCGCCGTGGTCGCGACGACGCTCGACGCGCGCCTGCAGCGCAATTTCGAGCGGCTGGCCCGCGACGAGGCGTTCTGGTTCGGCGACGGCGCCGCGGTCGCCATCGTCGCGGTCGAAACGCGCGGCCGCGCCGTGCGCGCCTGGGTGGGCGGCACCAATTTCTTCGGGCCGGCCGGGCAGGTCGACCTCGCACGCGCGCGCCGCTCGCCGGGCTCGGCGCTCAAGCCGTTCATCTACGCCCTCGCCTTCGACGACGGCATCGCGCATCCCGAGACCCTGATCGACGACATGCCGATGCGCTTCGGCGACTGGGCGCCGCGCAATTTCGACCGCGAGTTCCAGGGCCGGCTCACCGTGCGCACGGCGCTCCAGCAGTCGCTCAACATCCCCGCGGTCGCGCTGCTCGACCGCGTCGGACCGGTAAGATTTGTCGCCGCTCTGCGTGATACCGGCGCGCGGCTCGCCTTCCGCCCGCTGACGGGGGGCGCCTCGCTGCCGGTGGCGCTCGGCGGCGTCGGCATCGACCTCGCCGACTTGACGATGCTCTATGCGGCGCTCGCGGACGGCGGGCTCGCGCGGCCGCTGGTGACGACGCCGGGCGCGCCGGGCCTGCCGGCCGCGGAGCCGGTGCGCATCGCCGAGGCCCGCTCGGCCTGGTACGTCGTCGACATCCTCTCCGGCACGCCGCTGCCCGACGGCTGGGCGGCGAGCCGCATCGTCGACCGGCCGCGGCAGCTCGCGTACAAGACCGGCACGTCCTACGGCTTCCGCGACGCCTGGGCCGTCGGCATGTCGGCACGCTGGACGGTCGGCGTGTGGGTGGGCCGCGCCGACGGCACCGCGCGGCCCGGCCATTTCGCCCGCAACACCGCGGCGCCGATCCTGCTCAAGGCGTTCGACCTGCTGCCGCCCGACGACGGCGAACGCGCGACGCCGCCCGAGGCGGCGATCGCCTCGTCGACCGGCGCGCTGCCCGAAGGCCTGCGCTATTTCCGCCCGGCCGAGCGCGGCGGCGCATCGGCGCCGGCGCCGATCCTCTCCGCGGTACGTCCACCGCGCATCCTCTACCCCCCCGACGGCGCGGTGATCGAGCTCGAAGCCGACGAGATGGACAGCGGCGTCACGCTCCGCGCCGACGGCGAAGGCCCGCTCACCTGGGTCGTCAACGGCCAGCCGCTGCCGGCGAGCCCCTTCGCCGGCCAGACCCTGTGGCTGCCCGACGGCGAAGGCTTCGCGCGCATCGTCGTGGTCGACCACCGCGGCTACTCGGCACGGGC
>JAEUKZ010000417.1 GCA_016793045.1 Alphaproteobacteria bacterium
GTCACCGGTGCCGGCCCGGCGCGGCCCATCGGCGCGCTGTCGATCGCTGACGCATGTCGTCGCCGGCCCCCGCCCGCCGTGTCGCGCGCCGCGATGCGGGCGCGCCGACCAACAACGCCGGGACGCGCGCCGCGGTCAAGCGCTTCGGCGGCGCGGCGGCCGTCCCTCAGCGGTAGAGATCGTCGATGCCGAAGCGGACCATCGGCCCCGGCCGGTCGGCCGCCGGGACGACCGCTTCGCCGTCCACGTAGTCGAAGCCGGCGGTGACCGCGAGTGCGACCGCGTCCGTCGTCGCGAGGCCGCGCGCGACGGTGACGAAGCCGAGCCGGCTCGCGTCGGCGCAGAAGCGCTTGAAGTGCGAGCGCATCGCGTCCTTCGTGATCGCGCTGTCGGCGAGGTTTGCGCTCAACGTCGCGATGCCGAGGTAGCGGAAGCGCGAGAGGCAGCGGTCGTCGATCGCGACGCGGACCGCAACGTGGCGGAAGAACGGTTTCAGGGTCGCGACGAGGGCCGCGACGCGGCTCTCGGGGGCATCCGGAGGCAGCCCGACGATTTCGGCGAGGCACAGGTGGCGCTGGTCGTCGGGCAGCTGCGCGGCGACTTCGGCGTAGCAGCGGCGTGCCGCGGCCGATTCGAGCGAGCGCGGATTCACCGCCACGCCGATGATTGCCCGCTTGCCGTCCTCCTTCATCCGCTGCAGCGCTGCGATCGCCGCCCGCAAGGTGCGCAGGTCGAGTTCGGGCGCGAAGGACGAGTTGTCGCGGCCGGGAAGCATCTGATAGCCCGACAGCAGCGCGCCCTGCGGCGTGCGGTGGCGGCCGATGCAGTGGAAGCCGGTGATCGCGCCGCGATAGGCGTTCCACATCGGCACGAACACGAAGTCGACCGGTTCCGGCACGAGCCGCACATGAGGCGCCGCCGCGAATTCGGCCGCGGCGTGCTGGCGCTGGTCGGCGCCGGCCGGCGCGGCGGCGGGCGGCGGGCCGCCATCCTCCGCACCGCCCGCGAAGGCCTCGAGGATGGCTGCGGCATCGGATTCGTCGAGCACCGCGCGACCGCCGGCGAACCCCATGAACGTCGCGACGGCGACATCCTTCAGCTTGGCGCCGTCGCCGAGGATGCGCTTCTGGATCTTGTCGATCAGCAGCGCGCACTGGACCTTGCCGTCGAGCTTGTCGGTGAACGGCATGACGACGACGAAGCCGTCCTCGCCGATCGAGGCGTGGAGCGCGGTGCGGCCGAGATGGCTGGCGACGACCGCTTCGGCGGTCGAGGTGACGCGTTCGCGATAGGCCTCCCAGTGCGGCCCGAGCCGCTCGCGGATCGAGCGCAGCGACAGCAGATGCACCCGGCCGATCAGCCGTTCCTGGCTGTCGCCGAAATCGCCGAGCGATTCGACGAAGGTCTCGAAGGTCGCCGCGGCGCGTCTCGCCCGCGGCGCGGCGTCGGCCTGCGCCGGCCGGAAGTTCGCGCGCAGCAATCCCCTGAACCAATGGCGCAGCCGCTGCCCGGGCAGTTCCGCGCCGGCATCGGCGGCGGATCGCGGAGCGAGAGCGGTGTGCGGATTCATTGCAGGGCGTATCCAATGGTTTCGCGCCGGCTGCCCGTCGCGCGATTCTGGCAAACCCGACGATCGGACGGCAGCGCCGCGCCGATCGCCAGCGGCCCACGAGACTTAGCAACGCCCGGTGAATAAATTGTGAAGCTACTTAACCAATATCAAGAACAACGCGAACATATCGACGGGCACGATTGCGCTGCGGTTGCGCGCTACCAATTCAGCCTATGCGCTTGCCTGTGCAAGGATTTTTGTCCACGGACAACCGGCGCGATCGAGACGCCGGCGCCCACCGAGCGCCGGCCGACGCGCGACCGGCTGCAACCGGAAGCGACATCACGGCGCGCGAAGCACGCGCATATCGCTTCCGTCGTTGTCGTCGATTTCTCGCGGCGGGCCGCTGGTAGCGGCGGGGTGGATCGAACACCCGACACGGGGCTTATGAGTCCCCTGCTCTACCACTGAGCTACGCCGCCATGCGGGCAGCGGCCCGGTCGCGAAGACGTGGGGTGATACGGCCCCCGGCAGGGCCTGTCAAGCATCGCAGGACGTCCATATCCCCAGCCGAATGACAACGAATTCAGCGGGTTTCAGCGGCGCGACACCGACCTCGACATGCACGCGGCCGGCGTCGATGTCGGCCTGGGTCGTCGTCGTGGCGTCGCAGCGCGCGAAGAAGGCCTCGCGCGGGCTGCGCCCGGCGAAGGCGCCGAGGCGGAACAGGTCCATCAGGAAGCCTTCGGCGGCGCGGCGCAGGCGCGCCCACAACGCCGGGCCGTTGCATCCGAACGCCGCCGGCTTCAGGCCTTCCGCAAGGCTCTCGCCGACATGGAGGACGAGACGGCGCACCGGGACGTAGCGGAACTCCGGATCGCCGCCATCGTCGCCGGCGAGCGTGCGCGCGCCCCACACCAGCACGCCGCGCCCGCCGAAATGGCGGATCACGTTGACCGCGGCGGCGTTCAGCCGGCCCTGCCCGCGCTCGTCGATCGAAACGGTCGGGCCGGCGGTGCCGGCAACGGTCGCCTCGGGGCCTGCCGGCGCCTTCCACAGCCCGCGCGCCGCGTCGGTTCGCGCGATGACGCCGGCGATGGCGCCCGACGGCGCGCGGCCCGGCGCGCCGGCGGGATCGGCCGCGTCGCGCAGACGCGGCCAATAGGCCGCGGCATTCGCCGCCGCCGCACGGGGCAGCGTCTGGCGCCAGGCAAGCGCGGCCTCGATCGTCGTGCAGTCGGCGGGCGGGTCGACGAGCAGGATCGCGCGCCGTTCCGCGCACAGGGCGGCAGCGGCGGCATAGATCTTCGCGGCATCGACGCGGCGGTCCGGCCGCGCGCTGCCGGGCAGCGGGCGCGCCGCGTCGGGCACGCACAGAAGGTTGAAGCGCGTCGGGGCGGCGAGCGCGTGCAGGCCGGTGCGGGCGCGCCGCGTGCCGACGATCTGGCCGGTGGTGGGCGCCGCCGCCTTGCCGGCGCGCGTGCCGGCGCAGCGCACGACGACCGCCGCCGTGCCGCCATTCGCAAAGAAATCGCGCACCGCGAGCGGCAGCACCGCGCCGGGCGCCGCGGCGCCGAAGCGCGCGACGAACTCGCCGTAGTCCGCGACCGCGACCGCGCGGTTCCGGGGGCCCTTGACCGTGAAGCCGACGAAGGCCGCGACGGCGGTCGGCACGCCCGCGATCGCCCGCGGCGGCGCCCCCGTCTCCTCGACATAGACGCCCGGATAGTGGATCTCCGGCATGTCGCGATCCTCCTGCGCCGGCGCGCGACGCGGACAGCCGCGCTGCGGCGGGGACGCCGTCAGGCCGACAGCGCCGCCGCTTCGTTCAAGGCCGGCGTCGCCGCGCGGATATAGGCGCCGCCGAGCACCCGCGTTCCCGCGTAGACGACGCAGGCCTGGCCCGGCGAGATGCCGAGTTCCGGCGTGTCGAGCGCGGCGATCCAGCCGCCGTCGCGCTGCACGAGGCGCGCGGCGAGACGCGGCGCGGCCGAGCGCAGCCGCACCTCGACCGCCATGCCGTCCGCCGGGGCGGCGCCGTCGCCGAGCCAGTTGAGCGGGCCGAGCACGACCTCCGCGCAGGCGAGCGCCGCGCGCGGGCCGACCACGACCAGGCGGCGCGCGGCGTCGAGCCGCACGACGTAGAGCGGCTCCGGAGCCGCGATGCCGATGCCCTTGCGCTGGCCGACGGTGAACTGCGCGATGCCGGCGTGGCGGCCGAGCACCCGGCCGGACAGGTCGACGATGTCGCCGGGCGACGCGGCCTCGGGCCGCAGCTTCTCGACGATGCCGGCATAGCGGCCGGCGGGGACGAAGCAGATGTCCTGGCTGTCGGGCTTCTCGGCGACCGCGAGGCCGAATTCCGCGGCGAGCGCGCGCGTGCGGTCCTTGGGCAGGCCGCCGAGCGGAAAACGGAGGAAATCGAGCTGCTCGCGCGTCGTCGCGAACAGGAACCAGCTCTGGTCGCGCGCCGGGTCGAGGCCGGCATGCAGTTCCGGCCCTGCGGCGCCGGACAAGCGCTGGGCATAGTGGCCGGTCGCCAGTGCCGCGGCGCCGAGTTCGCGCGCCGTGGCCACGAGATCGCGGAACTTGACCGTGCGGTTGCATTCGATGCACGGCACGGGCGTCTCGCCGCGCACGTAGGATTCGGCGAAGCGGTCGATGACCGCGTCGCGGAAGCGCGCTTCGTAGTCGAGAACGTAATGCGGGATGCCGATGCGGTCGGCGGCGGCGCGCGCGTCGTGGATGTCCTGGCCCGCGCAGCACGCGCCCTTGCGGCCGACCGCGGCGCCGTGGTCGTAGAGCTGCAGGGTGATCCCGACGACGTCGTAGCCCGCGCGCGCGCACAATGCGGCGGTGACCGCGGAATCGACGCCGCCCGACATGGCGACGACGACGCGGCTGCCGCGCGGCAGGTCGAGGACGGCGGAGGGATCGCGAAGCATGGGGGAAACTATAGGAACCGGCGCCGCGTCTTCAACCGCCGCCGTGCAAGATCGCCGCCATGCGGGCGAGCGGCCGCGCATCCGGAATCAGACCGAGCTCGACGGTGAAGTGCCCCTGCCAGTTGACGAACAGATTGCCCGCGGGAACCTGCCAGCGCGTCGCCAGCGCCTTGCCGCCGTGATAGGGGGTCACGTCGTCCTTGCGGCCGAGCACCATCACGATCTTCGCCGGATCGACCGCGGGCGCCACCTGCGGGTCGGTGAGGCGCGCCAGCGGCTGCAGCCGCGCCTGCGACCAGCCGCTGGTCGACAGGGCGCGATCCAGCCCAAGCCGGCGCGTCAGGCTGCCCTCATAGGCGATGGCATCGAGCGGTCCGCCGGTCGCGATCAGCAGCAGCGCGTCGGGGCGCAGCGCGGCCGGCCAGGCATGGGCCCGCACCGCGGCGAGCTGCGCCGACAAGGCACCCAGGCTGATGCCGCCGATGGCGACCGGCCCGCGGCTGGTCGCGCGCGCCCAGCCGACCAGCGTCGCGTATTCGCGCACGACCGCGGCGAAGAACTGGATCGCGCCGAGCGGCGCGGTCGCGAGAAAGCGCTCGCCCGACCAGGAGCCGAGCGGCCGCCGCCGGCCATGCCACGGCGCCACCAGCCGGACGACGCGGACGCCGCGCGCCACCAGCGACAGGATCTCGTCGGCGCCTTCGGACATCTGGTCGCCGTCGATGCCGATGCCGTGGCAGTGGATGTAGGTGGGCGGGTCGCGCAGGCCCTCGGGTTCGTGGACGCGCGCGATCAGGGGCTCGTCGATCCACGGCGCCGGCGACGGGCCCATGAGTATCCGCATCGGCCCGCCCGGCGTCTTAATCGGCGGGGTTTCGTGCAGGACGGGCGGCGTGTCCGGCGCGGCGAACAGCGCGTCCGCCGTCTCGCCCCACGGCTTCAGCCAGTCGGCGACCGCGCGGTCGTCGGGGATGGCGAAGTCGACCGGCGCCACCGAGCGCGCCGCCTTGAACAGCGATGCGCGGGCGGCCAAGTACTCGTATGCCGCGACACGGCGCGACTGGTCGGTCGCCGCCACGCGGTCGGCCTTTGAAGACCCGGCGATCGCCGCCTGCGCTTCGCGCTCGGTCGCGAGCGCGCGCGCCTGCAGCCGCGTCAATCCGGCGAGAGCCGCGCGCAGGTCGGCGGCCGCAATGCGGTCGCTGATGCCGGGATGCGCCGCGACCAGGTGCCCGGGGTCGAAGCCGGTGGCCTCGGCCGTCGCCCACAGCCGCGCCGTCGGCAGCATGCCGCCGGTGAGCAGGCGCAGGAACACCCAGTCCGACCACGGCCGGACGATCGCGGGGCCGAGCGGCGAGCGCAGCAGCGCGCCGAGATGGAGCCGGACCGCGGCGTTGTCCTTCAGCCGCTGCAGCACGGCCGGCGCGCGCGGGCGCCAGCGCACGGCGTCTGCGACGTGCGGCGTGCCCGGCGGCGGGTTGTGCGGCAATCCATCCATGTTCGTGATGCTAACGGCCCGGCCCGACGGTCGATTTCACGGTCCTGCAGGATAGCACGCGAATTCGTAACGGCGGGTAAGCAACCGCCGCGGCTAGCCGGCGGACAGACCCATCTGCCAGAAATCGGCTTCCAGCCGCGTCGCCTCGCCGAAGATCCGCACCAGCCGCTCGAAGCGGCCGCCGCCGGCGCGCTCCTGCCACAGCCGGTCGAGGCCCGCGGCGGCGGACAGGGCGATGGCCTGGTAGTCCGCGCCGCCATAGGTCGCGATCCAGTCCCGGTAGGGGTTGGCGTCGCGGCGCGTCGCCGGATCGCGCGCCATCGCCCAGCCGATCTCGCCATAGCCGACGATGCACGGCGCCAGCGCCACGCGCAGGTCGAGCAGGTCGCCGGCCATCCCCGTCTCGAGCACGTAGCGCGTATAGGCGAGCGTCGCCGGCGCCTCGGGCAGGTGCTCGACATCGGCCTCGCTCAGGCCCCAGGAGCGGCAATAGCGGAGATGCAGCGACATCTCGTCGTCGAGGATCGCCTTCAGCCCGGCGAGCCCGTCGCGCATGTCCTGGAGCGACGACGACTTGTAGACCGCCAGCGCATAGGCGCGGGCGAACTGGATCAGGAAGAGATAGTCCTGGCCGAGATAGTGGCGGAAGGCGCGCTCCGGCAGGGTGCCGCGCGCGAGCTCGCGCACGAAGTCGTGCTCGACGTAGCGCCGCCATTCCGGGGCGCAGGCCGCGCGCAGGCGGGCGAACAGCCCGTCGCGCGGCCAGGGCTGCTCAGCCGCGCTCATCGAGCCAGGCCATCTGGATCGCCTCGAGAATCTTCTCGTTCGACTTGTTGGGATCGTCGGCGAAATCGGGGAGCGCCTGCACCCATTTCCACAGGTCGGTGAAGCGCAGATTCACCACGTCGACGTCGGGGTGCGTCTCCTCGAGCGCGATGGCGATCTCGCGCACGTCCGTCCAGCGGAGCTTCATCCCTTGTCCACCATCATGTTGCGCGTCGCGGCGGGAAGCGTGACGGTGAGGCCGTCGAGCTCCTCCGTCATCACGATCTGGCAGCCGAGGCGCGAGGTGTGGGTAAGGCCGAAGGCGAGGTCGAGCATGTCCTCCTCGTCCTCGGTCGCGTCGGTCAGGCGCTCGTAGTCCTCGGCATCGACGATGACGTGGCACGTCGAGCAGGCGAGCGAGCCTTCGCACGCGCCTTCGAGGTCGATGTTGTTGCGATGGGCGATTTCCAGGACGGACAGTCCGACCGGCGCGTCGACCTCGTGGCGCTGCCCCTGGCGATCGATGAACGTAATCTTCGGCATCGCAATCCTCGTTGCTCCAGTCCCCTGATCATTCCCCGGTCGGCAGGACCGCGTCGACGCGCTTGCCCGCCAGCGCCGTGCGGATGCCGCGGTCCATGCGCCGCTCCGCGAACGGCTTCGACTCCAGCTCCAGCGCCTCCGCCGCCGCGACGATCGCCGCGCGGTCGCCGCCGGCCGCCGCCTGCTCGACCGCGGCGATCGCGCGCTCGAGCCCGGCGCGCTCCGCCGCATCGAGCAGTTCCCCGTCGGCGGCAAGCGCCGCCTGCACGGCCTTTGCCGTCCGCGTCGCCTCGACCCGCGCCTCGACAAGCAAGCGCCGTTCCATGTCGGCCTTGGCGTTGGCGATGCTGTCGGCGAGCATCGTCGCCATCTCGTCCTCGCTCAGGCCGTAGCTCGGCCGGATCTCCACGCGCGCCGCGGTGCCGGTCGTCTTCTCGGCGGCGCTCACGGTCAGCAGCCCGTCGGCGTCGACCGCGAAGCTGACGCGGATGCGCGCCGCGCCGGCGACCATCGGCGGGATGCCGTGCAGTTCGAAGCGGCCGAGCGAGCGGCACTGGTCGACCATCTCGCGCTCGCCCTGCACGACGTGGATGAGCATCGCGGTCTGCCCGTCCTGGTACGTCGTGAACTCCTGCGCCTTGGCGACCGGGATCGGCGTGTTGCGGTCGATCAGCTTCTCGACCAGCCCGCCCATCGTCTCGATGCCGAGCGACAGCGGCGTCACGTCGAGCAGCAGCGTGTCGGAGCCGCGCGTCAGCGCCTCGGCCTGCAGGGCGGCGCCGAGCGCCACGACCTCGTCCGGGTCGATGTCGGAGAGCGGCTCGCGGCCGAAGAACGCCGCGACCTGCCGGCGGACCAGCGGCACGCGCGTCGAGCCGCCGACCAGAACGACGCCCTGGACGTCCTGCGGCGCCACGGCTGCGTCCTCGAGCACCTGGCGGCAGATCTCGATCGTGCGTGCGACCAACGGCGCGATCATCGTCTCGACCTCGGCGCGCGCGAGATGGTGGCGCGAGGGACGGTCGTCGAGATCGAGCATGCCGATCCATTCGTCCTGCGACGACAGGCATTCCTTGGCGAGCCGCGCGGTCGCGAGCGCGAGCTTGACCCGCGAGGTGTCGACGGTGGCGCCTGCGATCTGCGCCGCCCGCTCCGCGAGCAGCCGCGCCGCGACGGCGTGGTCGAAGTCGTCGCCGCCCAGTGCTGCGTCGCCGCCGGTGGCGAGGACCTGGAACACGCCCTTTTCGAGCCGCAGCAGCGAGAAGTCGAAGGTGCCGCCGCCGAGGTCGTAGATCGCGTAGAGCCCCTCCGAATGCTTGTCGAGGCCGTAGGCGAGCGCTGCCGCGGTGGGTTCGTTCACGAGGCGCAGCACTTCGAGCCCGGCGAGCCGCGCCGCGTCGCGCGTCGCCGTGCGCGCCGCGTCGTCGAAGTACGCGGGAACGGTGATGACCGCGCGGTCCACGCTCTGGCCGAGCGCGTCTTCGGCGCGCGCACGCACGGCGCGCAGGATGTCGGCGGAGATCTCGACCGGGCTCAGCACGCGCCCGCCGACCCTGATGCGCACCATGCCGCCATCGGCGGACGGTGCGACTTCGTAGGGCAGCGCGCCCGCGAGCGCCTTGATGTCGGCGGCGCCGCGGCCCATCAGGCGCTTCACCGAGGACACGACGAGCTCGGGCTGGTCGAGCAGCATGCGGCGCGCATCGGCGCCGACGACCGGCCCGTCCGGCGAATAGGCGACGACCGAGGGAACGAGCGCACGGCCGTGCACGTCGCGCAGCGCCTCGGGCTTCTGGTCGAGCGACAGCGCGGCGAGCGAATTGGTGGTGCCGAGGTCGATGCCGATGGCGGCGCCGCGGTCGCCTTCGTGCGGCAGCGGCGTCTCGCCGGGCTCGTGGATCTGCAGGAGCTGCGCCACGTCAGCCTGCCGCCTGCCGGGGGGCGACGCGCGCGCGCGCGAGGCGCGCGTCCTCGATGAGCTTTTCGAGGTAGCGCAGCCGCGTCGTCTCCCGCGCCGCCGCCGCGAGATCGTCCCGGGCGAAGGCGCGCGCGATCGCGGCGAGCGCGTCGCGCGCGTCGGCATCGGCCGCGGCGACGATGCGCTGCACCGCCGCGCCGTCGGCCGCCTCGCCGAGCGCTTCCCTGCGTTCCATCTGGTCCATCAGCAAGGCGGGATCGTCGATCGTGTGGTCCTGGTCCGGCGTCCGCGCGACGCCTTCGAGCTTCAAGAGATAGCATGCGCGCGCCAGCGGCGCCTTCAGCGTCTCGTAGGCGTCGTTCAGGCTCACCGCCTGGCTCTGCGAGATCGCGCGCTCGCGCGGGCTGCGGGTGGCGAAGCGGTCCGGGTGGAGCTGGCGCTGGGCGGCGAAGTAGCGGCGGTCGAGTTCGGCGGCATCGAGCGCAAAGGCGCGGGGCAGGCCGAGACGCGCGAAATGGTCGGCATCGCCCGGCGGCTGGACCGCGCGGCAGGTCGCGCAGAAGACGGCGCCGGACGCGACCGGACCGCCGCAGGACCAGCAGCGCAGCGGCGCCGCGGTCGCGGGCGCGTTCGTCGTCGGGGTAGCCGCCTCGGTCATTGCGGTCGCGATGGCATCGGGTTCAGGGGCCGCCTGCGGGAGCGCCGCCTTCGAGACGGCGGCGCCATGTCGTCCCGCGCGGCCGGATGGGATCAGACGTGGAAGGACTCGCCGCAGCCGCAGCGGCCCTTCTCGTTCGGATTGCGGAAGGTGAAGCCGGACTGGAGCTTCTCCTCGACGTAGTCCATCTCGGTGCCGAACAGGAACATCGAGGCCTTGGGATCGATCAGCACGCGCACGTCGGGCGCCGGCTCGACGACCTCGTCGCCCGGGCTTGCCGCATCGGCGTATTCGAGCGTGTAGCTCAGCCCCGAACAGCCGCGCGTGCGCACGCCGACGCGCACGCCGAAGGACGGCTTGCCGCGCTTGGCCATCAGCGCACGCACGCGCTCGATCGCCGACGGCGTGATCGCGATCGGCGGCGGGCGCGGCCGCGCGGCGCGTTTGACCGGGGCCGGTGTCGGGGCCGGCGCATTCGCGGTGGACGAGGTTTCGACGATCTCGCTCAAAGCCAGTCTCCGTTCGCGCGCGGCCTACTCGGCGGCCTTGGTGTCGTGCTTCGCCCGATAGTCGGCGACCGCGGCCTTGATCGCATCCTCGGCCAGCACCGAGCAATGGATCTTCACCGGCGGCAGCGCCAGATGCTGGGCGATCTCGGTGTTCTTGATCGTCGCGGCTTCGTCGAGCGACTTGCCCTTGACCCATTCGGTCACCAGCGAACTCGACGCGATCGCCGAGCCGCAGCCGAAGGTCTTGAACTTGGCGTCCTCGATGATGCCGTCGGCGCTCACCTTGATCTGCAGCTTCATGACGTCGCCGCAGGCCGGGGCGCCGACCAGCCCGGTACCGACCGAGGGGTCGTTCTTGTCGAGCGAGCCCACATTGCGCGGATGCTCGTAGTGCTCGACGACTTTTTCGCTATAGGCCATCTATGTCTCCTTCGACAGTCCCGATATAGGGCGTTTGCACGCCCATTGCCACACGGTCAGTGTGCGGCCCACTTGATCGATTTGATGTCGATGCCGTCCTGGGCCATCTCCCAGAGCGGGCTCATCGACCGCAGCTTCTGCACCGCCTCGACGATCCGGTCCGCCGCGTAGTCGACCTCCGCCTCGGTGGTGAAGCGGCCGAAGCCGATGCGCAGCGAGGTGTGCGCCAGTTCCTCCTCCACGCCCAGCGCGCGCAGCACGTAGGACGGCTCGAGCGACGCCGAGGTGCAGGCCGAACCCGACGACACGCAGAGGTCCTTGATGCCCATCATCAGTCCCTCGCCCTCGACATAGGCGAAGCTGATGTTGAGGTTGCCCGGCAGGCGGTGCGCGAGGTCGCCGTTGACGAAGACTTCGGGCAGGCGCGACGTCACGGACCTGAGGAACCGTTCGCGCAGCCGGGTCAGCCGTTCGGCCTCGTCCGCCATTTCCTTGCGGCACAGTTCGGCGGCGGCGCCGAGGCCGACGCAGAGCGGCGTCGCCAGCGTCCCCGAACGCATGCCGCGCTCCTGCCCGCCGCCATGGATCAGCGCCACCAGGCGCACCCGCGGCTTGCGGCGGACGTAGAGCGCGCCGACGCCCTTCGGCCCGTAGATCTTGTGACCGGAGATGCTCATCAGGTCGATCTTCATCGCCTCGACGTCGAGCGGGATCTTGCCGTAGGCCTGGGCGCAGTCGGTGTGGAAGAACGCGCCGCGCGCGCGGCAGATCGCGCCGATCTCGGCAAGCGGCTGGATCACGCCGATCTCGTTGTTGGCGCCCATGATCGAGACCAGCACGGTCCTGGGCGTGATCGCGGCCTTGAGCTTCTCGAGGTCGACGAGCCCGTTGGGCTCGACGTTGAGGTATGTCACCTCGAAGCCTTCCTGCTCGAGATGCCGGCAGGTGTCGAGCACGCATTTGTGCTCCGTCACCAGGGTGACGATGTGATTGCGCTTGTCCTTGTAGAATCGCGCGACGCCGGCGATGGCGAGGTTGTTGGACTCGGTCGCGCCCGAGGTGAAGACGATCTCGCGCGGGTCGGCGTTGATGAGCGCCGCGACCTGCCCGCGCGCCGTCTCCACCGCCTCCTCCGCCTCCCAGCCATAGGCGTGGCTGCGCGAATGCGGATTGCCGAACTTCTCGACGAAGTACGGCATCATCGTCTCGAGGACGCGCGGGTCCATCGGCGTCGTCGCCTGATAGTCGAGATAGAGCGGCTTCTGCGGCTCGTTCGGACGCTGCGCCTGGGTCGTCGTGTTCAACGCGGTCGCCATGTTGCCCTTCCCGGTGTTCATGCCGCCGGAACGGCGGCCCGGCTGTTGCCGAGCCGCGTCCACAGCGCGGTCCAAGATTCGATGAAGCGGTCGATGTCGGCGGCGCCCGTGGTCCAGCCGAGGCTGACGCGGATCGCGGTGTTGGCGACCGCCAGCGGCACGCCCATCGCGGTCAGCACGCGGCTCGCCCGCACCTTGCCGGACGAACATGCCGAACCGGCGCTCACCGCCACGCCGGCGAGATCGAGCGCCATGATCTGCGTCTCGGAGGCGACCCCTGGCATGCTCAGGCACGAGGTGTTGGGCAGCCGTTCCGCCGCCGCCGCGAAGATCTCGGCACCGGGCGCCACGCGCCGTACGGCCGCCTCGAGGCGGTCGCGCTGCGCTGCCAGTGCGGCCATCCGCGGCAAATCCTCGGCGGCAAGCTTCGCCGCGACGCCGAAGCCGGCGATCGCCGGCACGTTCTCCGTACCCGCGCGGCGGCCGCGCTCCTGGCCGCCGCCGCGGATCAGCGACGCCAGCGGCGGATCGCCGGCCAGCACCAGGGCGGCCGCGCCCTGCGGCCCGCCAAACTTGTGTGCCGACACGGTCAGCGCGTCGCAGCCGAGCGCACCGATGTCGACCGCGATCTTGCCGACGGCCTGGGCGGCATCGCAGAGGAGCAGCGCGCCATGGGCACGCGCGATGCGCGCCGCCTCGGCGACCGGCTGGATGGCGCCCGTCTCGTTGTTCGCCAGCATCAGCGCGACCAGGGCCGGGCGCTCGTCGCGGGCGAGATCGCGTTCGAGCGCGGCGAGGTCGATCAGCCCGTCCGCGGTGGCGGCGATGCGCGTCGCCTCGTCGGCGGCGGCGATGATCGAGTCGTGCTCGATGCCGGACACCAGGATGCGCCGGCTCGCTGCGCTGCCGAGTCCGTGCAGCGCGAGGTTGTTCGCCTCGGTGGCGCTGGCGGTGAAGACGACCTGCGACGGCGCGGCGCCGACCAGCGCCGCGACCTGCTCGCGCGCGACTTCGACCGTGCGCCGCGCGCAGCGCCCGAAGCGATGCACCGACGACGGGTTGCCGACGCAGCCCAGCGCCGCCGTCACCGCCGCGATCACCGCCGGCTTGGCCGGTGTGGTGGCGTTGTGATCGAGATAGGCGGGCGCGCTGGTCATGGTCGGGATCGTCCGGTCCGCTACTGCGCCGCCGAGACGGCGAGCGCCGGTTCCGCCGCAGCAGGGGCCCGGCCGAGATGGCTGGTGCCCAGGATCCGCTTGTTGCAGACGTCGGCGAGCGTGACCGAACTCAGGTAGAGATGGATCTGGTTGCCGAGTTCCTCCCACAGATCGTGGGTCACGCAGCGGCTGCGGTTCGAGCGGCAGCCGGCGGCGGAGCCGACATGGCAGCGCGTGGCCCGGATCGGCTCGTCGACCGCGAGGATGATGTCGGAAATCCGCATCGCCTCGATCGGGTGCGCCAGCAGGTAGCCCCCGCCGGGCCCGCGCACGCTCTTGACCAGCCCGTTCTTGCGCAGCTTGGCGAAGAGCTGCTCGAGATAGGACAGCGAAATCTCCTGCCGCGTCGCGATGTCGGCGAGCGCCACCGGCGCGCCGCCGCTGCTCGACGCGAGGTCGACCATGGCCATCACCGCGTAGCGGCCTTTGGTGCTCAGCTTCAATTTCCGTCTCCCTTGATCGCGAAGAACCGCGCGCGCTCGCCCGCCGCGGCAGCGCGCGGCGCGGCCGCGGCCTCCGCTTCGTCGTGCGCCCGCTGCTCGAGTTCCACCACCCGCCCGCGCAGCGTCGTGAGGTCGGCGCACAGCGCGTCGATCGCGCGCGCCACCGGGTCCGGCAGGTCGGCAGTCAGGCCGTAGGCGCAGAATTCGACGCGCGGCCGGTCCTCGCCGACCGGGCGGGCCGGAATGCCGACGACGCTCACCCCGTCGGCGACATCCTTGAGGACCACCGCATTGGCGCCGACCCGCGCACCGTTGCCGATGGTGATCGGCCCGAGGATCTTGGCGCCTGCACCGATGATGACGTTCGACATGACCGTGGGGTGCCGCTTGCCCTTGCTGAGCGACGTCCCGCCCAGGGTAACGCCATGATAGATGTAAACGTCGTCGCCGAGCTCGGCGGTCTCGCCGATCACCACGCCCATACCGTGATCGATGACCAAGCGCTGTCCGATCCGCGCCCCGGGGTGAATCTCGATTCCGGTCAGGAAGCGGCCGAGATGCGAGATCCACCGGCCCAGGAGGCGGAAGCCGCGCCGCCAAGCCCTGTGGGCCAAACGGTGCATCGCTACCGCGTGAAGCCCCGGATAGCACAGCAAGACCTCCAGCTGCGACCGGGCAGCCGGGTCGCGCGCCATCACGGCTTGAATATCCTCGCGAACACGCTTGAAAATCATAGCCCTAGCAACCTATGATCGCGGCCCTTCGGAACCCTATGGCCCCCCGGCCGGCGGTGGCGAAGTCGCCGTCGCAGGACGGCGGGTCGGTTGGTGAGACATATAGATTTCCCGACTAATGCAGTCAAGAATTCCGACGCGGGTCGATTTTGGAATAGGGGCTGCCGGGGGATGTTGACCTAGCTCAATGATCGGTTTTTCCCCGGGCGGCGCGGTGGACCGGGTGACGGAGACACGATGCCGGATATCATTATCAACGGTGCCGAGGGACGCATCGAAGGCCGGTTCCACCCGAGCAAGGTGGAACGGGCGCCGATCGCCCTGCTGCTGCATCCCCATCCGCAGCACGGCGGCACGATGCACAACAAGGTCGTTTTTGCGCTGCACCAGGTGTTCACCCAGCTCGGATTCTCGACGCTGCGGTTCAACTTCCGCGGCGTCGGCCGCTCGCAGGGCAGCTATTCGCGCGGCGAGGGCGAGCTGACGGACGCCGCGTCCGCGCTCGACTGGCTGCAGTCGACCTGCGTCAACGCCCAGGCCTGCTGGGTCGCCGGCTTCTCGTTCGGGGCGTGGATCGGCATGCAGCTGCTGATGCGGCGGCCGGAAATCTCGCGCTTCATCGCGGTGTCGCCGCCCGCCAACGTGTTCGACTTCACCTTCCTCGCCCCCTGCCCGTCCTCGGGCCTGATCCTGCAGGGCGACAAGGACGACATCGTCCCGCACGACCCGGTCCAGAAGCTCTCCGAGCGGCTGGGTCGCCAGCGCGACATCCACATCGACTACCGCCTGATCCGCGGCGCGAACCACTTCTACACGGACAAGCTCGACAAGCTGACCCAGCACGTCGAGGACTACATCTCCTCCGTGATGCAGACCCCGGCCTCGCTCGAGCGACCGCCCGAGCGCCAGAAGACCGCCGCGCGTTGATTCCCGTGGGCCCTAGCAAATGTCAGCGTCGCCGAAATCGGAATTCCTGCGCGCCATCCATGAGCGCGGCTTCGTCCACCAGATAACCGACATCGAGGCGCTCGACCGGCGCCTCATGTCCGGCCCCACCCCGGCCTATATCGGCTTCGACTGCACCGCCGACAGCCTCCATGTCGGCAGCCTGGTGCAGATCATGATCCTGCGCTGGCTGCAGCGCACCGGCCACAAGCCGGTCGTCCTGATGGGCGGCGGCACGACCAAGGTCGGCGACCCGTCGGGCCGCGACGAAAGCCGCAAGCTGCTGTCCGACGAGGACATCGCGCGCAACATGGAGGGGATCAAGCGCGTCTTCGCGCAGTTCCTCGCCTTCGGCGACGGCAAGACCGACGCCATCATGCCGAACAACGCGACCTGGCTCGACACGCTGCTCTACGTGCCGCTGCTGCGCGAGATCGGCCGGCATTTCTCCGTCAACCGCATGCTCACGATGGACTCGGTGCGGCTGCGGCTCGAGCGCGAACAGCCGCTGACCTTCCTCGAATTCAACTACATGGTCCTGCAGGCCTACGACTTCGTGGAGCTCGCCAAGCGCCACGGCTGCGCGCTGCAGATGGGCGGCTCTGACCAGTGGGGCAACATCGTCATGGGCGTCGAGCTCGGCCGGCGCGCCGCCGGGCTCGAGCTGTTCGGGCTGACGACGCCGCTGATGACCACGGCATCCGGCGCCAAGATGGGCAAGACCGCGCAGGGCGCGGTGTGGCTCAACGCCGACCGCGTCAGCCCGTACGATTACTACCAGTTCTGGCGCAACACCGAGGACGCCGACGTCGAGCGCTTCCTCAAGCTGTTCACCGAGCTGCCACTCGGCGAGATCGCGCGGCTCGCGGCCCTCGCCGGAGCGGAGATCAACGAGGCCAAGAAGATCCTGGCGTTCGAGGCGACGAAGCTCTGCCACGGTGACGGCGCCGCCCGCGACGCCGCCGAAACCGCGCGCCGCACCTTCGAGGAAGGCGCGACCGGCGACGCGCTGCCGCATGTCGACGTGCCGCGCGCCGATCTGGCGGCAGGCATCGCGGCGTTTGCGCTGTTCGCGCGCGCGGGCCTCGCGGCCAGCAACGGCGAGGCGCGAAGGCTGATCCAGCAGGGCGGCGCGCGGCTCAACGACGTCGCGCTCAGCGATCCCAACGTCAAGATCGACGCCGCGGCGATCGGCGCCGACGGCTCGATGAAGCTCACCGCCGGCAAGAAGCGCCACGTCCTCGTTCGCGCGGTATAGCCGGCGGATGCTGGGGCCGGCCGCGCTGGCCGGCACGGGCCGCCCGCCCGCCCGGCCCTTGGGCGCGGCGCAAGGGTGGGATTACGCCGGCACGAGCAGTTGCAGCGCGGTGTTGCGCACGAAGTCCTTCACCTTGGTGCGATAGTCGGTCATGTGCGGCGCATTGAGATGCGCCTTGAGCGCCGCGAGGTCGCGCCACTTCTCGACGATCACCACGCGGTCGGCGCCGATCGGCACCTGGCGCGCGATTCCGGTGTCGCTGG
>JAEUKZ010000432.1 GCA_016793045.1 Alphaproteobacteria bacterium
GCGCGCGACTGGAACGGTCCCTGGACGTGGTCGGAGAGCGCCTTGAGGCCGGGCACGTAGGTGCCGGCGAGGCCGACGCCGGCGAGGGCGCGGAAGGCGAGCGCGCTCCAGAACCCCGACGCGAGCAGCGCGAAGCCGAAGGCGGCAACCGCCGAGAGCAGGCACGAGGCGACGTAGACGTTGCGCGCCGGCACGCGATCGGTGAAGGCGGCAAGCACGATCACCGCCAGCATATAGCCGGCGGAGAAGATGCCGTTGATCCAGCCGGCCTCGGTGTTGCTGAGGTTCCATTCGGCGAGGAACTGCGGCAGCAGGGCGGGGAAGGTTGCGAAACCGGCCATGCTTGCCACTTCAGCGGCGCAGAGCAGGGCGACGAAGCGGGGATTCGACATGCGAGGGTGCTACCGGCGGGCGCGCGACGGGCGCATTTTGACCGCTCCTGCGGCAAGCGGCTACGCTCTTGCATCGCGAATCGGCCGCCCCGGGCCGGCCCGTCAGAAGGATCAAGCCAGATGTACACGCTCTACTACGCGCCCGGCTCCGCGGCGATCGCTCCGCATGCGGCGCTCGAAGAGATCGGCGCGCCGCACACGATGGTGCGCGTCGACACCAAGGCCGGCGAGCATCGCCGCCCGGACTATCTGAAGCTCAACCCGCACGGCCGCGTCCCGACCTTGGTCGACGGCGACTTCGTGATGTACGAAAGCGCGGCGATCCTCATGCATCTCGCCGACAAGCACCCGGAGGCGCGGCTGGCGCCGGCACCGGGCACGCCGCAGCGCGGTCGCTACTATCAATGGACGTGCTACCTCACCAACACGGTGCAGGAGGCGTTCATGCAGTACTACCACCAGGACTATTTCGCGGATTCGGCGGCGGCGCAGGCGGAGGTCAAGGCGGTCGCCGAACGCCGGCTTGCCGGCATGTGGGAGAAGCTCGACGCGGCGCTGGCGTCGGGTCCCTATCTGCTGGGTGCCGAATTCAGCGCGCCGGACATATTCCTCGTGATGCTGGCGCGCTGGTCGCGCGGCTGCGCCAAGCCGGCCTACACCTATCCGAGTATCGCCCGCTGCTGCGATCTCGTACGCCGCCGCCCCGCCTTCGAACGGATGATGGCGGCGCAGGGCATCGCCTGGCCGACGGCGTGATCGCATGAACGCGACGACGAATTCATGGGCGGGAGGCGTCACGGTCGCACAGGTCCGGATCGCGCGCCCCACCGACCGGCTGGAGGCGGTGGAAGCGTTCTATCGCGACGGCCTCGGGCTGCCGGTGCTCGCGCGCTTCGCCGGGCATGCGGGCTATGACGGCGTGATGCTCGGCCTGCCGGGCCGCGACTATCACCTGGAATTCACGCGCCATCGCGAGGGCAGTCCGTGCCCGGCGCCGAGCCGCGACAATCTGCTCGTGCTGTACATTCCCGACCCGGCGCATTTCGAGGCGGCGCGCCGCCGCCTCGAAGCGCAGGGCCATCGGCCGGTCGAACCGGAGAATCCGTGGTGGCACGGGCGCGCGCTGACCTACGAGGACCCGGACGGCTGGCGCGTCGTGCTGTGCCGCGACGGCGGGCTTTCCGGCTGAGCGCCGTCGCGGGGCGTCGAAACGGAAACGGGGCGGGCCAGGGCCCGCCCCGTCTGCTTCGGGCTTCGGCTGCGTCTACTGGCGCTGGCGCGTCGCCGGCGCGCGCGGCCGCTGGGCGCGCAGCGTCAGACCGGCGATGCCGGCCGCGATGTTGAGCCCCTGCATGCCTTCGAGGCTGACCGGCTGCAGGCCGAACTGGCTGTTGCTGCCGCCGAACAGCGCATTGGCGCCGAGGCCGTAGCCCACCGCTACGCCGGCGGCGACGCCGCCGTAGTTGCCCGCGAGCGAGCCGGGCTCGATCTGCGCGGTGGGGGCGACGACGGCCCAGACGATGATGCCGCGCTCGATGAAGCCGAGATTCACGCCGTATTGCTGGATCGAGCCGGTGTACGTCTCGGCCGTGCCGGACGTCGGCGCGTAGGTGCAGGTGAGGTTGCGCGTCATCCCGAAGACGAAGCCGACCCCGCGCGCGACCTGGCAGTTGAGGTAGCCGACGCGAACGCCAGATCCCTGGGCCTGGACCGGCTCGGACTGGACGAGGACGAGCGACATGACGGCCGCGGACGCGGCCAAGGCGAGCTTTCTAAGCATGGTATCCCCTGCGTGGTTGCTCGGAACGACGCTGCAGCCTAGCGCCATTGGCGCGTCGCCGCAACGCATGGATAGGATGCGGTGCGGCGCATTCGCGTATAGGTTGCAGTAAGTTAATGTGATCGCGGCGCGGCTCAGATGTGGATCGGCCGTCCGTCGACCGCGAGCGCCGCCTCCTTGACGCTTTCGCTCAAGGTCGGGTGCGCGTGGCAGGTGCGGCCGATGTCTTCGGCGCTCGCGCCGAACTCCATGGCGATCGCCGCCTCGGCGATCAGGTGTCCGGCATCGGCGCCGAGGATGTGAACGCCGAGCACGCGGTCGGTCGCCTTGTCCGCGATCACCTTCACGAAGCCGTCGGTCGCGGCCATCGCGCGCGCACGGCCGTTGGCGGTGAACGGAAACTTGCCGACCTTATAGGCGATGCCCTCGGCCTTTACCTGCTCCTCGGTCTTGCCGACGGAAGCGGCCTCCGGCCACGTATAGACCACGCCCGGAATCGCGTCGTAGTTCACGTGGCCCGCCTGGCCGGCGATGATCTCCGCCACCGCGACGCCCTCGTCCTCCGCCTTGTGCGCGAGCATCGGTCCCGCGATCACGTCGCCGATCGCGTAGATGCCGGGAACGCTCGTCTGGAAATGGGCATCGGTCTTGACCCGGCCCTTGTCGTCGAGCGCCACGCCCGCTTCGGCGAGGCCGAGCGATTCGGTGTAGGGCTTGCGGCCGACCGCGACGAGCACGACGTCGACCGTCATCGTCTCCGCCGTGCCGCCGGCGGCGGGCTCGAGCGTCAGTTCGACGCCGGCCTTGCCGGTCTTCGCGGCCATCACCTTGGTCGACAGCTTGAACGCCATGCCCTGCTTGGCGAGGATGCGCTGCATCTGCTTCGAGACGTCGCCGTCCATGCCGGGCAGGATGCGGTCGAGGAACTCGACCACGGTGACCTTGGCGCCGAGACGCTGCCACACCGATCCCATCTCGAGTCCGATATAGCCGCCGCCGATCACCACCATGCTGGCGGGCACCGACTGCAGCGCCAGCGCCCCGGTCGAGGAGATGATCTGCTTCTCGTCGATCGTGATTCCGGGCAGCGTCGCGACGTCGGAACCGGTCGCGATGATGATGTTCCTGGTCGTGATGGTGCGCGCGCCGCCGTCGTTGAGCGCGACGTCGACGGTGCCGGCGCCGCGGACCTTGCCGGCGCCCTTCACCCACTCGATCTTGTTCTTCTTGAACAGGAAGGCAACACCGTTGACGTTGTCGGCGACGACCTTGTCCTTGTGCGCGATCAGCCCCGGCAGGTCGAGTTCGACGTTGCCCACCTTGACGCCGAAGGCCGCGAGGCCGTGGCGCGCCTCGCTGAACTTCTCGGACGATTGCAGCATCGCCTTCGACGGGATGCAGCCTACGTTCAGGCAGGTGCCGCCGAGCGTGGCGCGCTTCTCGACGCAGGCGACCTTCATGCCGAGCTGGGCCGCGCGGATCGCGCAGACATAGCCGCCCGGACCGCTGCCGATCACAACGACGTCGAAATCGGTTTCTGCCATGGCACCCGCCTCGTTTGGAATCGGCGGGCACCTTGCCGCAATCGTACGGGCTTAACAAGGGCACGGGTGACGGGCCGAATCGTGGCAGGAATGCGGCGGTGACATCGCGCGTTAGGGGCTTGTACCGGGTCGGCGGCAGACTAGACTCGTGGTTCGGTTGACGGGTAGCGCGATGGGAGGCGCTGCGGCGATGAAGAAGCTGCTCATCGGGTTTGGCGCGCTGGTCGTTCTGGTGGTCGCCGCCGCGTTCATCATTCCCGCCTTCGTGCCGGTCGATGTCTACAAGGCGCAGCTCGAAGAGCGGGTGCGCGCGGCGACCGGCCGCGACTTCGCCATTCGCGGCCCGGTTTCGCTCACGATCCTGCCGAGCCTCGCAGTACGCGCCGACGATGCCGCGCTGGGCAACGTGCCGGGTGCGGCGGCGGCGCAGATGATCGCGATCAAGCGGCTCGACGTCGAGGTGGCGCTGATGCCGCTGCTGTCGGGCCGCATCGAGGTGACGCGACTCGTCCTCACGGAACCGCAGATCGCGCTCGAGATCGACCGCAACGGCCGTCCCAACTGGGCGATGGGGGCGGCTGGCGCGCCGCCGGCCGCACCGCCTGCCGCGCCGTCGGCTCCGGCCGCCCGCGCGCCGGCGCCGCCTGCGACGCCGACGGCCCCGGCCGATCCGCTCGCCGGGGTGCCCGACGTCGCGCTCGGCGATGTCCGCATCGTCAACGGCCGCTTCGATTTCCGCGACGCCCGCACGGGCCAACGGCTGGAGCTGGCGGCGATGAATCTGACGCTGTCGTTGCCCGGCCTCGATCAGCCGGTCGGCATCACCGGCGACGCGACCTGGAACGGCGAGAAGGTGACGGTCGAACTGCGCACCCCGGCGCCGCGCGGCCTTGCGGCCGGCCGTGCCGGTCCGGTCGCGGTGAAGATCGACGCGGCCCCGCTGCGCCTCGACGTCGCCATGAATGTCGATCCGGCCAATCCGCTGCGCTCGACCGGCGACGTCACGCTGGCGGCGCCGGCGCCCGCCCGTCTCGCCGCCTGGCTCGCTCCGCTCGCGACGATCGACCAGGCGAGCCTGCGCGATGTCGGTGCCGCCAATCTGCGGCTGCGCATCAGCGCCGGCAACGAACTCGCCGTGACCGGCGACGTGCAGTTCCGCAACGAGAAGCTGGAGCTGAGCCTCGACGGCGTGTCGCTCGCCGCCATCATCGCCCAGCGCGCCACGCCGGTGCGCGGCCGGCTCGGCGGGGTTGCGGGCGCGCAGGCGCAGCTCGATGGCACGTTCACGCCCGCGCCGGCACCGACATTCGCCGGCAGCTTCAATCTCGCCGCGCCGTCGCTGTCTCGACTGGCGGCGTTGGTCGGGCGCGCGGACGCGCTGGCCGTCCTGCCGGGCCGCGACGTCACCGCGATCACGCTCCAGGGCCGTCTCGGCGCGGCGATGGAGCTCAACGTCACCGGGCGCGCGACGCTCAACGGCGAAGCGCTGACGCTCGCGATCGAGTCCGGCCCGCTGGCCCAGGCGGCGCTGGCGCGCGTGCCGCTGACGCTGCGCGTCCAGGGACAGCCGCTGACGCTCGCCTTCAACGGCCAGCTCGAGCGGAGCGACCGCGGCGCGCCGCCGCCGGCGGTCGGCACGCTCGAACTCGCGGTGCCGTCGGTGCGCCGCCTCGCCGCCTGGGCAGGGCAGCCGCTTCCCGACACGACCGCGCCGGGGCAGTTGAACGCGCTGTCCTTCCAGGGCCGGGTCAGCCTCGCACCGACGCGCGTGACGATGACCGACGCGCGCTTCGCCCTCGACCAGATCCGCAGCACCGGCAATCTCGAGGCCGACCTGTCGGGCCGCCGGCCGAAGCTCAGCGGCCGCCTGGCCGTCGATCGGCTCGATCTCAATCCCTATGTCGGCGCCGCGCGCAGCGGCAGCAGTCCGGCCGCCGCGCCCGCTGCCGGCGCCAACCAGGCCGCGCCGCGCGCCGCCGGCGGCGAGGACCAGCCGATCGACGCGAGCGCGCTGCGCGCCTTCGACATGGACCTGTCGCTCACCCTCGCCGGGCTCGCGGCGCAGGCGATCGAGCTTGGCCGAACGGCGCTGCGCATCCAGCTCGACGAGGGCCTGCTGACCGCGAACGTCGCGGAGATGGGGCTCTACAACGGCCAGCTGCGCGGCACGACGCGGCTCGATGCGCGCCAGGCCGCGCTCGGCGTCCACAGCCAGATGAACATGGCCGGCGTGCGCGCGCTGCCGCTGCTGCGCGCGACTTCGGGCTTCGAGCGCTTCGAGGGCACGATCAACGCCGAATGGAACATCCAGGGCGCGGGCCGCAGCCAGCAGGCGATCATGCGCGC
>JAEUKZ010000019.1 GCA_016793045.1 Alphaproteobacteria bacterium
CGATGCAGAAGGTCGGCAACGAGGGCGTGATCACGGTCGAAGAGGCGAAGAGCCTGGAGACCGAGCTCGACGTCGTCGAAGGCATGCAGTTCGACCGCGGCTATGTCAGCCCGTACTTCATCACCAACGCGGACAAGATGACGACGGAGCTCGACAATCCGTACATCCTGATCCACGAGAAGAAGCTCGCGAGCCTGCAGCCGCTGCTGCCGCTGCTCGAAGCGGTGGTGCAGTCGGGCAAGCCGCTGCTGATCATCGCCGAGGAGATCGAGGGCGAGGCGCTGGCGACCCTGGTCGTCAACAAGCTGCGCGGCGGCCTCAAGGTCGCGGCGGTGAAGGCGCCGGGCTTCGGCGATCGCCGCAAGGCGATGCTCGAGGACATCGCGGTCCTCACGGCCGGCCAGGTGATCAGCGACGATCTCGGCATCAAGCTCGAGACCGTGACGCTCGACATGCTGGGCCGCGCCAAGCGCGTGTCGATCGAGAAGGAGAACACCACGATCGTCGATGGCGTCGGCAAGAAGGCCGACATCCAGGCGCGCATCGCGCAGATCAAGGCGCAGATCGAGGAGACGACCTCGGACTACGACCGCGAGAAGCTGCAGGAGCGTCTGGCGAAGCTGGCCGGCGGCGTGGCGGTGATCCGCGTCGGCGGCGCGACCGAGATCGAGGTGAAGGAGCGCAAGGATCGCGTCGACGACGCGATGCACGCCACCAAGGCCGCGGTCGAGGAAGGCGTGGTTGCGGGCGGCGGCTCGGCGCTGCTGTTCGGCATCCGCGCGCTCGAGGGCCTCAAGGGCGTCAACGACGACCAGCGCGTCGGCATCGAGATCGTGCGCAAGGCGCTGCAGGCGCCGGCCCGCCAGATCGCCGAGAACGCCGGCGCCGACGGCTCCGTCGTGGTCGGCAAGGTGCTTGAAGCCAAGGGCACAAACTTCGGCTTCGACGCCCAGAAGGGCGAGTACGTCGACATGATCAAGGCCGGCATCATCGACCCGACCAAGGTCGTGCGCCTGGCCCTGCAGGACGCCGCGTCGGTCGCGGGCCTGCTGATCACGACCGAGGCGATGATCGCCGATCGGCCGGAGAAGAAGGAAGCCGGCCCGGCGATGCCGCCGGGCGGCGGTGGGATGGACTTCTAAGCGAAGTCCACCCAGAAAGACGAAGGGCGGGTCCGCGGGGACCCGCCCTTTTTCTTTCGCCGAGGCGCTTCGGCCTACTTGCCGGAGCGGCGCGGGACGTTGCGGCCGTTGTTCGGCGGATCCGCGCTCGGGTCCTGGTCGGTCACGCCGGATTGCGTGGCGCGGAAGAAACCGCGTCCCTGGCCCTGCGGGTCCGCGCCGTTGCCCTGGTCGCGGTCGGTGATTCCGGCGATGCGCTGCACCGCGCCGCCGCGGCCGTTGTTCGGCGGATCGGCGCTCGGGTCGACGTCGGTGACGCCGGATTGGCGGGCACGCGGCAGCCCGCGGCCGCGATTCGGCGGGTCGGCGGTTGCCCCGGCGTCGCCGTCCGTGGCGGCCTGCGCCTCGCGCGGCGTGACGCCGGCCACGCCGGCAGCGCCGGTGGCCGCGGCCGCGGTGCCGATGACGCCGAGCGCCGAACGACGGTCGATGGCGCTTTCGGTCCTGATCTCGTCTTCCTTGATCGTGCGGGCGGGGGCCGGTGCCGGCTGTCCCTTCTTGATCTCGCTCACGCAGTGACTCCTTTACGGATGATGCTTCCCACGTAGCGGCGTCACCGGGGGGTGCGCCGTCCCGTCAGCGTACGGGGGCCCCAGCCCCCAAGGCGTCGACTCTGAAGGGTCGCGAATCCTAGTGGGCAAGGGCCCCGCCGACAAGCCGTGATGCTCGCGGGCGGTCCGGCGCGCGAAAACGGGCAGTACTGCGGATATCAGGAGCACGATTAAGAATGCGTTGCGGGCGCGGGATGCCTCATTGCTGGCCCTCGGCGCGGCCGGTATCATCGCGCCCTTTTCGAAGCGCAGGGAGCATCGACATGGCGAAGGTGGCATTTCTCGGGCTGGGCGTGATGGGCTTCCCGATGGCGGGGCACCTCGCCAAGGCGGGCCACGAGGTTACGGTCTACAACCGCACCGCCGCCAAGGCGCAGGCCTGGACCGGGAAGCACAAAGGCCGCGCCGCCGGGACGCCGGCCGAAGCCGCCACCGGCGCCGAGTTCGTCATGAGCTGCGTCGGCAACGACGACGATCTGCGCTCGGTGATCTACGGCGATGCCGGCGCCTTTGCCGGGATGGCCAAGGGCGCAATTCTCGTCGACCACACCACTGCCTCGGCCGACGTCGCCCGCGAACTTGCCGGCGAGGCGTCGAAGCGCGGCTTGGGCTTCGTCGACGCGCCCGTCTCGGGCGGGCAGGCGGGGGCGGAGAACGGCCAGCTCGGCATCATGGTGGGCGGCGATCCGGCGACCTATGCCCGCGTCGAACCGGTCATCAAGGTCTACGCCAAGGCGGCGACGCTGATCGGACCGGCGGGTGCCGGGCAGCTCACCAAGATGGTCAACCAGATCTGCATCGCCGGTCTCGTCCAGGGGCTGTCCGAAGGGATGAATTTCGCCGCCAAGGCCGGCCTCGACATCGAGAAGGTGCTGTCGGTCATCACCGCCGGCGCGGCAGGATCGTGGCAGATGTCGAATCGCGCCAAGACGATGGTCGACGGCAAGTTCGATTTCGGGTTCGCTGTCGACTGGATGCGCAAGGACCTTGGGATCTGCCTTGCGGAGGCAAAGCGCAACAAGGCGCGGCTGCCGGTGACGGCGCTGGTCGACCAGTTCTATGCCCAGGTGCAGGCGCGCGGCGGCGGGCGCTGGGACACGTCGAGCCTGATGCACCTGCTCGCCAACGACTGAAGGCGTGGCGGGCGCGGGATGCGCGGACGTCAGGCGCCCGAAATGTCCACGTAGCCGCGCTGAATCGCGCGCTCGAGCGCCTCGAAGGCCTTGCTGCCTTCCTCGAAGGCCTCGCGGCGGCACTTGACCTCCGCGAGCACGGCGGGCAGTTCCTCGTCGGGCGTGCGAAGGATGCGCAGGGCGGTCTGGAGATAGTTCGCGCGCAGCTTGGCGAGTGCGACGGCGAGCCCGAAGAAGCTGTCCTTGTTGAGTTCGGGCACCGCGGCGTGAATCACCTGGCGATTGGCCGCCTTGATCCCCTGCTCGACGTCGTTGAGGAAACGGCGCTGCGTGATCAGCTCGGAAACGGTTTCGACCTTGCTCATCGCTGGATGTCTCCTCACGCCGGAGCGAGGTTGTTGATCGCTTCTTCGAGCTCACTGAAGCTCGGCTGCATCGTCGACGGCACGTTGCCGCGCGCCATCTCAACCGAGATCTGCGCCGGGTTGCCCTTGAGGTGGGCCACGATCGCATCGCGGATGATCGTGTAGAACTGAAAGTCTTCGTTCTCGCAGGCCTTGAGCCGCGTGGCGAAGGGGCCGACGAGGCCGTAGGCGAGGAAGACGCCGAGGAACGTGCCGACCAGCGCGCCGCCGATCATCTTGCCCAGGATCTCGGGGGGCTGGTCGATCGAGGCCATGGTCTTGATGACGCCGAGCACCGCGGCGACGATGCCGAGGGCGGGCAGGCCGTCGGCCATGCCGGTCAAAGCGTCGGCGCCGCCCAGGGCCTCGTGATGGTGCTTCTCGAGCTGCTTCTCCATCGTGTCTTCGACCTGGTGCGGATCGTCGACGTTCAGGATCATCATGCGGAACGTGTCGCAGATGAAGTCCTTGGCGAAGTGGTCGTTCAGGATCCTCGGGAAGCGCGTGAAGATCGTGCTTTCTTCCGGCTTCTCGATGTGGGGCTCGATCGCGACGTTGCCCTTCGTCTTGATCAGCTTGGTCAGCAGGTAGAGCAGGCAGAGGAGGTCGCGATAGTCCTCCGCCTTCCAGCGTGGCCCGCTGATGACGCGGCCGAATCCTGCAACGGCGCTCTTGACCACGTCCATGCTCGACGAGATGAGCATCGCGGCAACCGCGGCGCCGCCGATCATCATCAGCTCGAAGGGCAGGGCCTTGAGGATGATGCCGAGCTTGCCGCCGGCCAGAATGTAGCCGCCGAACACCATGACGAACAGAACCGCAATCCCGACCAGCGACAGCATACTGAACTCCAGTGCCCGCGCAGGCCGCACGGGCGGCGGTCTGCGAACTACGCGAACCGTAGCCCGGACGCGGTTAATGGCGAGCTAACGTCTCAATTTATGGCGGTCAGATTCGACAGGCGCGGCCGGGTGATCGCGCGGTGGTAGAGATCGCCGGCCGGCATCTGGCGCCACAGCCACGGCGTGAAGGCGTAGAACGCTTCCGCGATGATCACGTTGTCGCCGGCCGCGATGGTCAGCCCCGACGGCAGGGTCGCGGTTCCGCCCTGGACGCCGATGCGGCTGGCGCGCGACAGGGTGCCGCCGCCGGTGCGCTGCCAATGGATGCGCGGCGCGCCGTTGACGAGCCCGACCGAGCTCACGATCACGATGCCGTCGCGGCTGTAGTTGTAGGGCAGCATGATTCGCGCCGTCGCCGCGAAGATGTTGTTGAGTTCGGTCGTCGTGATGTCGTCGGACTGCGACGTCAGGTCGGATGTGCTGGTGACGACGCGGTC
Source organism: Alphaproteobacteria bacterium (assembly GCA_016793045.1). Classification (GTDB taxonomy): domain Bacteria; phylum Pseudomonadota; class Alphaproteobacteria; order CACIAM-22H2; family CACIAM-22H2; genus JAEUKZ01. The sequence continues at coordinate 4,609 of JAEUKZ010000019.1, forward strand.
GAGTTTCTGGTTGAGCAGGACGTAGCGCGCGACTTCCGTACCGCCGAGCAGCAGCAGGGTGAGGATCGGCAGCGAGACCGCGAATTCGACCAGGGCGGCGCCGCGCCGGTCGGCGCGCAGCCGGGCGAGCAGGGACATCACCATGGTTCGTTCCTCACTGCGATTGCGGCCTGGAGATGGACGACGCCGTTGGTGCCCATCAGCGGCCGCATGAGGCCGGTGATCATGTGCCAGTCGTAGCGGACGGTGTAGAGCACGACGTCGCCCGCGCCGCCGGACCCGGCCACGCCCATGTCCGCATCCCAGCTGCCGTTGCCGTTGATGTCGGTGTACGCCTCGCCGGCGTCGTACTGGCCGTTGCCGTTGGCGTCGGTATAGGGCTCGGGCCGGCCGATCTGGTCGAAGCTTGGATAGATCTTGGTCTCGATGGTGATCGCGGCCGGATTGAGCAGGCCGATCGTGAACTGATTGACGACGTTGCGGATCTGGGTGTCCCGACTCACGCCGGCGGGTGTATAACCGGTTATCCCGAATCGGGAGGCCTCGCGGACGCTTCCCTCCAACAGCACCTGGATGAGCAGGACGATGGCCAGCTCGATGATGCCGACCACTGCGACGAACAGAACTGGTGCCAGGATCGCGAATTCGAGCGCGGTCGAGCCGGAGCGCTCGCCGATCAGCGCGCGGATGCGCCGCCGGATCAGGTCAATGGGATTCATGCGCGCCTCCCAGGTCAGCTCGCTTCGGCCGCGCCGTTGGGCGGTCGCGGTGCTGGCGCTCGCCGCCATTGCGATGGGCGGATGCGAATCGCTCGAGGACGCCGGACTTGCAGGCCGGCGTGCGCCGGGCGCGGTCGGGGCCGAGGGCGCCGCGAGCTATGGCACCGTCATGCGGCTTGCCGCGGCGGCCCAGGAAGCCGGCGACTACCCCAACGCCGTCCAGCTCTATCGCCGCGCGGCGCAGATGGAGAGTCGCAATCCCGAGCCGCCGAAGCGGCTTGGCCAGGTCCTGTTCGAGGCCGGCGCGTACAACGAGGCGCTCGACGCCTTCCGCGCCGCGCGCAGCCTCGCCCCCACCGATCCCGAGGTCCTGCGCGGCCTCGGCAACGTCTACATCAATCTCGACCAGCTGCCGCAGGCGCGCGAGGTGCTCACCGCCGCGCGCACCGCGGCGCCGAGCGACTGGCGCGTCGCCAACAGCCTCGGGGTCCTCAACGACCTTGAGGGCCAGCATGCGACGGCACAGGAGCAATACCGGGCCGGCCTCGCGATCGATGCCGACAACCTGCTGCTGCGCAACAATCTCGGCTTGTCGCTGGCGCTGTCCGGCGACAGCCGGCAAGCGATCGAAGAGCTGCGCCGGGTCACCGCCGATCCGCGCGCGACCGCCGCACACCGCCAGAATCTTGCGCTCGTGCTCGGCCTCGCCGGGCAGATCGATGCCGCGCGACGCGTCGGCCGGGTCGATCTCGGCGAGCGCGAGGTCCGCAGCAACGTCGCCTACTACGAGATCATGCGCGCCCTTACCGGCCGCCAGCGCAGTTCGGCGATCGGCGTGTCGACGACCCCGAGCGGCACGATCGCGGTGCCCAATCCCGGGCGCCTCTAGGCGCTTGGCAATGCAGGCCGCGGCGGTCAATTGATGCCCTTGAAGGCGTCGATCGCACGCAGGATCGCGGGCCCGATCAGGACGACGAAGAGCGGCGGCAGGATGAAAATGATCATCGGCACGGTGAGGACCGCGGGCAGGCGCGCGGCCTTCTCTTCGGCCTTGAGCATGCGCTCGTCGCGGAATTCGGCGGCCAGCACCCGCAGCGCATGCGCGAGCGGGGTGCCGTAGCGTTCGGTCTGCTTGAGCGTGTTCACCAGCGCGCGGACCGGCGCCATGTTGGTGCGCAGAATGAGGTTCTGCAGCGCTTGAGAGCGCTCCGGCAGGAAGGTCAGTTCGACCGCGGCAAGGCCGAGCTCGTCGGCGAATTCGGGCGCCGACGGTGCCACTTCGCGGGCGACGCGCGACAGGGCGGCGTCGAGACTGAGGCCGGCCTCGGCGCAGATGACCATCAGGTCGATCGCGTCCGGCAGGCCCTTGGTGATCGCCTTCTTGCGCTTGTCGGCGCAGTTCTTGACGTAGATCTCGGGCCCGGCCCAGCCGAGCACGGCGAGCACCATGGTCGCCGGAAGCTGCATGCCGTCCGGCAGTTCCCAGATCCGCAGCCAATGGATCGTGACCAGGCCGAACAGCCCGAGGACGAAGGGCAGGGCGAGCTTGGCGAGCTGGAACGTGATCAGCGCCTCACGCGAGCGCATGCCGGCCTGCGCGAGCCGCATCGCGGCCTTTTCGGCCTCGCGCGAGCGCAGGAGGTCGAGGCGCTTCAGGAGCGAGGTGACCGACGCCGATTCGGCGAGGGTGTTCTTGCGCTTCTTGCGCTGTTCGATGAGGTCGCCGTGGAGGCGCGTGCGGCGCTCCTGGAGGCGCTTGAGGCTCGCCTTGACCGGATCGCGCACCAACAGCGCCTGCCAGACCGCATAGGTGCAGAACATGGCGGCGATTGCCGCCATCATCACCAGCAGGTCCTCGCCGGCGGCGCCGGATGGGAAGAGGCCGGTAATGAGGCTCATATCTCGAACCGGATCAGCTTTGCCATGAAGAGGATGCCCATGGTGATGCTGGTGAGGCCGACGCCCAGCATGATCTGGCCGCGCGGGTCGGTGAGCATCTGGCCCATGTATTCCGAATTGAGCGCCATCAGGATGGCGAACATCAGGAACGGCAGCGAGCCGATGATCATCGCGGAGGCGCGAGCCTCGGAGGACAGCGCCTTCACCTTCAGCACCATCTGACGCCGGCGGCGGAGGATGTCGGCGAGGTTCTCAAGCGTTTCGGCGAGATTGCCGCCGGTCTCGCGCTGAACCGAAAGGCTGATGACGAAGAACTTGAACTCGGGGCAGTCGAGCCGCTTGGCCGCGTCCCACATCGCCTCGTCGAGCGTGCGGCCGATCTTGATGCTCTGCTCGACCTGGCCGAACTCGTCGCCGATAGCGCCGGGCATCTCCTGCCCGACGATGCCGATCCCCTCCGTGATCGGCAGGCCGGAACGCACGGTGCGGACCATCAGCTCGATCGCCTCAGGGAAGTTGGTGAGGAAGGTCTTGATGCGGCGCTTGGCGAGGCCGCCGACATAGCCGTGCGGCAGCAGGAACCCGGCGGCGATGCCGATCAGCACGTTGAACGCGCCGGGCATGTTCGTCGTGAAGTTCAGCAGGATGATCGTACCAAGGCCGACGAACACGCACGCGAGAACGTAGTGCGTCACCGTGATCTGTCGCCCGGTCCGCGCGAGGCGATCCACCAGCGCCTGGCGCTGAGGAAGCAACTGGCGAACGACCTTGTCGAAGCTGGCGAGTCCGCTTTCTTCGCTGCGCAGGCGCAGGCTGGCCGCCTTGGCGGCCTGAACGCCGGAGCCCCAGCGGCCCTGGACCGCCTGGAGGTTCCTGTGAAGGCTGCGGTCGGCCCGCCGGTCGTCGCCGACGACGAAATAGGCGATGATCCCGACGAGCGCCAGCATCGTCGCCGACCCGAAGACGAGGAGGGCGTTCTCCGGACCGCCGAGGAGTTCAAACAGCGCTTCCATCACACCGCCTCCAGCAGCGCCTTGCCGAGGCCGAAATACTCCGCCTTCGGCAGGAACGCGGGGCGTAGGCCGCTCGCGCGATAGACGCCCTGCAGCTTGCCGTCGGGCCCTTCGCCCGTGAACTCGAAGGTGAACAGGTCCTGCGTCGTGATCACGTCGCCTTCCATGCCGACGATCTCGACGACGTGGGTGACGCGGCGGATGCCGTCGCGCATGCGCTGGACCTGCACGATCATGTTGACCGCCGAGGCGATCTGCTGGCGGACAGCGCGGCTGGGCAGGTTCACCGCGGCCATGCCGATCATGTTCTCGAGACGCGTCAGCGCCTCGCGCGGGCGATTGGCGTGGATCGTCGACATCGATCCCTCGTGGCCGGTGTTCATCGCCTGGAGCATGTCCATGGCTTCGCCGCCGCGGCACTCGCCGAGGATGATTCTGTCGGGGCGCATGCGCAGCGCGTTCTTCACCAGCTCGCGCATGCTGATCTCGCCCTTGCCTTCGATGTTCGGCGGGCGGGTTTCGAGGCGGACGACGTGCGGCTGCTGGAGCTGAAGTTCGGCGGCGTCCTCGATCGTGACCACACGCTCGCCGGGGTCGATCATCTGCGACAGTGCATTGAGCAGCGTCGTCTTGCCCGAGCCCGTACCGCCCGAGATGATGATGTTGAGTCGGCAGCGGCCTGCGATCTTGAGCACGCCGGCCATCTGCGGCGAGATGTTGCCCTGGCGGCCCATGATGTCGAGCGTGATCGACTTCTTGGAGAATTTGCGGATCGAGATGCTCGGCCCGTCGATCGCCAGCGGCGGGATGATGATGTTGACGCGGCTGCCGTCGAGCAGGCGGGCATCGACCAGCGGCTGGGTCTCATCGACGCGCCGGCCGATGCGCGAGACGATGCGGGTCGCGACGTTCATCACGTGCGCGTTGTCGCGGAACTGGATGTCGGTGAGCGTGAGCTTGCCGCGCTTCTCGATGTAGATCTGCTTCGGGCCGTTCACCATGATGTCGGTGACGCCTTCGTCCGCGAGCAGCGGCTCCAGCGGACCGAGCCCGAGCATCTCGTCGAGCAGGGTCTCGATGACCGAGCGCTGCTCGGCGGCGTTGAGCTGGAGGCGGGTCTCGATCAGCAGTTCGGGAATGAGCTCGCCGATCTGCGCCTCGAGCTCCATGCGATTGAGCTTGGCCGCCTCGGAGATGTCGATGCGCGCCATCAGCAGCGGCTGGAGACGCGCGCGCGCCGCCTCGATCGTGGCGCGCGTCGCCGAGTTGGCCGGCTCGCTCGCGCGCTGCGCCGCCGCGACCGGCAGCGGCTCGGCGCGTGCCGGTGCCATCGTCATTCCGGGCGCCGGAGGTGGGGCGGCGACGATCTGGGTCGCCTTGCGCTCCTCGGCGCCGGCGGTATAGGCGGCGAGCAGCGCGGCGACGAGGTCGCGCCGCTCAATCAGGTCGAGATGGACGTTCTGTTCGTTGAGATAGGTCGAGACGACCTTGCCGATGACCCGCGCGATCTCGCCGCGCGCCAGCGAATCACCGCCTTCCGCGGTCACCGCACCGGTGACGACGGCGCTCAGCGACTGCAGCGCAATGCCGTATTCCGGGCTGCGATCGCTGGCCAGAGTCGCCGCCGCGCCGGCTCCGTTCGCGTAGTGGTTCGCGCCTTGCAGCATGGTCGTCCGTTCAGGCCTTTGCCGGCTTCAACGTCTGCGGCTTGTGGAAGAGCCGCCGCCAGATCGGCTGCTGCGCCGTCGCGACCTTCTTTCCGGCAAGCTCGCTCGCCAGGGTGCGCAGCGCCTTGACGAAGGGCGACGTCTTGACGACTTCGGCAACCGGCTTGTTGGCAGCGTTGGCCTGCGCCAGCGCCTTCTCGTCGAGCGGCAGCGTGATCGCCAGCCGTTCGCCGACCGTGTCCCGGAAGTCGTTGGGCGTGACGGGCGCGCGCTTCTGGCCACTCAGCTCGCTCGCGATGTAGATCGGCCGCGCGTTGGCGTCCGAATCCTTGAGCATCGTCTTGATGCGCAGGCAGTCGCGCACTCCGGCAAGCGACAGCTCCGAGACGACGACGACATGGTCGGCGACCGTCAGGACGTGGCGCTGCATCGGGCCGGCGCCGCGCGGCACATCGACGATGACGATCTCGAAGCTCGCCTGCAGCGCCGAGAGGAGGGCCCGCAGCGACTGCGGATCGAACGTCACGTTCTGCGCCAAAGGCTCCTCGGCACCCAGCACGTAGAGCTTCTCCGAGTACTTGGTCATCGCACGCTCGATGAAGAGCGTATCGACGCGGTCGGGCCGCTCGAGCGCCTCGCGCAGGCCGCCCGCGGGCTCGAGGCCGAAGGCGAGCGCGACGGTTCCGAAGTGCAGATCGAGGTCGACCATCGCGACGCGCGCGCCGAACTCGCCCGCGATCAGGGCCGCGGTGTTGACCGAGATGGTCGTGGCGCCGATGCCGCCTCGGGTTCCGAAGAAGGCGACGATCTTGCCCTGCTTGCCGGCCGTTTCGCCGGTGCCGGGGGGCTTCAGCGCCGCATTGACCGCGCTGCGCAGGGTGCGCTTCTCGACCGGGCGAACGAGATAGTCGGTGATTCCGACGGTGAGCAGGCTGCGGAACAGCGCGACGTCGTTGGTCTCGCCGATCACGATCACCTTCGTCGTCGGGTCGATGACCGACATGAGGTCGGCCACCGCGGCCGCGCCGTCGTCCGCGCCGCCGATGTCGACGATGATCAGGGCTGCGGCGGCGTCGGCGCCGAGCCGCTTCTGCGCTGCGGCGATGCCGCCGAGCTCGATCACCGGCGTGGCGCCGCTGATCTCGCTCCGCACGCTTTCGACGACGTCCTTGGTCGCCTCGTCGGTGAGAAAGGCGCGAGTGGGACCTTCCGGGGCCGCGGCACGCGCGGGCCCCTTGTTGAGCTTGGATCCGCCGATCATCGGCCTGCTCCTCCCGCCGGAGTACCCTGCGACTGCGACTGCGACGGACCGCTGGCCTGGTTGTCCGCCGCGCCGCTCGCGGCGAGCGGAGTCGGTGTGCCGGAGCGGTAGCGTTGGATCGACAGCACCTGCTGGGTTCCGTCCGCCGGGCCGAGGGTTCGGCCGGTGACCAGGTCCGCCGGATCGGCGACCATCAGCCCGAGATTGGTCGAGGTCGCGCAGCCGAAGTTGCTGCCCTGGCGATTTCCGTAGTTGGGGTTGCTGGGCATGCTCCAGTTCGGACAGGGCGGCAGCTGGACATGATGCCGGCCGACGCGCAGCTCGACCGTGTCGCGCGGCAGATCGGGGTCGGTCGTCTGCGCGACGGTAATGAAGCGCATCCCCGCGCCGTTGAGCGTCGACACGGTCACCTGGCTGCGGCGGCGTGCGAGGGTTTCCGACGATGGGCCGGTAGCCACCTCCACGCGGTCGCCCGCGGCGAGATTGCGCCGGCGTGCGAACTCGACGAGGCGTTCGCGCTCGCCTGATGCAAGGCGCTCGCTGTTGGCGATGAAGCGCACCGGCTGGGCGACCTGTGAGTAGCTGACCTGAAGCTGGTTCGGCGCTTCGATGGGCGACGCCTCGGTGACCGAGAGCGGTTCGTTGCAGGCGGCCAGCGCCGCGAGCGCGACGATCAGCGACAGCGGGCGCAGGAGGACGGAGGTACGGATGGTCATGGCGCGCGTCCTATTGCAGCTGGAAGCCGACGGGGCCGACGAGCCGGGAGCCGTCGCGGTCGACCGGCCCGCGGCGGGCGGGCGGCTGCTGCGGGCGGTAGATGTGGCCGCCGAGCAGGCGTTCGGCCTCGTTCGGACGAACGAATCCGTCGGTGGGCGCCTGCAGCTGGTTGGCCTGATTGACCGGCCGGACGATGTACGGCGTGACGATGATGACCAGTTCGGTCTCGTTGCGGCGGAAGCGGTTGGAGCGGAACAGCGCGCCGATGACCGGAACGTCGCCGAGGAAGGGCAGGCGGCTGACATCGGATTGCGCGCGGTTCTGTAGCAGACCGGCGATCGCGAAGGCCTGGCCGCTGCCGAGTTCGACGGTCGTCTCGGCGCGCCGCGTGGTCAGCGAAGGGATGTTGAAGCCCGAGATCTGAATCTGGCCCTGCGACGACAGCTCGCTGACCTCCGGCCTGACGCGCATCGAGATCCGGTTGCCGTCGAGCAGGGTCGGTGTGAAGGCGAGGCTGACGCCGAAGCGCTTGAACTCGATCGTGATGCGGTTCTGGTCCTGCGGAACCGGCACCGGGAATTCGCCGCCGGCGAGGAAGCTCGCGGTCTCCCCGGACAGCGCGGTGAGGTTCGGTTCCGCCAGCACGTTGACGAGGCCGTCGCGGTCGAGCGCGTCGATGATCTCGTTGACCGAGAGGTTGCCGCTGCGCACCCGCATGTACTGCGAATTGAAGGTGTCGCCGCTGAGCACCGGCCGCGTGCCAACGCCGCCGGTCAGCGTCTGCGCCGCATCGAGGAACGAACGGCCGGTGCTGAGACCGAAGACGAACGATCCGGCCGCATAGGCGGCGTCCCAGTTGACCCCGAGCTGGCGGACCACTTCGCGCGAGACCTCGGCAATGCGCACGCGCAGGTTGATCTGGTTGGGGGCGTCGACGCGGAGCTGGTTGACGACGTTGTCGGCGTTGCCCGCGAGGCGCGCAGCGACCCGCCGCACGTTCTCCGCCTGGGCGGCGTTGGCGACCGAGCCGTTGAGGACGATGGTTTCGCCCGCCGAAGTGACCTGGACCGACGAGCCGCCCGAGGCGGCGCTGATCTGCTGGCGCAGCGCGCTCAGATTGTGCGTGACGTGAACGGTCAGGTTGGCGAGCACCGTGTTGCGTTCGCCGACGGCGTAGACGCTGGTGTTGCCGGGACGGCGGCCGAAGACGTAGATCAGTTCGGGTGAGCGGACCTGGACGTCGGCGACGTCGGGATCGGCGACGAATACGGTCGTCGCAGGGGAACGCAGGCGCAGCAGCGTGCCGCGTCCGGTTTCGACGCTGAGGCCGGCCGATGCGCCGACCACTTCGACCGGCTGGCCGGACTGGCTCGGCAGCGTCCGCGTCACCTGCGGCTGCGCGGCCGGCGGCGAGGCCTGCGCGAGTTGAATTGCGGGGGGCTGCTGCGATGGTGCGCGGTCGCGCGCGATCGTCTGGGCCGAGGCACGGACATTCAGTCCGGCAGCGGCGATCGCCGCTGCAATGAACAGCCCTTTCTGGACTGCCTGAAGGTTCATCGGTCTGCTCCCCTACGGTTTGGCGTTTCCTGCTGCGGCGCGTCGTCCGCGGATTCGGGTGTTTCGCCGCTGCCGGCGCGGACTCCGCCGGTGATGCGGATCTGTTCGGTGCGCTGGCCGCGCAGCACGGTGATCTGCGGCTGCTCGCTCGACAGGGCGAGCGGCGGAATGGTCGGGCTGAGCTCGCTGTCCATCACGAAGGTCACGGCTTCGTTCTGCGGGCCGCCGGGGCCGGGGTTCGACTTGCCGTCGCCGCCGGGGCCGCCGCCGTCCGCCGCCGCCATCTCGTCGCGCGCCAGGCTGCGCAGGCTGAGGGAGAGGCGGCCGGTTTCCGAGGCGACCGCGACCAGCTGGCTCTGGCGCGGGGTGACTTCCAGCGTCGCCGTGCGCGCGACCACCGCCTCGCCGGCGCGGGCCTGAATCGTCTGGTCGATTGCAAGCACGCGCAGGTCCTGCAGGACCGTCGCCGTGGCGTGACGGATCTCGCTGCGGCCGCCGATTCGCTGGACTTCGAGATTGTGGGTCATCAGCAGGTCGATGCGATCGCCCGGAAAGACGAAGCCGGAAATGCCCGAGGTGGCGTTGACCGACACCGACACCGCACGCATGCCGGGCTGGAGAACCGCGGCGAGGAAGCCGGAGTTGCCGGGAACGACCACGCGGCCTTCGGTCACCGGCTCGCCCGCCGCGACCGGCAGACGCGCCACCGCGCCGACGAAATCCTCGAGCGGACGACGGCCCTGGACGACGTAGTTCGGCGACAGCGCGCCGTCGGGCCAGGACTGCCAGCGCAGGTGTTCGGGGCGGATGAACTGGCCGGCGGCGATATCGACCTTGGCGACCAGGATCTCGGTGCCGCGCGGGGCGGGGGCCTGGGCGACCGGGGCGGGCGCCTGCATCTGCGCGCGCTGGGCATCGAGCCAGCCCCGTATGGCGAGCGCGGTCCCGCCGGCCATCACCAGGGCGACGAGGATGAGGAGAAGACTCTTGGCGCGCACGGTTTGGTCCTCACGCGTTCGAGATCACGGCATCGCCAGGCGCAGCGCGGCGAAACAGCCGCCGGCCGCGATTGCGACGCCGTAGGGGATGTGCATGGCAGGGGGCAATGCCTGGTCGCGCGCCCCCGTGCTCAAGCCGACGATTCGCACGGCGAGCGTGCGCCAGTAGCGATGGTTGATGGCGAGGGCGAGGCCCATCACGCCGCCGACAAGGCCGGTCACGACGATGAAGGGCCAGAACAGCGGCGGCCCGACCCACAGGACGACCGCGCTCATGAACTTGACGTCGCCGCCGCCGGTCATGCGCAGGGCGAACAAGACGACGCCGATACCGAAGACGGTTCCGGCGAGCGCGAACGCCTCGAGCCAGTCGACCGTGCCGCCGGCGGCGATGACGTAAGCCGGATACAGAGCGACGATCGCCAGGCAGACCCGGTTGGGAATGATGAAGCGGGTGAAGTCGGTGAAGGCGCCCCAAGCCATCAGCGCGACGAATGCGCCGAGTGCTGCGAGTTGCGAGAGGAGGGGCAGCGACATGGACAACCTGGGTTCAAGTCAACGATGGCGCCGGTAGCGACGGAGGGCGGGGCGGACGAACCGCCCCGCCTGCCGCGTCGGACGTTCAGGTGCCGGCGTTCTGGAGGGTCGTGGCGACGCGATTGAAGATGCCGCTGAGCTGCGTGCCCAGCGCACCCATTCCGGCAATCGCGGCAACCGCGATGAGTGCCGCGATCAGGCCGTACTCGATGGCTGTCGCGCCCGACTCGTCGCGTGCAAAGGACTTGAGAAACTTCGACATGGGAGCCTCATAGGAAAGAAGCACGTGGCGAATGGTTAGGGGATTTCCCTTAACGAACGGTGAAGAGCTCGCCCCCGTGCTAGGTTTGCGTTCCAGATCAGATGCTTGGTTAGTAAACGAACAAGACGATGCGGATGCGACCGAACCCGGATTGCCGGTGTGCGGGGCGGCCACTTGGACCAACTCGGCACATGCCGTATCGACGCGACGATCCATCGGACACAGCCGGAAAGCACGAGGCCGGAGCGGCGCAGGTTGCACCGGCCCGGCCCCGAGGTCGCGCGCGGCCCGCGCGGCCATGCTGACGCGATCAGGTGCCAGCGTTTTGCAGCGTGGTCGCGACACGATTGAAGATGCTGGCGAGCTGGGTACCGAGCGAGCTCATGCCGCCGATGGCCGCAACCGCGATGAGCGCCGCGATCAGGCCGTACTCGATGGCGGTTGCGCCGGATTGGTCACGGACCAGGGATTTGACGAACGAGAACATGGAGACCTCACAGGTTGGAACGACCGGTGCGGGCCATCGGCCCAGCATCGCGATCTTCGGGTCAAACTCCCTAAGAGAAGGTAAACAACAAGAAGTATGGAGGTATAAAACTTCACCAATGGTGAATAGGAATGAACGGACATAAATAATTATGTCCAGTAAATTCAAATAAAAGTTCCCGAAAACAAATAGCATAATTTTAGAGAATATATTTCCTTGTTCATCAACATCCTACGGTAAGGCATTTACTCACTTTTAACGTTTCAAGGCCTTTAATGCGCGACGGGCAAATTTGCGGTCGTGGATTGAAGGAGCGGGCTTTGCAAGCGATCTTCGCGAAGACTCGGCGCCTCCTGCAGGCGTTGTGGGGCGATCGGCGCGGCACCGTATTCGTGTTCATCGGTGCAGCCGTGATTCCGATCGTCGCGAGCATGGGCGTGGCACTCGACAGCGCACGCGGCTATCTCGTCCGTTCGCGGCTTTCTCAGGCGCTCGACGCCGCCGGTCTCGCCGGCGGCCGCGTCTTCGATTCGGCGACGCGCGACGACGACATCCGCATGTTCTTCTCGACGAA
>JAEUKZ010000058.1 GCA_016793045.1 Alphaproteobacteria bacterium
GCCGGGCACGGGCGGACGGTCGGCGCGGCGATGGCCGGTGGTCAGCACCGCCGTCGCGGCATGATCGCGGTGGGTGAGCGGGATGCCGGCCGCGGCGAGGCCGCCGAGCGCCGCCGTGATGCCCGGCACCACGACCGCAGCGATGCCGTGGCGGCGCAGATGCTCGATCTCCTCGCCGCCGCGGCCGAAGACGAAGGGATCGCCGCTCTTGAGCCGCAGCACCCGGCGGCCCTTGCGCGCCTCGGCGACCATCAGGTCGTTGATCGCCTCCTGTCCGATGCCGGCGCGGCCCTTGCGCTTGCCGACGTCGATGCGGGTCGCGTCGCGGCGGACGCGCGCCATGATCTCCGGCGAGACGAGATCGTCATGCAGCACGACGTCGGCCTGCTCCATCAGCCGCAGCGCCCGCACGGTCAGCAGATCCGGATCGCCCGGCCCGGTGCCGACGATGGTGACGATGCCTGGTTCCGCCCGGCCGCCCTGGCGGTTGAAGGTCGACAGCATCGCTTCGGCCGCACCGCGTTCGTCGCCGGCGAGGACGCGCGCGGCGATCGGCCCGTCGAAGAAGCGCTCCCAGAAACGGCGGCGGGCATCGGGGCCCTGCACGACGGCCTGCACGGCGCGGCGGAAGCGGGCGGCGAAGCGCGCCAGCGCGCCGAGGCGCGCCGGCAGCAGCGCTTCGATGCGTGCGCGCAGGCCGCGCACGAGGACGGGCGCGGTGCCGTCGGACCCGATGGCGACCATGATCGGGTCGCGATCGACGATCGCCGGAACGTTGAAGCTGCACAGCGCCGGCCGGTCGACGACGTTGACCGGCACGCGCGCCGCCTGCGCGGCCCCGGAGACCTCGGCATCGACCGCCGGATCGCCCGATGCGGCGAAGACGAGCGCCGCGTCGGCAAGATCGGCGGCGGAGAAGTCATGCGGCTCATGGCGGACGCGGCCGGCACGCGCGAGCGCCGCAATCTCCGCATCGACCTCGCGCGCGACCACGACGATCGCGGCTGTCGTCGCGAGCAGCAGCCGGACGCGCCGCGCCGCCGACTCGCCACCGCCGACTACAACGACGCGGCGGCCGGCGACCGAGATGAAGATCGGAAAGCTGTCCATGCGCCTCGGGTCGCCGAATACCTTCGTGATGCGCGACGGCGCGCGTGGGTCCGACACGAGAAAATCTGTTGCCTGCGCATGGAAAAGGAAAATCAGAAAATCTTGGCGCTGCCGTTAGAAGAACTGGCGTGCGCTCGCACCGCCCGCGGTGGTTTCCTCTCGCCGCGGATCGTTCTTGTTGGCGGCGCTCGATGCGCTACCTTTTGGACCGTCGGTCCCGCCTGCCCGCCGAGGGAGGCCGCGACACCGGCCTGCGATCCCAAAAAACGAGAGAGGACGTCATGTCGCTCAGAATCAATTCCGAAGCCCCGAACTTCACTGCCGAGACGACCCAGGGCACGATCAACTTCCACGACTGGATCGGCAGCAGCTTTGCCATCCTGTTTTCGCATCCCAAGGATTTCACGCCGGTCTGCACCACCGAGCTCGGCTACATGGCGCGCCTGAAGCCGGAGTTCGACAAGCGCAACACCAAGATCATCGGCCTCAGCGTCGACCCCGTCGGCAACCACGCCAAGTGGGCGAAGGACATCGAGGAGACGCAGGGCGCCGCGGTCAACTACCCGATGATCGGCGACACCGACCTCAAGGTCGCAAAGCTCTACGACATGCTGCCTGAAGGCGCCGGCTCCACCGCGGAAGGCCGCACGGCGGCGGACAACGCCACGGTGCGCTCGGTCTTCATCATCGGGCCGGACAAGAAGATCAAGGCGACCTTCACCTATCCGATGAGCAGCGGGCGCAATTTCGACGAAGTGCTGCGCCTGCTCGACTCGATCCAGCTCACCGCCAAGCACACGGTCGCGACGCCGGTGAACTGGCGGCCGGGCGACGACGTCATCATCCCGCCGGCGGTCTCCGACGACGACGCGAAGAAGCGCTTCCCCGCCGGATGGAAGACGCTGAAGCCCTATCTGCGCGTGGTCAAGCAGCCGACCTGACGACCCAGGCGGGTCCGGCGCAGGAGCGCGCCGGACCCGCGTTTCCTCGAGGAGCCGCGATGCAAGCTCTCCGCCGCGACACCGACCGATCGGCAATGGCCGCGCCGCCCGCCGCGGCGGTGCGTTTCGTCGCGGAGGAAATCGGCTGGCTCGCCGAGGAAGCGATCGCGGCCGCGCGGCGCGCGGCGCCCGAGGACGGCGGCAGCCGCGCGATCCGCGGGCTGCATCGCGTCGATCCCTTCGCGCGGCTGGCGCGCCACCCTCGCCTCGTCGGCCCGGCGCAAGACCATTTCGCCCACGACATTGCGATCGCCGACAGCGTGCTGCTACTCGCCGGATCGCTGCCGCCCGGCCCGGTCTTCGGCCTGCGCGCGATCGTCGACCTCGGCGCTTCGCCGCTCGTCCGCGCGGTCGGCGCGCCCGACCCGACCGGCCTCGTGACGTTTCAGGCCGGCGCGGCGGATTGCAGCGACGTCGGCCTGGGCCGCCTGCTCTTCGTCGTCGACTACGTCGCCGCCACGCCGACAGCCCCGTCGATCGAGGCCGGCCGCGATGACGGCCTGTGGCCAACACCCTTCGCCTGCGCGGGGTGACCGCGCCTTACCGCAACATCGATCGACTTTCGCTCAGCCGCCGCGCGCGCGCCGCTTCAGCGGCGTGACCTTCGCCTGTGCCGGCTCCGGCACCGTCTCCGCCGCGGCGGCGCTCGCCTGGCCGCACAGCCAGTCGCGGAACAGCGTCACCTTGGAAAGCGCGGTCTTGGGCGGCGGGCAGACGAACCAATAGGCGAAGTCGACCGGACGGCCGGCGCCGAACGGCTTGACCAGGCGGCCAGCCGTGAGGTCGGCGCTCGCCAGCCGTTCCTTCGCCAGCGCGACGCCGCGGCCGGACAGCGCCGCCTCGAGCACCAGGCTCGACTGGTTGAAGCGCAGCCCGCGCGCCGCGTCGATGCCTTCGACGCCGGCCGCTTTGAGCCACATCCGCCAGTCCGGGCAGCTCGGGTCGAGATCGGGGCTGTCGTCATGCAGCAGCGTGTGATGGCGCAGCGCCGCGGGCGCGCCCAGGGCGTTCGGGCCCTCGAGCAGCGCCGGGCTGCACACCGGGACGACGGCTTCGGTGAGCAGCTTCTGCACCACCAGGCCAGGATAGTTGCCGGAGCCATAGCGGATCGCGCAGTCGAAATCGTCGGCGCTGAAATCGACCACCTGGTTCGATGCCGACACGCGGACGTCGATCTCCGGATGCGCACTCTGGAAGCCGTCGAGGCGCGGCACCAGCCATTTCGAGGCGAAGGACGGCGCCACCGAGACCGCGAGCACGCCCGAGCTGCCGACGAGCTGGATCTGCCCCAGCGCCTCGCCGAGCTTCTCGAACGCTTCGGCGAGGCCGGGCAGACAGGCCTGGCCTTCGTCGGTCAGCAACAGCGTGCGCGAGGTGCGTTTGAACAGCATGCAGCCGAGCTGGTCTTCGAGCTGCTTGACCTGCTGGCTCACCGCCGCGGGGGTGACATGAAGTTCCGTGGCCGCCTTGGAGAAACTCAGATGCTTCGCCGCCGCGACGAAGGCGCGCAGCGCGTTGAGCGGCGGCAGGCGGTTGAGCGGACGAGCCATGCGAGCGAGGAACCTGGTGGTGCGGAAAGACGATCTAGCGCAGCGGCGTCATTCTGGCAGCCCCGGGCTCGGGCGGGGCACGAGAATTTCTATCGTTCGGCATAAGCGCGGATTGATCAGTTTGTCCGTGCCGGGATCAGGGCGAGGTGATGCGCCAGCCGCGACGGTGCTAGAATGGCCGCCGCGCCGCGCCGCCGGCCGTGCGGCCGAGGAGGTTCGATGTCCCTGCGAGCGCTTGGCGCGACGGTCCCGCGGCTTACCAGGGCCGCGCTTGCCAAGCGTGGCGGCGCGCTCGCCGCTCTGATCGGCGACTGGTCGACTGTGGTTGGTCCCGCGCTCGCCGCCGCCAGCATCCCCGAAGGCCTCACGCCCGCGACCAGGGTGCTAAGGCTGCGCGTCGAAGGGGCGGCCGCGGTCGAGTTCCAGCATCTCGAGCCGACCATCATCGGGAACGTCAACCGCTTTCTCGGCCACGACGTCGTCGAGCGCCTGAAGATCGTGCGCGGCCCGTTGCCAAAGCCGGCAGCGGCGCCCGAGCCGCCGCCGCGTGCGCTGGCGCCGGACGAGCAGGCGCGCATCGACGCCGCCGTCGCCGATATCGCCGATCACGATCTCGCGGCCTCGCTTCGGCGCCTGGGGGCCACGCTCGCCAGACGCCGGACAGGGCGCTAAGTTATCCCCAAGCAATTACCCCCCGGCGGGGGAATCGACTTGAGAGTCACTTTGGTGACTCGCTAACATCGCAACATCTAGTAGGTGGAACAAAATGCTACCGAAAATGTCGTGGTTTGCCATGGCGCTGGCCGGTCTCATGGCTCTGACGGCCGGGTCCGCTATTGCCCAATCGCCCGCCCCCAGCCCAGCCCCGGCGGCACCCTCTGCGCCGGCCCCGGCGGCCAACGCCGGGCCGCGGCTGGAAGGCAATGACATGATCATCGGCGCCCCCAACGCGCCGGTCACGATCATCGAGTATGCCTCGCTCACGTGCCCACATTGCGCGGCGTTTCACACCGGGACTTTCCCCCAGCTCAAGCGGCAGTACGTGGATACCGGTCTGGTCCGCTTCATCTTCCGCGACTTCCCGCTCGACAATGCCGCCTTTGCGGCCGCGGTGATCGCGCGCTGCGCCGGGCCGGAGCGCTATTTCGGCTTTCTCGAAGTGTTCTTCCAGCAGCAGGACACCTGGACCCGCGGCGGCGACGGCCAAGCGATCATGAACAACCTGCGCCAGATCGCGCGGCTGGGCGGCATGAGCGACCAGCAGTTCGACCAGTGCCTCGCCAATCGCGAGGTGCAGAACGTCGTGCTCGGCCACCGCATGCAGGGCCAGAACGAGATGAACGTCCAGGGCACGCCGACGATCTTCATCAACGGCAACCGCCACGGCGGGGCCTACAGCTTCGAGGTGCTGGACCAGGTGCTGCGCCCGCTCACGCGGCGCGCCGGCTGATCCGACGCTTCACCCCGCGCAACCACGGGAACATCAGGGATGCACTTCACCAAGCTCCGTCTCTCCGGGTTCAAGTCGTTCGTCGATCCGACGGAATTCGAGATCGCGCCGGGCCTGACCGGCATCGTCGGTCCGAACGGCTGCGGCAAGTCGAACCTCGTCGAGGCGCTGCGCTGGGTGATGGGCGAGAACCGCGCCAAGCAGATGCGCGGCGGCGAGATGGACGACGTCATCTTCGCCGGCACGACG
>JAEUKZ010000073.1 GCA_016793045.1 Alphaproteobacteria bacterium
CGGCCGGCCGTTGACGAACAGATACTGGTGCTGCGCGGTGGCGCGGTGGAAGGTGGGCAGACCGATATGGCCGGTGAGGCGCAGCCCCTCGCGCTGCGCGTCGATCGCCAGCGCGTTGTCGAAGAAGCCGCGGTCGATCACGGCGGCGAGGCGCGCCAGCCGCCCGCCGAGCAGATCGCCCTGCGCCGCGTCGAGCCGCAGCACGCCGCGCCCGTCGGCGATCATGCGGAAGGCGACGGTCGGATGCGCCATCGCCAGGCGCTGCACGACGTCGATCGCGGCGTTGAGCTCGGCGCGGTCGCCCTTGAGGAACTTGAGCCGCGCCGGCGTCGCGTAGAAGAGATCGCGCACGGTGACGCGCGTCCCCGCCTGCTGCGCCGCCGGAACCGGGTCGCCGTGGCGTCCGCCTTCGACGGTGATCGACCACGCTTCGCCAGCGCCGCGCGCGCGCGACGCGATGGTGAGCCGCGCGACCGCGCCGATCGACGGCAGCGCCTCGCCGCGGAAGCCGAGCGAACGGATATGGACGAGGTCGTCGTCGGGCAGCTTCGAGGTCGCGTGGCGCTCGACCGCCAGGAGCAGATCGTCGCGCGACATGCCCGACCCGTCGTCGGAAACCTCGATCAGCGCCTTGCCGCCCTCGCCCAGCGCGATCTCGATCCGCGCGGCGCCGGCGTCGAGCGCGTTCTCGACCAGCTCCTTGATCGCCGCCGCCGGGCGCTCGATCACCTCGCCCGCGGCGATGCGATTGACCAGCGTCTCCGGCAGCCGGCGGATCGCCATCGCGGGCGCGCCGCTCAGCCCGCGTCCTGCACCGGCGTGCCGGCGAGGCCGGCGGCCTGGCCGACCGCGACGACGAGCAGCCGGTCGGCATCGAGCAGGCGGCGGGCGACGCGCTGGATGTCCGCGCGCGTCACCGCATCGATGTAGGACGGGCGGCGCTCGATGTAGTCGATGCCGAGGTCCTGGTACTGGATCGAGGCGAGCGTGCCGGCGAGGCGCGCGGTCGAATCGAGTCCGAGCGGGAACGAACCGTTGATGTTCGACTTGGCGTCGGCGAGTTCCTCCGCCGTCACGCCGTCGTTCGCCATGCGGCGCCATTCGGCACGCACGATCGCCAGCGCCTCCGCCGCGCGTGCGTTGTCGGAGGAGAAGCTGCCGAGGATGAGGCCGCTGCGGTCGTAGGCGGCGAGCCCGCTCGACACGCCATAGGTGAGGCCGCGGCGCTCGCGCACTTCCAGCATCAGCCGCGCCGAGAAGCCGCCGCCGCCGAGGATGTGGTTCATCACCGTGGCGACGTAGAAGTCCGGATCGGCGCGCAGCAGGCCGGGCTCGCCGAACAGGACGTAGGTCTGCGGCAGCGGCCGCTGGAGAACGAGCGTCTGGCCGGTCCCCGCCATCGTCGCCGCCGGCACGTCGTTGGGCGCCGCGCGCGCCGGCAGGCCGCCGAAGATGCGGTCGAGCAGCGCGCCCAGGCCCGCGGCGTCGATGTCGCCGACCGCGCCGATGACCAGATTGTCGCGGGCGAAGCGGGCGCGGTGGAAGGCGGCGATGTCGTCGCGCGTCAGCCCCGCCAGCGATTCGACCGAGCCGTTGACGCGCCGCCCATAGGGGTGGTCCGGGAAGGCCGTGCGGAACCACAGCCGCGACGCGAGCGTCTGCGGGTCGTTGGCGCCGCGCTGAACCGCCGCGGTCATGCGCGCGCGGGCGCGCTCGATCGCCGCCGCGTCGAAGCGCGGCTGGTTGAGCGCGAGCGCCGCCAGCCGCACCGCCTCGTCGCGATGTCGCGTCAGCGTGCGCAGCGAACCCGTCATCGCGTCGACGCCGCCGCCGAAGCCGAGCGAGATCGAGCGGTCTTCCTTGATCGCGTTGAAGGCCTGGGTGTCGAGGTCGCCCGCCCCTTCGGTGAGCAGGCTGGCGGTCATCGGCGCCAGGCCTTCCTTGCCGGCGGGCAGAGTCGCCGCGCCGCCGCGGAAATTGAACTCCAGCGACAGCAGCGGCAGCGAGCGGTCGACGATCAGCCAGGCCTGGATGCCGCCCGGGCTGGAGACGCGCTCGATCGCCGCGGCGGCGTGCGCCGGCGCGCCGCGCAGGAGGGCGAGCGCCGGTGCGCCCGCCGCGACGCGCAGCAGCGCGCGGCGGCCGATCCGCGAAGTGCGGTTCATCGCCGCACCCTCGGCAGGAGAAGCCCGGTCACCGAGGCCTCCGGCCGCAGCACCGCGCGGGCGGCGGCGTTGACCTGTTCGGCGGTCACAGCGGCGATGCGCTCCGGCCACTGCTCGACGTCCTCGATCGTGCCGCCCGTGGTCAGCACCTGGCCGAAGACGCGCGCCCCGGTCTGCAGGCTGTCGCGCCCGAACACCGCGCTGTCCTGCATGCGCTGGATCGCGCGCGCGACTTCGCCGGGACTCACGCCGTCGGCGACGACGCGCGCCAGCTCCTCGTCGACCGCGGCTTCGAGCGCGGCGATGTCGACGCCCGGCCGCGGGCTCGCCGAGATGCCGAAGGTCGTCTGGTCGAGCGCGTCGGGATCATAGAAAGCCCCGGCATTGACCGCGAGATTGCGCTCCTCGACCAGCGCGCGCGGCAGCCGCGCGGTCTGGCCGCCGCCGAGGATGTCGGCGAGGACTTCGAGCGCATAGGCGTGCTCGCCGCCGGGCGAGCGATAGCTCGGGGCGAGCCACAGCCGCGAGAAGTTCGGCTGCTGGACGCGCTCGTCGCGCAGCTCGACCCGGCGCGCGGTCTGCGGCGGCGGCTCCTGCGGGCGCGCCCGCGCCGGCACCGGCCGCGCCGGGATCGCGCCGTAGGTGCGCTCCGCCAGCGGGCGCAGCTCGGCCGCCGAGATGTCGCCGGCGACGATCAGGACGGCATTGTTGGGCGCGTACCAGCGGCGATACCAGTCGATCGCGTCCTGGCGCGTCAGCGTGCGCATCTCGTGCAGCCAGCCGATGATCGGCCTTCCGTAGGGATGGTTGAGGAAGAGCGCGGCGAAGAGCTGCTCGCGCAGGCGCGCGGGCGGGCGGCTGTCGATGACCTGGCGGCGCTCCTCCAGGATCACGTCGCGCTCCGACAGCACCTCGTCCTCGCGCAGGCTGAGATTGGCCATGCGGTCCGATTCGAGGCGCATCACGGCCTCGAGCCGGTCGCGCGCGACGTTCTGGAAGTAGCCGGTGTAGTCGTGGCTGGTGAAGGCGTTGTCGCGGCCGCCGTTGCGCGCGACGATGCGCGAGAACTCGCCCGGCCCGACCTCCTCGGTGCCCTTGAACATCAGGTGCTCGAGGAAATGCGCGATGCCCGAGCGGCCCTGGACCTCGTCGCCGGCGCCGGCGCGATACCAGACCATGTGGGTGACGATCGGCGCGCGCCGGTTGGTGACGACGACGACCTGCATGCCGTTGGCGAGGGTGAAGGTCTCGGGATCGAAGACCCGCGCCGCGGCCGGCGTCTGGCCGGCGGCGAGAAGGAGGACGACGGCGACGGCGCGAACGAAGGTGCTGATCATGGCTCCGCCTCTGCTCGGGGTCCGTTCAGCGCGGGACTCGGGTGGCGAGGCTCCGACGCCGGGCAGCAATGTAGTCCCCAATGGTGAAAAATCACCACGCGCGCGCGGGTGCGCGCGCGATGGTGATCGGAGGGCCGCATCGCGCCCGGGCGCGACCGGTCAGAACAGCCCTTCGAGCAGGCTGCGCCGGCGGCGCTGGATCGTCGGCGTTTCGCTCTCGTTGGGCGCGCGGCCGGTGGCCTGCGCCTCGCGCAGGCGCTGGCTCTCGCGCGTCGGATCGACGAGCGGTTCGGCCGGCTGACGCCCGAAGATCAACCGTTCGAGCAGCGTCTCGTCGGTTTCGGCGGCCTGGCCGGCCTCGCGGTTGACGGTGTCGCGGATCGCCGGGTCGGCGCGGTCGGCGCCCGAGCGCGCGAGGAACGCCGCCTGGCCCGGGCTGCCGCCGGCGGCCCCGCCGCCGGCCGGCGACGCGCCGCCGATCACGGCCTGGCGCGCGCGCTCGTACTGCGTCTGCTCCTGCGGGCGGGGCGCGCCGGGCTGCGGCGGGCGCAGCGAGTAGTCGGGCGGCAGCGACAGCGGCGCGCGGCTGACGATGCGGAATTCGTCCGGCGGCGACTTGTCGAAGCCGAGCGCGTTGCGCACGTCCTGGCAGCCGGACAACGCCAGCGCCGTTCCGGCCAGCGCCAGCGTGAAGCAAGCCGCCCGCGTCCGCGCGGTCCCGCAAGAATGTCCTTGGCCCATGCGCCCCTATTTAGTCGACCGCTTGTCGCCGAGCAAGCCGTCGGCGAGCAACAATATTACGCCGATACTGATCCCTGAATCCGCCAAATTGAAGGCAGGCCAGTGCCAGCCGAAGGCGTGCAGATCGAGGAAATCGAACACCGCGCCGTAGGTCAGCCGGTCGATGACGTTGCCGATGGCGCCGCCGATCACCATGCCGAGCGCGATCGCGACCATCCGGGTCGCCGCGCGGCGCAGCCAGGTGAACAGCGCCGCCACGATCGCGAGCGCCACCGCGACGAAAAGCCACGGCCCGATCTGCGAATCGTTGGTCAGCATCCCGAAGCTGACACCGTAGTTCCACACCGTGACGAGGTTGAAGAACGGCAGCACCTCGATGAAGCGCACGCCGCCGATCACCAGCAGATCGTAGAAATAGAGCTTGGTCACCTGGTCGGCGACCAGGGTGATGGCGGCGACGGCGAGGCCGAGGCGCAGCATCGCGGATCAACCCCCGGCCGGGCGGGTCATCGGCGGCTCCGCGCCGCGCTGCGGCACGAACACGCCGCCGACCAGCAGCGCCAGCGCGCCGAGCGAGATGCCCGCATCGGCAAGGTTGAAGATCCAGAAGTGCCAGCCGAACAGGTGGACGTCGATGAAGTCGAACACCGCGCCGAAGCGCAACCGGTCGGCGACGTTGCCCGCCGCCCCGCCGATCGCGAGCCCGAGCGCCGCCGCCACAAGCGGGTCGACGACGCGCGCGAGCCAGGCGAACAGGCCGCCGATGACGGCCACGCCGACCGCGGCGAGGCCCCAGCGCACCATTTCCGCCCCGCCGCCGAGCATGCCGAAGCTCATGCCCTGGTTCCACACCGAGACGACGTTGAGGAACGGCAGCACGCTGCGCAGCCGCGTCGGCTCGCCGACCAGCAGGTCGTGGACGTAGAGCTTCGAGGCCTGGTCGACGACGAAGACGATCGCGGCGATGGCGATGCCGAGGCGGAACAGCCCGCGCATCGACGCGCGCTCGCCCGCGCCGCTCACTCGGCGGCCTGGCGCGAGCCGACCGCGTCGGCGCAGCGCACGCACAGGGTCGGGTGCCGATGGTCCTTGCCGACCTCGGGCAGCACGCGCCAGCAGCGCTCGCACTTGACGCCGGGCGCCGGCGCGAAGGCGACGGCGACCCCCGGCACGTCGGGAAGCGCGAAGGCGTCGGCGGGCGGCGCGCCGGCGGCGAATTCGTGGTCCGAGGTGATGAACACCTCCGCCCACTGCTCGGCCGCGAGCATGTTGGATGCGCCCGCGGCGCCGTCGACGAAGATCGTCGGCCGCGCCTGCAGGCTGGAGCCGATCTGCTTGGCGGCGCGCGCCTTCTCGAGCGCGCCGGTGACGACGCGGCGGAGATCGCGCACCTTCGCCCATTTCGCCGCCAGCGCGTCGTCGCGCCATTCGGCCGGCACGGCGGCGAAGAGCTCGAGATGGACGCTCTCGCCCTCCGTCGGCTTGCCCTGGTCGGCGAGGCGCGCGAGATGCGCCTCCTCCGCCGTGAACACCAGCACCGGGGCGAGCCACGTCGTCAGGCAGCGATGCAGCGTGTCGAGCACGGTGCGGCAGGCGCGCCGGCGCAAGGAGTCCGGCCGGTCGCAGTAGAGCGCGTCCTTGCGCACGTCGAAGTAGAACGCCGACAGGTCGACCGCGCAGAAATTATGCAGCGCGGTGTAGAAGGCGGTGTAGGCGTAGTCGCCCGTCGCGCGGTCGAGCGTCGCCTGCAGTTCGGCGAGACGATGCAGCACCCAGCGTTCGAGCTCCGGCATCGCGGCCGGCTCGACGCGCTCGGCCTCGCTGAAGCCGGCGAGATTGCCGAGCACGTAGCGCAGCGTGTTGCGCAGGCGGCGGTAGTATTCGGCCTGCTGCTTGAGGATCTCCGGCCCGATGCGCAGGTCTTCCGAATAGTCGGAGCTGACCACCCACAGGCGCAGGATGTCGCCGCCGAACTTGTCGATGACCTCCTGCGGCGCGGTGACGTTGCCGAGCGACTTCGACATCTTGCGGCCGTGCTCGTCGAGCACGAAACCGTGGGTCAGGACGGCCTCGTAGGGCGCCACGCCGCGCGTGCCGCAGGCCTCGAGCAGCGAGGAATGGAACCAGCCGCGATGCTGGTCCGAGCCCTCGAGATAGAGCGAGGCCGGCCATTGCAGGTCGGAGTCGCGGCGCGGCTCGAGCACGAAGGCGTGGGTCGATCCGGAATCGAACCACACGTCGACGATGTCCTTCACCTGCTCGAAATCCTCGGCGCGATGCGCGTTGCCGAGGAAGCGTTCGGGCGCGCTCGCGTACCAGGCGTCGGCGCCTTCGGCCTCGAACGCCGCGGCGATGCGCTCCATCACCTCCGGGTCGCGCAGGGGCTTGCCCTTCTCCGGCCCGGTCTTGTGGACGAAGATCGCGATCGGCACGCCCCACGCCCGTTGCCGCGAGATGCACCAGTCGGGTCGCGCCTCGATCATGCCGCGGATGCGGTTCTCGCCGCTCGGCGGGAACCAGTCGGTCGCCTCGATCGCGCGCAGCGCCTTGTCGCGCAGGTCGTTGGTGGTCATCGAGATGAACCACTGCGCGGTGTTGCGGAAGATCAGCGGCGCCTTCGAGCGCCACGAATGCGGATAGGAATGCAGCAGGCTGCCCTTGGCGAGCAGCATGCCGGCGTCGATCAGCGCCTTGATGACCGCGCCGTTGGCGTCGCCCGGCTTGCCGTCGGGCTGGTAGACGCGCTTGCCGGCGAAGACCGGCACGTGGGCGAAGTAGCTGCCGTCCTCGTCGACCGTCTGCGGCACCTCGACGCCGTGCCTGACGCCGAGTTCCCAGTCGTCCTCGCCGTGCCCCGGCGCGATGTGGACGACGCCCGTGCCGGCCTCGGTCGTCACGAAGTCGCCCGCGAATGCGGTGACGTCGAAGTCGTAGCCGCCATTCGCACCGGCGAGGCCGCGCCAGGGATGCGCGCACACGGTGCCGACGAGATCGGCGCCCTTGAGCGAGGCGATGCGCGTCGTGCGCGTGATCTTGAGCGTGCCCGCGACCATCGGCTCGAGCGCCGTCGCGAAGACGAGCAGCTCGCCCGGCCTGGCGAGCGAGCCCTCGGCGACCTCCTCGACCTTGTAGACGCCGTAGTCGAAGTCCTTGCCGACCGCGAGCGCGCGGTTGCCCGGCAGCGTCCAGGGCGTCGTCGTCCAGATCACGATCGACGCACCGGCGAGCGCGGGGTTCGACGGCTTCACCACCGGGAAGCGGACATGGACCGTGACCGACTTGTGGTCGTGGTATTCGATCTCGGCCTCGGCGAGCGCGGTCTTCTCGACCACCGACCACATCACCGGCTTGGCGCCGCGATAGAGCCCGCCGTTCATCGCGAATTTGCCGAGCTCGCGCACGATCTGCGCCTCGGCGGCATAGCTCATCGTCGAATAAGGCCGCTCCCAGTCGCCCTGCACGCCGAGGCGTTTGAACTCGCTGCGCTGGATGTCGATCCATTTCTCGGCGAAGGCGCGGCATTCCTTGCGGAAGTCGACGATCGGCACCGCGTCCTTGTCCTTGCCCTTGGCGCGGTATTCCTCCTCGATCTTCCACTCGATCGGCAGGCCGTGGCAGTCCCAGCCCGGGACGTAGTTGGCGTCCTTGCCGCGCATCTGCTGCACGCGGTTGACGAAGTCCTTGAGGATCTTGTTGAGCGCGGTGCCGATGTGGAGGTGGCCGTTGGCGTAGGGCGGGCCGTCGTGGAGGATGAACTTCTCGCGGCCCCTGGACTGCGCGCGCAGGCTCTGCCACAGCCCCATCGCCTGCCAGCGCGCCAGCAGCTCGGGCTCGCGCTTGGGCAGCTCGCCGCGCATCGGAAACGTCGTCGACGGCAGGAACACCGTTGCCTTGAGATCCTGGGCCTTGTCGTCGGTACTCATGCGCGAACCTGCTCCCTCGAATCCGCGGCGCCGAGGGCGCCGTCCATCAACACGCGTTCGACCGTGACCATCCCGGCGAGGCAGCGCGTGATGTGCTCGGCGGTGTCCTGCTCCAGCCCCGCGACCTCGACGTCGATCACCATCGTTTCGCCCGCGCGCCGCGCCGCGAAGCGTTCGGGCACGAGGCCGCGCTTGGCGAACAGCTCCAGGGTTCGGGACATCACGGACGCCTCCGCGGCGGCCAGAACGGAAAAGCGGTGAAACAGCCCGGGACTTGGCGCGGGCGTTCGGTCAGGTGACGACATGGGATGCAGGCTCCGATGCGGATGATTGGGCACGAATCACGACGACCCGGTCTTCGTCGAAGACCGGGACGGTAATTCGCGCAATCCGCAGCGCCCGATGCGCCAGCATCTCCATGGCGCGGATCATAGTGCCCGGACGCCGCGCGTCAAGAAGCTGATTTCAGGCGGGTTTCGCGCCCTGCCGCACGCGGAGAGCGTCACCGCTTGACGCGCCGCGCGACGTCGCGTATGAAACCATTCGGTTATATAACCATATGGCTTCATACGTGACCTTGAAGGATCCGACATGATCGACGCGCCGCAGATCGTCCAGTCGCCGGCCATGCTGACGGCCTTCATCCCGCTCACCGTGCCGCGCGCGGAGATCCGGACGGTCATGGGGCCGGGGATCAGCGAAGTGTTCGGCGCGCTCGCGGCGCAGAAGATCGCGCCGGCCGGGGCGTGGCTCACCCATCACCTGCGCATGGACCCGAGCGTGTTCGATTTCGAGATCTGCGTGCCGACGTCGTCGCCGGTCGCGGCCGCCGGCCGCGTCCGGCCCGGCCAGATCGGCGCCGCGACCGTCGCGCGCACGGTCTACCGCGGACCCTACGAAGGGCTCGGCGATGCCTGGGGCGAATTCAAATCGTGGATCGGCGCCAACGGCCACGCCACGCGGGCCGATCTCTGGGAGTGCTACCAGGTCGGCCCCGAGACGACCTCCGATCCGGCGCGATGGCGGACCGAACTCAACTGGCCGCTGGTGGCGGCATGACGCCGGACCGCCTCAGCGACACGTTCTTCGCCCTCGCCGACCCGACGCGTCGCGCGATCCTCGCGCGGCTCGCGCTCGGCAAGGCGTCGGTCGGCGAACTCGCGGAGCCGTTCAAGATGAGCGGCCCCGGCGTTTCCAAGCACCTCAAGGTGCTGGAGCGCGCCGGCCTCATCGAGCGGGGGCGCGAGGCGCAATGGCGGCCCTGCGCGCTGACTGCCGGTCCGCTCAAGGACGCCGCCGCCTGGCTCGATCACTACCGCCGTTTCTGGGAGGCGAGCTTCGACCGCCTCGACGAATACCTGCACGAACTGCAGACGAAAGGACCCAAGAATGGCCGCAAGTCAAAGCGCTGAGCCGGCCGTCGAACCGGACGATCGCACCCTCCTCATCACGCGGGTGTTCGACGCGCCGCGCGCGCTCGTCTATCAGGCGTTCGTCGATCCCAGGCATGCGCTGCGCTGGGGCGGGCCGCGCGACTATCCGATGTCGCACGTCGAGGGCGAGGTGCGGCCGGGCGGCCCATGGCGCGCATGCCTGCGCGGGGTCGCCGACGGCCGCGAACTTTGGCAGGGCGGGGTCTATCGCGAGGTCGTCGCCAACGA
>JAEUKZ010000087.1 GCA_016793045.1 Alphaproteobacteria bacterium
AAGCGCCATGGCGCCCTGGCGGTCGAGGCCTATCGCGACATGGGCCTGCTGCCCGAGGCCCTTCGCAACTATCTGCTGCGGCTCGGCTGGAGCCATGGCGATGAGGAAATCATCCCGACCGCCAAGGCGATCGAGTGGTTCGACCTCGACCATGTCGGCCGCTCTCCATCGCGTTTCGACATGGTCAAGATGACCAACCTCAACGCCCACTATCTGCGCGAGGCCGACGACGCCCGGCTCGCCGCGATGGTCGGCGAGCGGCTGCGGGGACAGGGGATGACCGTCGATGCGGTGGCGGAGGATCGGCTCCTGCGCGGCATGAACGGCCTCAAGCAGCGCGCGAAGACCTTGATAGATCTAGCTGAAAGCGCATCGTTTTATGCCAAGACGCGCCCGCTCCAGTTCGACGACAAGGCGGCCAAGGTGCTCGCCGGCGAGGGCCGCGCGCGCCTCGCCGTCGTCAAAGCCGCGCTGACGTCTGCGGCCGCATCGTGGTCGGCCGGCGTCCTCGAAGGGCTCGTGCGCGACGCCGCAAGTGCCGGCGGTACCAAACTCGGCGACCTTGCCCAGCCCCTCCGCGCAGCTCTGACCGGCACGACGATGTCGCCGCCGATCTTCGAGGTGCTGGAAATCCTCGGTCACGACGAAAGTATCGCCCGCATCGACGACGCCCTGCGCTGATCCCGGCCGCCCGAGAATTGCCTTCCCTGAGCGGCGGTTCTATCCTCTCTTTAACGTCCGTTCACCGCTACTTCGACATCCAGGACCCGCAAATGACCCAGGCCTCGCCCGCCCCGAATGCCGCCGCCGGCGCCACCGTGACGCTGACGGACAATGCCACCGGCAAGAAGCTCGATCTGCCGGTCATCAAGGGAACCGTGGGGCCGAGCGTCGTCGACATCCGGAAGCTCTACGGGGCGACGGGCTATTTCACCTTCGATCCCGGTTACACCGCGACCGGAAGCTGCGAATCGAAGATCACCTACATCGACGGCGACCAGGGCATCCTGCTGCACCGCGGCTACTCGATCGAAGACTTGACCGAGCATTGCGACTTCATGGAGGTCTGCCACCTGCTGCTCAAGGGCGAACTGCCCAACGCGCAGCAGAAGGCGAAGTTCGAGGACGACGTCACGCGGCACACGATGCTGCACGAGCAGATCAGCCGCTTCTTCACGGGCTTCCGGCGCGACGCGCATCCGATGGCGGTCCTGTGCGGCGTCGTCGGCGCGCTGTCGGCGTTCTATCACGACAGCCTCAACATCGAGGATCCGCACCAGCGGATGATCGCGTCGTACCGGCTGATCGCCAAGATGCCGACGATCGCGGCGATGGCCTACAAGTATTCGATCGGCCAGCCGTTCATGTATCCGCGCAACGACCTCAATTACGCCGAGAACTTCCTCTACATGACGTTCGGCGTGCCGTGCGAGCCCTACAAGGTCAACCCGGTCGTCGCGCGCGCGCTCGACAAGCTGTTCATCCTGCACGCCGACCACGAGCAGAACGCGTCGACCTCGACGGTCCGCCTCGCCGGCTCGTCGGGCGCCAATCCGTTTGCGTGCATCGCCGCCGGCATCGCCACATTGTGGGGGCCCGCGCATGGCGGCGCCAACGAGGCGGTGCTGAAGATGCTCGCGGAGATCGGCTCGAAGGACAAGGTTCCGGAATTCATCAAGCGCGTGAAGGACAAGAACGAGGGCGTCCGCCTGATGGGCTTCGGCCATCGCGTCTACAAGAACTACGACCCGCGCGCGACCGTGATCCGCAAGGATTGCCACGAAGTGCTGAACGAACTCGGCGTCAAGAACGAGCCGCTGCTCGAGATCGCCATCGAGCTCGAGCGCATCGCCCTGCAGGACGAGTATTTCGCGCAGCGCAAGCTCTTCCCCAACGTCGATTTCTATTCGGGCATCATCTACAAGGCGATGAACTTCCCGACCGCGATGTTCACCGCGCTGTTCGCGGTGGCACGCACGGTCGGCTGGATCGCGCAGTGGAACGAGATGATCGAGGACCCGTCGCAGAAGATCGGCCGCCCGCGCCAGCTCTACACCGGCCCGGACCGCCGTCCCTTCGTCCCGCTGCACAAGCGCGCCTAGGGGGCCCGGCCATGGCAACGCGCCGTCGCTTTTCCCCGCCGACCGAGCCGATGCCTCGGTCGTGGGCGATCGCGCGGCGCGTAGCCCTGCCCCCCGCTGCCAACGACAACCGGCTGCCGGTCCATCTCCAGCTCATCCGGCTCGCCATCGTGGCGGTGCTGGTCGGCGGCGTGACGTGGCTGATTGCGGCCGGCCTCTGAGCCGCCGCGCTTCCCTAGCCCTTCTGGATCAGCTCGATCTTGTAGCCGTCCGGATCTTCGATGAAGGCGATGACGGAGCCCCCGAACTTCATCGGGCCCGGCGCACGCGTGATCTTGGCGCCCGCCTTCTGCAACTGCTCGCAGGTGCCGTAGACGTCGGGCACGCCGAGCGCCACATGGCCGAAGCCGGTGCCGATCTCGTACGGCTCCTCGCGCCCCCAGTTGTGGGTCAGCTCGATCACCGCGTTCGTGTCCTCCTCGCCGTAGCCGACGAAGGCGAGCGTGAACTTCCCGTCGGGGTAGTCCTTCTTGCGCAGCAGCTTCATGCCCAGAAGGCCGGTGTAGAAGCCGAGCGACTTGTCGAGGTCGCGCACGCGAATCATCGTGTGCAGCATTCGGAACTTGGTCGCCGCGGGCGCGCTGTCCATGATCGTCCTCCGTTTGCGGAAATCGACGTGAGGATGCCCGCAACGCGCGCGCGGCGCCAGCCCCCGCGTCGCCCAGCGGCGGCTGGCGCCCAGCGAGCGACGCGGCTACAGTGCCCCATTCCGCACCAACCACGATGCGCATGCCGCCTGCTCCCCTGAAGGTCGCCGTCATCGGCGCCGGCTATTTCGGCCGCTTCCACGCCCAGAAGTTCGCAGCATTGCCGGATGTCCGCCTGGTCGCGGTCGCCGACCCCGACCTCGAACGCGCGCGCGCGGCAGCGGCGGCGCACGGCGCCGAGGCCTGCGCCGACCATCGCGCGCTCGAGGGGCGAGTCGATGCCGTCAGCATCGCGGCCGCCACGACGGTGCATTTTCCGATTGCCCGCTTCTTCCTCGAACGCGACGTCCATTGCTTCGTCGAAAAGCCCATCGCCACGACCGTCGAAGAGGCCCGCACGCTCGTCGACCTGGCGGCGCGGCAGCGGCGCATCCTCCAGGTCGGCCACATCCAGCGGGTCCTGTTCAACGCGCTCGGCGGGCGCGCACTGGTGCGCAGGCCGCGGCTCGTCGAGGCCGCGCGCGTGGCGCCCTATCGGACCCGAGCGACGGATGTCGGCGTCGTCCTCGACCTGATGATTCATGACATCGACCTCGCGCTTGCAGCGATCGATGGCGACGTCGTCAACGTCATGGCGGCGGGCGGCGCGGTGGTGTCCCGGAGCGAGGACTATTGCAGCGCCCGCCTGATCTTCGCCGGCGGCGAGGCCGCGAGTCTGACCGCAAGCCGCGTCTGCCCGGAAACCGAACGGACGATGCGCATCTACGGCCCTGAGGGCCAAGCGACGCTCGATCTGCAGCGCCGTACCGCCGCGATCCTCCGCAAGGACGGCGGCACGCTCGTCCGCGACGACCGGACGGCGGAAGCCGGCGACGACCTCGCGAGCGAACTCGCGGGCTTCGTCACAAGCATCCGCACAGGCGCCCGGCCGATTGCCGACGGAACCGACGGGCTGCGTGCGCTCGACGTCGCGACGCGCATCCTGGCGCAGATCGGCGGGCGCTGAGCCGCCGCGTCAGCCGCGCTTGCGGGCGATTTCGACGACGACGCGCGCGGCGCGCACGCTCGGCTTCTCGCCGCCGACCCCAAGGCGGCGCCCGACCTCGGCGAGGGCCTCGCGCTGGGCCGCACGCGCCGACGGATCGTCGAGCAGTCGCGCGAGTTCCGTGGCGAGCTTCTCGGGCGTGCAATCCCACTGCAGCAGTTCGGGCACGGCCGCGCGGTCGAGGATCAGGTTCGGCATGGCCGCATAGCGTACCTTGATCAGGCGCCGAGCGACCCGTGCGGAAATCTCGTCGCCGCGATAGGCGACAACCATCGGCACCCCTGCAACCGCGAGTTCGGTGGTGATCGTCCCCGATACGGTCAGTGCGGCGGCCGCCGCGGCAATCGCGTCGCCCTTCTCTTCCGGTACGTCGACGATTGTCGCCGGGATCGGCCAGCCGGCCGCCGCGGCGACGATGCGGTCCCGGCGCGCCACGACCGTCGGCACGACGGCGTGCAGCGTGCGCCCCTGGGAAAGCAGAGCAAGCGCGTCGGCATAGATGGGCAGCATCCGTTCGACGAGGTGGCCGCGGCTTCCGGGCAGGACGGCGAGCACCGTCGCATCCGGCGCGATCCGGTGGCGGGTGCGGAATGACGCCGGGTCGCGTGCGCTCGACGCGCCCTCGATCGCCGGGTGGCCGACATAGTGGGTCGGCACGCCGCTCGCCGCGAAGAATGCGGGCTCGAACGGAAACAGCGCCATCAGATGATCGACGCGGCGCGACAGCTTGCGCATGCGGCCGGGGCGCCAGGCCCAGTACTGCGGCGCGACGTAGTGGACGACCGTCACGCCTGCCTGCCGCGCCTGCTCGGCGACCCTGAGCGTGAACGACGGCGCATCGATCGTGACGACGACATCGGGACGGTTCGCCGCAATGGCGGAAACCGTCTCGCGGATGCGGCTGAGAATGCGCGGCAGCTTCGGCACGACCTGGAGAAAGCCCATAACCGCGATGTCTTCGAGCGGAAACAGGCTGCGCAGGCCCGCCGCGGTCATACGCTCGCCGCCGACGCCGCTGAACGTGACGCCCTCGCCGGCAATGTCGCGCAACGCCGCCATCAGCTTCGCACCCAGCACGTCGCCGGAGGGCTCTCCCGCGACCACGAAGATCTTGAGCGGATGCGCCGGTCCGCCGGTCACGGCGGCACCGGCACGGCGATCACGAACAGCCCGAGGCGATCGGCTTCTGCGGCAACCGCCTGGCGATCGACGATCAGCGTCGCGCCGGCTTCGATGGCGATTCCGCGGAGCCCTGCCGCATGGGCAAGGGTCACTGTATTCGGCCCGATCGTCGGCAGGTCGGCGCGCCGCTCCTGCCCCGGCTTCGCGCACTTGACCAGGACGCCGCCGGGTCCCTCGCGGCGCAGCGATCCGCTGCGTGCCAGCAGCGCATCGGTGTGCTCGATCGCCTCGACCGCCAGAACCATGCCCTGCTGGACGACTGCGGCCTGGCCGACGTCGAGGGCACCAAGCGCCCTGACCACCGCTACGCCCCGGGCGATATCCGCCTGAGCGGTCGCATCGGGCCCGATGCTGCCGAGCGGCCCTTCGCTGGCGAGGAGAGCCGCCAGAACGACGTCGGGTCCGACGACGCGGAAGCCCTCCGCTTCGAACCCGGCAACGACCGCCTTCATCAAGCCGTCGTCACCGAGAGCGCGCAATCCGACCTTGGCGAAGAAGGCTGCCGCCCTGGCGTCCGGCCGCAGCTCGAGCAGCGACGGGCGCCGTACCTTGCCGGCGAAACAGAGTTCCTCGACACCGGCCTCGTGCAGGAGCCGGATCGCCTCGCCGACGGCGCCGAGGCGAACCCATGCATGCGGCACGCCGTCCGCGACGTCGCGCTCGGCAAAGCCATCCAGCGCCACGACGAAGCACGGCCTTCCCGATGCGATGCACGCCTGAACCAGTCGCCGCGGCAGCTCGCCGCCGCCTGCGATCAGGCCGAGCCTACCCGGCATACCCGGATCTTGGCTGGCAGATCGGACGCGTCGAGTCGACCATGATGAACTCGACGACGTCCATCACCGGCCGATTGGCCCGATACAGCGCCGCGACGTCCTCCAGACGTTCGGCCATCGTGCCCTCCTGCGCGAAGAGCAGCCGATACGCGGTCCGCAGCACGTGGATGTCGTCGCGCGAGAAACCGCGCCGCTTGAGGCCGACGACGTTGAGCCCGGACAGGCGCGCGCGCTCGCCCATGACCAGTCCGTACGGGATGACGTCGTCGCCGACCCCGGAAAGGCCGCCGATCATCGCGTGCGGCCCGATGCGGACGAACTGATGCACCGCAGCCAGGCCGCCGATGTAGGCAAAATCGCCGACGAGGACGTGTCCGCCGAGCGTCGCATTGTTCGCCATGATGACGTTGCTGCCGACGCGGCAATCATGTGCGATGTGGACGCCGACCATGAACAGTCCGTTGTCGCCCACCGAAGTGACCATGCCGCCGCCTTCGGTGCCGGGGTTCATCGTCACGTGCTCGCGGATCGTGCAGTTGGTGCCGATGACCAGCGTGGACGGTTCGCCGTGATACTTGAGCGACTGCGGAGGATGTCCGAGCGAGGCGAAGGGATAGACCTTGCCTTGAGCGCCGATCGTCGTGTGACCGACGACCGATACATGCGAGATCAGTTCGACGCCGTCGTGAAGCTGGACGTCGGGGCCGACGACGCAGAAGGGGCCGACGCGGACACCCGCGCCGAGCTTGGCCTGCTGGTCGACGACGGCCGTGGGATGAATATCGACCATCAATCGAGCACGATCATGGCCGAGTATTCCGCTTCGGCGGCCAGGGCCCCTTCCACCTTCACCTCGCCGCGGAACTTCCACACATTGCCGCGGCTGCGCTCCTTCTTGACGTGTACGTGCAGCACGTCGCCCGGAACGACCGGGCGGCGGAAGCGCGCATTGTCGATCGTCATGAAGTAGACGACCTTGCCTTCGGCCACGGCGCCCATCGTGTGCATCACGAGAACGGCCGCCGTCTGCGCCATCGATTCGATGATCAGGACCCCGGGCATCACCGGACGCTGGGGAAAGTGGCCGACGAAGAACGGCTCGTTGATGGTGACGTTCTTGATCCCCGTCGCGGTCTCACCCGGCACGACGTCGACCACCTTGTCGATCATCAGGAACGGGTAGCGGTGCGGGAGCAGCTGCTGGATACGACCGATGTCGATCACGACTGCGGCCGGCGCGGCCGCCCGTGCTTCCGTATTCGTTTCCATCATCGTCGCCTTTCTTCTTCCTGCCCGGCCCCCGTCCGTGCGTTCAGCGCGCCGGCAGGTTCACCGGAACCTGCGGCAGACGCAGATTCAGCCGCCGCATCACCTCGGGCGTGATGTCGAGGACGGTGCTGAAGCCGACTACGGCTTCGCGGTTCATCACGATCAGATACTGCTTCTCCTGGACGATCTCGCCGATCACCTCGCTCATCGAACGCTGGAACTGGTTCATTGCTTCGCCAAAGCTCTGGTCGAGCTGGCGCCGCTTCTCCTGGACCTGGCGCTCGAGTTCGCCGATACGCTGCTCGATCGCCCGGCGGCGCTGATTGAACTGCTCCGCCGAGAGGTTCGGCTGCTCGCGGGCGAGCGTGGTCTGCTGCGCGCGGATGCTGTTCTCCTGCTGCTGGACTTCCTGCTGCAGCAGCACGCGCTGACGGTCGGCCTGGGTCCGGATCGAGCCGCCCGCCGTCGATTCCCGAAGGAGCTGCTGGACGTCGACGACGACGATCATCGTCCCCGCAGGCGGCAGTTCGAAGGGCTCGACCTGGGCCGGCTGCGCGGGCGGCTGCGCAGGCGCCTGGGCAGGCGGCTGAGCGGGAGCCTGGGCCGGCACCTGCGCCGGCACCTGAGCCGGCGGCGTCGGCTGCTGCTGGCGCGGCGGCTGGCGCTGCTGCGGTTGCTGCTGCGTCTGGCGCGGCTGCGCCGGCTGCTGCGGCTGGCCGGGGGCCTGGAACAGCGGAATCTCCGGCTGGCCGGTCCGCGGCTGAGCCTGCGGGGTGGCCGGAGCCTGGGCAAGGGCGGGGCCGACGCCGACGAGCAGCACGACGCTGCCGACGATTAACCGCGAAAACCAACGATAGCGCATGACGAATAATCCTGAGGTTTCTAGAAACGCGAACCAAAGCCGAAGCGGAACGTCTCCGTGCGGTCGAACGGCTCCTTCAACAACGCACGACCGACGCTGACTCGAACGGGGCCGAACGGCGAGCGCCAGTTCAAGCCGGCGCCGATCGACAGGCGGATCGCATTCGAATCGTTGACCACGACCCCCGCCATCTGCCCGTCGAGCGTATTGAGCCATCCGACGTCCGCGAACACCAACCCCCGGATTCCGAACTCCGGCGGCACGGGCGTCGGGAACTGCACCTCGAGCGAAGTCGTGGCATAGCGGTTGCCGCCGAGGGCGTTGCCCGAAATGGCGTCGCGCGGCCCGATGCCCGAAGTGGCAAAGCCGCGCAGATTGTCGCCACCGACGAAATAGCGATTCTGAATGAGGACGTCCTGCCCGAGGCCGCGGATGTATCCGAGCTCGCCCGTCACCGAGCCGACCCAGCCCTCCCAGAATGGATAGTAATATCCGCCCGCGAGACGCGTGCGGATGAATCGGCTGTCGCCACCCACGCCGGCGAAGTCGAAGCTCGTCCGGATGAAGTAGCCGCTGGTCGGATCCAGCCTGTCGTCGCGGCGGTCATAGACCAGATCGGTTCCGATCAGCGACGTCAGCGTTTGGCCGGGCTGCGCGACGATGATCGGCGATGCGTTCGTGCCGACGTCGAAGATCTCGTCATAGCTCAAGCGGTAGCGCAGATTCTGCGACAGAAACTCGGTCAGCGCATAGCCCATGCGCAGGCCGAAACCGGTCGAGCGCGATTTGTAGTCGCTCTGGTTCTTGAAATCACGCTCGACACGGAAGATGTCGAAGCCGGCGACGATGTTGCGATCGAGAAAATACGGCTCGGTGAAGCTGAGATCGATCTGCTGGCGCCGCTGGGCGATCGTGAAGGCCAGACGCAGGTCCTGCCCGCGTCCGAGGAAGTTGCGCTCGCGGACCGACACATCGCCGAGCAGGCCGTCCGCGGTCGAGAAGCCGACGCCGAAGGACAGCTCGCCGGTCGACCGCTCCTGCACCTCGACATTGACGGTCGTGCGGTCCGGCGCGTCGGCCGGGACGTTGGTGACCTCGACGCGCTCGAAGAACCCGAGATTGCGGATGCGCTGGCGGGAGCGTCGCAGTTTGGAGGTGTTGAACGCGTCGCCTTCGGCGAGCCGCATTTCGCGGCGGACGACGCGATCGAGCGTGCGCACGTTGCCGACGATGTTGATGCGGTCGACATAGACGCGCGGCCCCTCCTGGATTTCGTAGGTGATCGAGATCGTCTTCTCGTCGCGGTTGCGCTCGACCCGCGGGCGGATCTCGACGAAGGCAAAGCCAAGATCGCCGGCGGCTTCGGTCAAGGCGTTGACGGTCGCCTCGACCTGGTCGGCGTTGTACCAGTCGCCCTCGGTCGAGATCACCCGTGCGCGCAGGTCGTCCGCGTTGAGCGTGCGGATCTGCGACACCACGTTGATCGTGCCGAACTTGTAGCGCTCGCCTTCTTCGACCGTGAACGTGATGAAGAAGCCGGTCCGGTCGGGCGACAGCTCGGCGACCGACGAGACGACGCGGAAATCCGCATAGCCCTGCGACAGGTAGAAGCGGCGGAGCAGCTCGCGGTCGAAGGCGACGCGGTCGGGGTCGTAGTTGTCGTCGATCGAGAGCAGGCGGTACCACCGCGACTCGCGGGTCCGGATCGCCTCCTTGAGACGATTTTCGCTGAAGTTCTGGTTGCCGACGAAGGTGATGCGGCTGACGCCGGTCGTCGCGCCTTCCTGAATCTCGAAGACCAGATCGACGCGGTTCTCCGGCAGCTGGATGACCTTCGGCTCCACCGTGGCGGCGAACCGGCCGCTGCGCCGGTAGACTTCGAGGATCCGGCGCACGTCGTTCTGCACGCGGGTGCGCGTGTAGACATGGCGGGCGCGAAGCTGGGTCTCGCCGTTGAGCACTTCGTCGGAGACCCGGCGGTTCCCTTCGAACTGGATGCGATTGATGATCGGATTCTCGACGACGCGGATGACGACGTTGGCACCCTGGATCGTCACGTTGACGTCCTGGAACAGTCCGGTCGCGAACAGCGTGCGAAGCGCCTGATCGACCTTGTCGGAATCGATCTGATCGCCGGCCCGCACGCCTGCATAGGACCGCACCGTCTCGGGATCGATGCGCTGTGCCCCTTCGACCTGAACCTCGCGCACCGTGATCGACGGCAGCGGCGTCGGCACGAACACTGGACCGGGCGCACCGGGGCGCTGCCGCGGGGCCTGTGCCGATGATTCGAAGGGCATCAGCATCGCCGCGGCAAGTGCGAGCAACATGATGCCGCGCCGGATCAAGGCCACTTCGCCAGTCGCCACCGAATCCCCCGAGAGTCCCGTAAGTTACGCGCTAGGAGACCAAACCGACCAGATACTGGACCACCCGCAGGCGGACCAGATCGTTCCAGGTCGCAAACAGCATGAGGCTGAATACCAAAACCAGTCCGATACGGAAACCATATTCCTGGGCCTGAAGACTGAGCGGCCGACCGCGCACCGCCTCGGCCGCGTAAAAAACCAGATGCCCGCCGTCGAGCATCGGAACCGGAAAGAGATTGATGAGCCCGAGATTGATCGACAGCACGGCCATGAAAATCACCAGGCCGATCACGCCGCCGTTGCGCACGACCTCGCCCGCCTGCTGACCGATCGTGAACATGCCGCCGACTTCGTCCGAAGACCGGCGGCCGGACAGCATCTGGCCGACCGCCCTGAGCGTTCCGGTCGTCTGCGTCCAGGTCTCCAGCGTTGCACGCCACAGGGCCTCGAGCGGCGGATGCTGCCGGATCTCGATCCCCGGCCTGCTGATCCCGAGCCGCGCGAAGCGATGCGTGTTGCCGGAGCGGTCGGTCTCCTCGACGACGGTCGGCGTGGCGGTGATCGACAGCTCCTGGCCGTCGCGATCGACGGTGATCTCCAGCGGCTGCGTGAGGTTGAGCTGCACGATCCGCAGGATGTCCTCGAAGCGCTCGATCGATTCCCCGTTGATCTCGACGATCCGGTCACCCGGCTGAATTCCGGCGCGCTCGGCGGCGCTGCCCGGCAGCACGCCGCCGACGTCCGCCGGCGTGAAGGGCTGGCCGACGAACACGTAGATCACCGCGAACGCCACGATCGCGAACAGGAAATTCGCCGCCGGTCCCGCGACCACGATTGCCGCGCGCTGTCCGACGCGCTTGTGATGGAAAGACACCGCGCGCTGCTCGTCCGTCATCTCCTTCACGGACGCGTCGGGCGCGCTGGTTGCATCCGCATCGCCGTACATCTTCACGTAGCCGCCGAGCGGCACGGCGCTGAAGCGCCAGCGCGTGCCCGCGCGATCGGTCCAGCCGAAGAGCTCGTTGCCGAATCCGATCGAGAACACTTCGACCCGCACGCCGTTCCGCCGCGCGACCCAGTAGTGGCCGAGTTCATGCACGAACACCAGCACGGTGAGCACGATCAGGAACGGGATGACGTAGGTCACAAATCCATTCAGCAGGTCCATAGGTCCTCGTCAGCCGCGGTGATCATTGCCGAGCGACAACGCTCAGACGCGCGCAGCCATACCACGCACGATTTCGCGCGCCCGTGCACGCGCCTCACCGTCGAGGGCGACGACCTCCGCCAAGCTCGCCGGTGCAACCGCCGGGACGGCATCGAGCGTCGCCTCGACCCCGTCGACGATATCGAGGAAGCCGATCTCACCGTTGAGGAAGGCCGCGACCCCGATCTCGTTGGCAGCATTGAGAATTGTAGGGCTAGCCCCGCCCCGCCGCAAGGCTTCCCGGGCGAGCCTGAGTGCCGGGAATCGGGACGGATCGGGTGGCTCGAAGGTCAGCCTGCCGAGCGCCGCAAAGTCGAGCCGGGGCGTGGGCGCCGCCATGCGGGCAGGCCAGGCGAGCGAATAGGCGATCGGGGTGCGCATGTCCGGGCTGCCGAGCTGCGCCAGCACCGAGCCGTCGACGTAGCGGACCATGCTGTGGATGACCGACTGCGGATGAACGATGATCTCGATCTGCTCCTCCTTCAGGGGAAACAGATGGAAGGCCTCGATGAGTTCGAGGCCCTTGTTCATCATCGTCGCCGAATCGATCGAGATCTTCGCGCCCATCGACCAGTTGGGATGGCGCACCGCCTGCGCCGGCGTGACGCGGCGCATGTCCGCGCGCGAATGCTCGCGGAAAGGGCCGCCCGAGGCGGTCAAGATGATCGCTTCGATTCCGGCCGCACGTTCGAAGTCGAAGACCTGGAAGATCGCATTGTGCTCCGAGTCGACCGGCAGCAACGTCGCGCCGG
This sequence comes from Alphaproteobacteria bacterium, assembly GCA_016793045.1. Lineage (GTDB taxonomy): Bacteria > Pseudomonadota > Alphaproteobacteria > CACIAM-22H2 > CACIAM-22H2 > JAEUKZ01. The sequence continues at coordinate 12,251 of JAEUKZ010000087.1, forward strand.
CCTTTCGGACCTCGTCGGTGAACAAGTGGCCGGCGCACACCAGGCATTCCTTGTTGGCGAGCGCCACGATCGCGCCGCGGCGCACCGCCTCGAGCGTCGGCGCCAGTCCGGCTGCGCCGACGATCGCCGCCATCACCCATTCCGCCGGCCGCTGCGCCGCCGCGTTGACCGCCGCATCCCCGGCCGCCGCTTCGATGCCCGTGCCGGCGAGGCCATCCTTCAGCGCACCGTAGGCCTGCGCATCGGCGATGACCGCAAGCTTCGGACGAACCGCGCGCGCCTGCTCGATCAGCTTCGCCACATTGCGACCGCCGACCAGCGCCTCGACCGCGAAGTTCTCGGGATCGCGCATCAGCAGGTCGATCGTGCTGCAGCCGACCGAACCGGTCGAACCGAGGATGGTGACTCGACGCGGTGCCGCGGCCGTCTTCGTCATCGCCATGCCAATACCCCTCCTCCGTCCGTCGCCAGCTGCCACGCCGCGACCAGAAGCGCCGCGGCCAGCAATCCATCGACACGATCGAACAACCCGCCGTGTCCGGGAATCAGGTGGCTCGAATCCTTGGTGCCGAAGCGTCGCTTGACCCAGGATTCCCCCAGATCGCCCATCTGCGCAACCACCGCCAGAACCGCCCCGGCTGCGGCCAGCGGCGCCGGCCGGGGCGCCCCATCGATGAAGCCGCCGGTGACCGCACCCACGGCCGCCGCGCTCACCATCGCGCCGATCAACCCTGCCCACGTCTTCTTTGGCGAGATCCGCGGCGCCAGCCGCGGCCCGCCGATCGCACGGCCGACGAAGAATGCGCCGGTGTCCGTCGCCCACACCGACAGCATAAGCCAGAGCACGATCGCCTCGCCATTCGCGCCGCTGCGCAGCCAAACCAGCGACACGGTCGGCAGCCCGATATAGAGCGCGCCGACGCCCATCCAGGAGGGATCGACCTCGCCATGCATCCCGAGAATGTACACCACGGCGGCCGCCACCAGGATCGCGACGAGCGCAAACTCGGGGCGTCCGGCGACGGCGAGCACGAGCGCGATCAGGATCGCCGCCAGCAGCACCTGCCCCGGCACCTTGGCGAGTCCACCGGCATAGCAGAGCCGCGCCCATTCCCAACACAACACCGCGGCGCCGGCGGCGACGCACAGTCCGAACGCCCATGTCCCAAGATGGATCGCGGCCAGGGCCACGACGGCCATGACGACCGCAGAGGCGACGCGGGTTCGCAGACCGGAGGTCCGCTTCTCAGCCACCTGCCGCGCCGTATCGCCTGTCGCGGCGCTGGAACTCGGTGATGGCATCCTCGAGGTCACGTTTGCTGAAATCGGGCCACAACGTGTCGAGGAAGACCATCTCGGCATAGGCCGATTGCCACAGCAGGAAATTGCTGATGCGCTGTTCGCCGCTGGTGCGGATCAGCACGTCCGGATCGGGCACGCCGGCGGTGGACAGATGGGCGGAAAAACTACGTTCGTCGATCTCGCCCGGCGCGATGCGGCCGGCGACCGCCGCAGCCGCGAGGCGCCGCGCCGCCGCGACGATGTCGGCGCGGCCGCCATAGCTCAGAGCGATGATCAGGTTGAGCCCGCCATTCGCCGCGGTCATCTCCTCGGCATTCGCGATCAGCGTCACGATGTCGGGGGCAAGCCGCTCGCGATCGCCAATCACGCGCAGGCGGACGCCGTTGCGATGAAGCTCCGCGATCTCGCCGCGCAGGTAGTGGCGCAGCAGGCCCATGAGATCGTCGATCTCCGCCAACGGGCGCTTCCAGTTCTCCGACGAAAAACCGAACAGCGTCAGGTACCGGACACCGAGTTCCGCCGCCGCCTTGACGGTTGCCCGCACGGCCTCCGCCCCCCGACGATGGCCGGCGACCCGCGGCAGTCCGCGCTGCTTCGCCCAGCGGCCATTGCCGTCCATGATGATCGCAACGTGGACGGGCGTCCCGGGCGCGGCACCCGCCGCAGGAAGTGCGTCGGAACGTTCAGACATGCATGACGTCTTTTTCTTTTGACGCCAACGCCTCGTCGATCTTCTTGATGAAGTCGTCGGTGACCGACTGGACCTCGGTCTGGCGCTTGCGATGCTCGTCCTCGGTGATCTCGCCCTTCTTCTCCGCGGTCTTGAGCGACTCCATGCCGTCGCGACGGACGTTGCGGACGGCGATGCGTGCCTGCTCGGCATAGCGGTGCGCGATCTTCACCAGTTCCTTGCGGCGGTCCTCGGTCAGCGACGGGAGCGGACAACGGATGAGCTGGCCGTCGACCTGCGGGTTGATTCCGAGATTGGCTTCGCGGATCGCCTTCTCCACCGCCTTGACCATGCCCTTGTCCCAGACCTGGACCGTGAGCAGCCGCGGCTCGGGCACGTTGACGGTGCCGAGTTGCGAGAGCGGCATCGTGCTGCCATAGGCCTCGACGTGGACGGGCTCGAGCAGATTCGCGGACGCCCGGCCGGTGCGCAGGCCCGCCATCTCCTTCTTGAAGGCGTCCATCGCGCCGGTCATCCGGCGGCGCAATTCGTTGCTGTCCAGCGCGGGCATCTTACACCTCGTCGGTTACGGTCGTGTAACGGCCGGTGCCTTTGACTACATCCGCGAATCCACCGGGCTCCAGAATCGAGAATACCAGAATCGGGATGCGATTCTCGCGCGCCAAGGAAATCGCCGACGCATCCATGACCTTGAGATCGCGCGACAGGACTTCGAGGTAGCCGAGCCGCTCGTAGCGCTCCGCCTTCGGGTCGCGCTTCGGATCGGCGCTGTAGACGCCGTCGACCTTGGTTCCCTTGAGCAGCGCATCGCAGCCCATTTCCGATGCCCTCAGCGCGGCGGCGGTGTCGGTCGTGAAGAACGGATTGCCCGTTCCGGCGGCGAAGATGACCACCCGTCCCTTCTCCAGATGGCGAACCGCACGCCGGCGGATATAGGGCTCGCAGATCGCCGCCATGGGAATGGCGGACAGGACGCGGGTGTGAACGTCGATCTGCTCCAGCGCACTTTGCAATGCCAGGGCGTTGATGACCGTCGCGAGCATCCCCATGTAGTCCGCGGACGCGCGCTCCATTCCGCGCGCGGCTCCGGAGACGCCGCGAAATATGTTGCCGCCTCCGATCACGAGGCAGATCTCGACGCCAAGGCCGCGAACCGCCTTGATGTCCGCCGCGACGCGCGAAACGGTCTCGGGATCGAGGCCGTATTCCCCCGCCCCCATCAGTACCTCGCCCGAAACCTTGAGGAGAACGCGACGATAGCGCAGCTTTGCGGCTTGCTGCATCACGGTCATCGCGCGCTCTCCTCGACAGGTTCCGGCTGACGGTCCGATCGCCCCGAGTCGCTATCTTGCCGCGCCGACGCCCGCTTGTGCAGCAACTTCTGCGGCGAAGTCGGTTTCCTTGCGCTCGATGCCTTCGCCGAGCGCGAAGCGCAGGAACGCCGTGAGCTTGACCGGCGCGCCGATCTCCTTGCCCGCCTTCTCGAGAACCTGCTTCACACGGCTCTCGCCGTCGACGACGTAGACCTGCTCGAGCAGCACTGCGGTCTCGTAGAACTTGTTGAGCCGACCATCGATCATCTTGGCCAGGATATTGTCGGGCTTGCCCTTGTTCTTCGGGTCGTTCTTGGCCTGGTCGGTCAGAACCTCGCGCTCGCGCGCCAGCGCCTGGGGATCGATGCTGGCGATGTCGAGCGCCTGCGGGTTGGCCGCCGCAACGTGCATCGCGAGCTGCTTGCCGAGCGCCTGCAGCTTGGCGACATCGCCGGTCGATTCGAGTGCGACGAGCACGCCGATCTTGCCGAGCCCGGGCGCTGCGGCGTTGTGCACGTACGAGGCGACCGCGCCGTGCGGAACCGCGAGTGCGGCGGAACGGCGGAAGTTCATGTTCTCGCCGATCGTTGCGACGAGATGGGTCAGGCGATCCTGGATCGACCCGCCGGCCGGATAGGCGGCGGCCTTCGTCTTCTCCGCATCGCCGCCCGTCGCCAGGGCAGCTGCCGCAGCAGCGCGGACCAGATCCTGGAACATGTCGTTGCGGGCGACGAAGTCGGTCTCGGCGTTGATCTCGACGACCGCGCCGCGCGCACCCTCGGCGATCACGCCGACCAGGCCTTCAGCAGCGACGCGGCCGGCCTTCTTCGCAGCGGCGGCGAGGCCCTTCTTGCGCAGCCAGTCGACCGCGCCTTCGACGTCGCCCTGTGTCTCGGTCAACGCCTTCTTGCAGTCCATCATCCCTGCGCCGGTCTTGTCGCGCAGTTCCTTGACCAGCGCGGCCGTGATCTCAGCCATGATCTGTCATCCTCGTGCGAAATGTTCGGAGCGGCGCGGCGGGCCGCGCGCTCCCTGGATTTCAACCGCGCGTCAGGCTGCGGGAGCAGCCTTGCGCCGGCGTGAGGGCCTCTTCTCGCCCTTGGCGGCCGCGCCTTCGTCCTTGGCGGCAACGTCGGCGGCCGTCGGCTCCGCGCCCGCGGGCGCATCGACGGCGGGCTTGTCCTCGGCGGCCGCTTCGATCGCGACATCTTCCGACGGCGGTTCCGCCGCCTCGCCGACGTCGATGCCCGACGCCTTCATCTCGGCCTGCAGGCCGTCGAGCACCGCGCCGGAGGCAAGATCGCAATAAAGTTCGATCGCGCGCAGCGCATCGTCGTTGCCGGGAATCGGGAAGCGGATCCCGGTCGGGTCACTGTTGCTGTCGACAACCGCGACGACGGGGATGTTGAGGCGGCGCGCCTCTTCCACCGCAATCGCCTCCTTGTTCGTGTCGATGATGAACAGCAGGTCGGGCAGGCCGCCCATCTCCTTGATGCCGCCGAGCGCGCGCTCGAGCTTGTCGCGCTCGCGGGTCAGGTTGAGCAGTTCCTTCTTCGTCAGCGGCGAGTCCGGCTGGTTGACCTGCTCGTCGAGGTCACGCAGGCGGCGGATCGAGTTCGAGATCGTCTTCCAGTTCGTCAGCATGCCGCCAAGCCAGCGGTGGTTGACGAAGTACTGGCCGCAGCGCCTGGCAGCGGCAGCCACCGGGTCCTGCGCCTGGCGCTTGGTCCCGACGAACAGCACGCGGCCGCCATTCGACACGACCTCCCGGGCCGCTTCGAGCGCCTGATAGAGCATCGGCACGGTCTGCTGCAAATCGATGATGTGCACGTTGTTGCGCGCGCCGAACAGGAACGGCGCCATCTTCGGGTTCCAGCGACGGGTCTGGTGTCCGAAATGCACGCCGGCTTCCAGAAGCTGGCGCATGGTAAACGTCGGCATCGCCATAGGCGGAAATCCTTCTCCGGTTGAGCCGCCGCGGGAGATTGCATCCGGGGAAATCCCGGACACCGGAACGACCGCCGGCATATGGCGCCGATGGCCGCGATCCCGCGTGAGGGTTGACAAGCGGCCACGATTGGCCCCTTGGGGCGCGCTATGTAGCCCCTTCCACTCGAATTATCAAGGAAAACCGGGGCTCAGCGCCAGAACGGCTTGAGCGCGGCAAATGCCTCCCAAAGCCCCGGAACGGCCCGCAAATCCTCGGCGATCCGGGCGGATGCCCAGCCTGCGATCAAGGCCCGTGCGCGCGCGCGGTCCTCGGCGTCCGCGGGCGGGCGGACCCGTTCCAGGTCGTCGAGCAGCGTGCGGGCCGTGATCGCATCGTTGATCGAGCCCAGCCTGTCCTGGAGGTCCGCGAGCGCGCCGAGATAGGCCTTGGCGGCCTTGCGCCGGAACAGGCTGCGCAGGAATTCCGCCGTATAGCGCAGCTTCTTGGCCCGGATCCGCACATCGTGCAGCTCCTCGGCGCCCCGCTCGGCCATCGCCTCGGCCTCGGTGTGTAGGCGACGGGCCAAAGCGCGTATGGTGTCGCGGGCGAAGGGCAGAAGCGGCAGGTCCGCCGCACCGCCCAGCATCGACCGGGCGGTCCCCGATTCCCACCAGGATTCGAGCTCGAGGCAGGATGCCGTGAAACGCGGGTCCGCGAGCAGGGCCTCGACGCGGGCGTGGGCGTCGGCCTGCATCTGCTCGACATCCGCCGTGAAGCCCTGCAACGCGTCATGCGGCGCGTCCTCGGGCAGATGCTCACGCAGCGGATCGAGACATTCGGCAACGAAGACGTCCCATGCCCGGGCCGGTGCGCAAACCTGCATGATCCAGCGGACCATGGCCACGACCCGGCGCCGCTCCTCGTCCGGCAGAAGTTTCCGGAAGGCGTGCAGCGCCGAACGCAGCCGCCGGATGGATACCCGCAGCTGATGAACGCCTTCCGGCGTCACCGCGGCCTGCGCACTGGCGACGTTCGCGCGCAACTGCATCAGGCAGTTCCGGCCGATCAGCTCAAACGCATCGCCGATCGTACACTCCCGGTCGAGGTCCAACGGCTCGGCGCGGCGCGGCTGAGGGCGTTCGCCGGTGATCAGCCCGTAGCCGCGCTCGGCCTTGCTGAGCGGCTCGATCGCCACCGGAACGACCTCGGCAAGTGCCCGCGCGACCTCGTACAATGCGCCGACGCGGCCGTGCTTGAGCTCCAGCTCAACCTCGCAGATCGGCCGCACGCTGCCGTCGGCGCTAATCTCGCCGCGATCGACCGCCATCTCGACGAGCGAATCACCCACCTCGAGCGGCACGGTCAGCCGGCGGAAATCCGTCACGAAGGTCGGCCGCAGATGTGGCGCGATGCCCGGCGCGGCAAGCAGTCGTCGCAGCTTTTTCTGAGTGACCAGGTGCACGTCCGGCGCCTGCCCTGGCACGGCGATCTCGTCCTCAAGGCGCCGAAGCAGGCCCGCCTCGGCATTCGGCGCCTGCTTGACCGTTTGGATGTGGCGGGCTCCGATCTTGCGCACGCGGAGCGCGATCTGATGACCGCGCAGCGCAAGTTCGGGGGTGTCGTAGTAGGTTGCGACGAGCCGGCGACTCAATGACCTGCCATTGCGCCAACGTGCCAGCCCCCTGTGCCGCTTCAGGCGTTCAGCCGCCTCCGGCGAAAGGCGAAGCGTCAACTCGATCTCGGTGGGCGCGTCGCGATCGTCCATGAACCGGCTCACTTGCCGCCGGACACGCTCGCAAAATCAGTCTCCATCAGCTAGTTAGACGCCACATCTAACATTTTAGCTCAACAGAGGCCATGCTCGCGCGCGGACGGGCGGCGACATGAATGGCAAATGCCGGCAGAGCCTGTCCACAGTCATATTTCTGTCATTTATCCGTCATGCTCGGCCCGAGGACAGACTTCACAAGCGGGATCGTTACCGCGCGGCCTTGCGCCAGAGCGGCGGCATCGAGCGTCGCGACGGCATCGGCAGCGACCGCGAACGACCGGTCGAGCCGTGCCACCAAATAGGCGACCAGGTCGGGTTCCACCCGCACCTGACGATCCGCGAACAGCTTGACGATCAGCGTAGCCAGTACGTCGTCGTCCGGCGGCGCCAGCACGGCAACCGGCAGGGTGGCCATTCGCGACCGGAGGTCGGGCAACGCAAGCCGCCAGCGCGCCGGAGCGCTGCGCGCCGTCAACAAGACATGACCGCGGTGCTCGCGCATGAGATTGTAGAGATGCAGCAGCGCACGCTCGTCGACCCCGCGGTCGGCATCCTCGACCGCGACGGCGCCACGCCGGGCGAGCGCCACAAGGTCCGGCGAGTCAGCCAGCGCGGCTGCCGCGACGACCGCGGCATGGCTCCGCGCCTGCCAGACAGCGACGAGATGCGACTTGCCCGATGCCGGCGGCCCGACAAGCACGAGGCCGCCCGAAGGCCATTCGGGCCAGCGGTCTATCCAGGCCATCGCCTCGCGATTGGAGGCTCCGACAATGAAGTCCGCCGCGCCATGCGCCGGCCGGTGGCCGAGCGAAAGAATGAGCTGGCGCACCGTCAGGCGCTCTCGCCACCCCGGCCGCGATAGAGCGGGCTTGCGAGGTAGCGTCCGAGCATGAAGCGGGCAAGCACGCCGATTGCTGCAGCCGCGGGGACTGCCAGCATGACTCCGACCAGACCGCCGACGACACCGCCGACCAGCAACGCGACCATCACCCAGACCGGATGAAGCCCGACCCGCTCACCGACCAGCTTCGGGCTGACGAAATTGCCTTCGAGGAACTGGCCGATCGCGAAGACCGCGATCACCGCGCCGATCTGCCACCAGTCCGAGAACTGGAAAAATGCCATGGAAATGCCGGTCGCAGCGCCGAGCAACACGCCGACATAGGGAATGAACGTCACCAAGCCGCTCAGCATCCCGACGAGAATCCCGTAGCGCAGACCGGTCGCCGCTAGGCCGACCGCATAGAACACGCCCAGGAAAAGGCAGACGAGCCCCTGACCGCGCAGGAAGCCCGCCATACGCTCGTCCATTTCGCGAACGAGGCCGACGATCGTCGCTGCATGATCGCGCGGCAGCCAGGATTCGATCTGCGCCATGATCCGCCACCAGTCGCGCAGCAGATAGAACACGACGACCGGCGTCACGAAGATCAGCGACAGGACATTGACCAGCGCGATGCCGCCGCTCACGAGCCCGGCGGCCACGGCGGCGAACCATCGCACGGCCTGACCGGCCACATCCGCGCCGCCGGGAATCTGCCCCAGCGGACCGAGACCTTCACCGCCGGCCCGGTCGATCAGCCGGTCGAAGATGGGCCGCACGCGATCGACGACATGGGCGATCGCGCCCGCCGCGAACTCGATCAGACCGGGAATCTGCCGGACCACGAGCGGCACGACGATGGCCAGGGCGAGGATTGTCAGCAGCGCGAACGCGATCGTGACCAGCGCCGTGGCTGACGTGCGGCCAGCCCCCAGGCGCTCTATCCGCGTGACCAGCGGGTCGAGCAGATAGGCGATGACCACCGCGGCGAGGAACGGCGTCAGGATCGGCCAGGCGAGCCAGAGCAGGATGAGCAGCGCCGCCAGCACGCCTCCCCATAGCCAGGCGCGCCGGCTTTCGGGGGTCATCGAGCCTGCTCCGCCCGCGTCGCCATGATACGGGACCATTCCATCGCGTAGGCCCACCACGAGAGCGCGGTCGTCCCCGCTGCAGCGACGACGAGGACGGCGACGATCAGCGACAGGACGCCCCCGTCGGAACCGTCAAGCGCAGCCCGTGCGAGCACGACGACGACGAGAGCGAGCTGCAGGCCGGTATTGACCTTGCTGATCGTCAGAGGCCGCGCCTTGAGCGGGCGCCGCGACGCGAGGAGGACGCCGACGCCGACAACGATCGCGATGTCGCGTGCCACGACCATGACGACGAGCCAGAGCGGGATCAGGCCTATCCAGCCGAGCGCGAAGTACACCGCGCCGACGAGCGCCTTGTCCGCGACCGGATCGAGCCTTGCGCCGAACTCCGTGTGAGCATTCAGGCGCTTCGCCAGCCAGCCATCGGCGAGGTCGCTGAGGCCGGCCACCAGGAACAGCCAGAAGGCCGGGGTGAAGTGCCGATCGAGCAGCAGCCACACGACGGCCGGCGCGGCCAGAAGTCGCAACCAGGACAACAGATTGGGCAGGACGCTCACAGCGGCGGCGCCCACGCGAGAATGGCCCGCCGCGAAGCCGCCCGCCCCCGCGTCTCGACGGCTATCGCCTGCATCCCCGCGTGTCTCCGCCCTGTCATTGCAAACCGTTCGGCATTGAGTATGTTCGCCCCCGCCGATATAGCCGATCTGTCACGGAGTCGCCATGACCAGCAGCCGCTACCGGGAATCCGGGGTCGATATCGATGCGGGCGATGCTCTGGTCGAGGCGATCAAGCCGCTCGCCAAGGCGACCCGCCGCCCGGGGGCCGACGCAGCCCTTGGCGGCTTCGGCGCGCTCTTCGATCCCAAGGCGGCGGGGTTCGTCGATCCCATCCTGGTCGCGACGACCGACGGCGTCGGCACCAAGCTGAAAGTCGCGATCGCCGCCAACCGCCACGACGACGTCGGCATCGATCTGGTCGCAATGTGCGTCAACGATCTCGTCGTTCAGGGCGCCGAGCCGCTGTTCTTCCTCGACTACTTCGCCACGGGCAAGCTCGACGTCGCCGCCGCGCGGACGATCGTCGCCGGGATCGCGCAGGGCTGCGCCGAGGCTGGCTGCGCCCTGATCGGCGGCGAAACCGCGGAAATGCCAGGCATGTACGCGGCCGGCGACTATGACCTTGCCGGGTTCGCCGTCGGCGCGGTCGAACGCGGCCGCATCGTCGATGGACGCGACGTCGCGCCGGGCGACGTCGTGCTCGGGCTGGCTTCGTCGGGCGTGCATTCGAACGGCTTCTCGCTGGTCCGGCGGGTCGTCGAGGAGCAGGCCCGGCAGCAGATCACCTGGGCGTCGCCGGCCCCGTTCGAAACCTCCGTCTCGCTGGGGCAGGCGCTGCTGCGGCCGACGCGGATCTACGTCAAGCCGTGCCTGGCGCTGGCGCGCGCAGGCATCGCCAAGGCGATGGCCCACATCACCGGCGGCGGGCTCGTCGAGAACGTCCCGCGAGTCGTCCCCGACGATGCGGCGGTCGAACTCGACGCGCGGTCGTGGAACCTTCCGCCGGTCTTCCGCTGGCTCGCCACCGCCGGCGCGGTTGCGCCGGAGGAAATGGTGCGGGTGTTCAACTGCGGCATCGGCATGGTCGTCATCGTCGCCGCGGACCGCGCCGACAAGGCAAGCCAGATGCTGACCTCGGCGGGCGAGACGGTGCACCGCATCGGCCGAGTGGTGAAGCGCGCGACGCCCGACGCGCCGGGCTGCACGGTCGCCAATCTTTCGAACTGGGGCTTGCGCGCGCAATGACGAAGCGCCGCGTCGGCGTTCTCATCTCGGGCCGCGGCAGCAACCTCGCGGCGCTGATCGACGCATGCCGCCAGCCCGACTATCCGGCGGAGATCGTCCTTGTCCTTTCCAATCGGGCCGATGCGGGCGGGCTTGGCCGCGCGGCGGAGGCCGGAATCGCCACGGCGGTGGTGCCGCATCGCGAGCATCCCGACCGCGAATCCTTCGAGGCGGCGGTCCACAGCCGTCTCGTCGCCGCCGGCTGCGAGCTGGTTTGCCTTGCCGGCTTCATGCGTCTGCTCACGCCGTGGTTCGTCAGCCGCTGGCGCGACCGGCTGGTCAATATCCACCCCGCACTGCTCCCGGCCTTTCCCGGGCTCGACATCCACCGCCGGACGCTCGAGGCCGGCGTGACGATCGCCGGCTGCACCGTTCATTTCGTCCGCGAGGGCGTGGATGATGGCCCGATCATTCTGCAGGCGGCGGTCCCCGTGCTGCCGGACGACGACGAGGAAAGCCTGTCCGCACGCATCCTCGCGGCCGAGCACCGCGCCTATCCCCGTGCCCTGGCGCTCGTTGCATCCGGATCGATCCGGATCGACGGCAATCGCGTTCGGACCGCGGGATCGACGTCGCCCGAAGGGCTGCTGATGTGCCCGGACGAAGCTCTTGGCCTGCGCCCCGCCGGCGCGCTATAAGCCGGTCAACGAGCTCTTCGGAGGACCGATGGCAGCAACCGGTGGCGAATCCCGCGACAAGTTCGACATGCACCAGAGCGTCGAGGCTTGGGACGCATTCCTGAAGCTTTCCAAGTGGGTGGCGATCGGTTGCGTGGTCGTCCTCGTCTTCATGGCGATGTTCCTGACCGGCGGCAATCCGCCACCGATCCCGGTCGGCGCACACTGAAGCCTGGCCGACGACGGCAAGCATGACCGCAGGGCGACGGAGCGATCCGTCGCCCTGTTTGCGTTGAGCGACCGCCAAATCCGCGAGATCCCCGATGCGACCGACCACCCGCCTGCGCGCGGCGCTGCGCGAACGCCCCCTCACCCACATCATCGGCGCCCACAACCCACTCGGCGCGATGCTCGCCGTCGAGGCCGGCTTCGACGGCATCTGGGCGAGCGGCTTCGAACTCTCGGCCGCGATGGGCGTTCCTGACGCCAGCATCGTGTCGATGACGCAGCATCTCGAGATCACCCGCGCCATGGCTGCCGCGGTCGACGCGCCGGTCGTCGCCGACATCGACACCGGCTTTGGGAACGCGATCAACGTCATCCATGCCGTCCGCCAGTACGAGGCCGCCGGCGCCGCGGCGGTCGTAATCGAAGACAAGCATTTCCCGAAGGACACGAGCCTGCTGGCCGGGGGCCGGCAGGATCTGGTCTCGACCTCAGAGTTCCAGGGCAAGATCGAGGCCGCGCGGAGCGCACGGCGCGATGCGGATTTCGTCGTCGTCGCACGCACGGAAGCGCTGATCGCCGGACTCGGTCACGGCGAGGCGATGGCGCGCGCGCACGCCTATGTTGCCGCCGGAGCCGACGCCGTGCTCGTGCATTCCAAACAGAAGACGCCCGACGAGATCGTTGCCTTCGCGCGGGCGTGGGATCGGGACATCCCGCTTGCAATCGTTCCGACCGCGTATCCGCAGCTCGACGAGGCGGCGATCCAGGCGCTCAGGACGGTCCGCCTCGTCATCTACGGCAATCACGGCGTGCGCGCGATCGTCGGCGCGCTGCGCGAGACCTTCGGGCAGATCCGCCGCGAACGCGGCGCCGCAGGGGTCGATGCGCGCATTCCCTCGGTCGAAACGGTGTTCGAGGTGCAGGGCGTTCCCGCAATGAAGCGCGACGAGAGGCGCTTCCTGCGCTGAGATCGACATCCACGTCGGACTTGCCCGGCGGCGCCTGCGGGCACATCCTTTCAGCCTGACGGCGGACGGCGGAACGACGATGGCGCGAACGCGAGCGGACTACGAGCGGATCATCGACCAGGGCCTCGGGCGGATTCCGGCCGATCTGGTGATCAAGAACGTGCGCTGGCTGAACGTCGTGACGGGCGAGACTGCCGAAGGCGACATCGCGATCGGCGGCGACCGGATCGTCGGGACCTACGATGCCTACAGCGGCGCACGGGAGGTCGACGGGCACGGATTGATCGCCGTGCCGGGCTTCATCGACACCCACGTCCATTGCGAGTCGACACTGGTCACGCCGGCCGAATTCGACCGCTGCGTTCTGCCGCGCGGCACCACCACCGCGATCTGCGATCCGCACGAGATCTGCAACGTGCTGGGCGAAACGGGCCTGCGGTACTTCCTCGAAAGCGCCGAGGCGACTGCGCTCGACCTCTACGTCCAGCTTTCGTCGTGCGTGCCCGCGACCAATCTCGAGACTGCCGGGGCGCGGCTCACCGCGGCCGATCTCGCGCGCTACCGCGATCATGTCCGCGTGCGCGGCCTTGCCGAGCTGATGAACTTCCCCGGGCTGTTCGCCAAGGACCCCGAAGTCCTCGACAAGCTCGTCGCCTTCGACGGCCGACACATCGACGGCCACAGCCCGCTGATGCGCGGCCGCGAACTCAACGCCTATCTTGCGTGCGGTGTGCGCAACTGCCATGAGACGACCGCGCCGGACGAGGCGCTCGAGAAGCTTCGCAAGGGCATGCAAGTGCTGATTCGCGACGGCAGCGTCTCCAAGGATGTGCACGCGCTGGCGCCGCTGGTGAACGAGACGACGTCGCCGTTCTTCGGCTTCTGCACGGACGATCGCAACCCGCTCGACATCGCCGAGGAAGGCCATCTCGACCACCTCATCCGCCGGGCGATCGCGCGCGGCGCCCCGGCGGCGCACGTCTATCGGGCGGCGACCTGGTCCGCGGCGCGCGGCTTCGGGCTGACCGATCGCGGACTGATCGCGCCGGGCTATCGCGCCGATCTCGTGCTGCTGAACGATCTCGAGAGCTGCGCCGTGGCAAGCGTCATCAAGGATGGCTGCGTCGTCGACGACGCGACCTTTGCCGGCCGGCGCCGCGTGGCACCTGTCGGGCTCAACTCGGTCAAGCTCGACCGCGTCGGCAGCGACACGTTTGCGGTTCCCGCCAGCGCCGCCACGATGCCCGTCATCGGCGTTGCATCAGGCAGCATCGTGACGTCGCGCCTCGACGTGACGATCGCCGTGCGCGGCGGGCATTGCGTCGCCGACACGGCCTCGGACGTTCTGAAAATCGCGGTGCTGTCGCGCCATGGAATCAACCGCAACGTCGGGCGCGGCTTCGTTAGAGGCATGGGCCTGCAACACGGCGCCCTCGCCTCGTCGGTCGGCCATGACAGCCACAATGTCTGCGTCGTCGGCACCAACGATTCCGACATGGCGATCGCGGTCAACCGTCTGATCGAGCTGCAGGGCGGCTTCGTCGCGGCCGCTGGCGGCAGCGTGCGCGCAGAATTGCCGCTGCCGGTTGCCGGGTTGATGAACCCGGGTACGTTCGAGACCGTCGAACAGGGCCTGAAGGGCCTCCGAGCGGCCGTGCGCGCAATGGGCTGCCGCCTGCCGGAGCCGTTCCTCCAGCTCGCGTTCCTGGCCCTGCCGGTGATCCCGCATCTCAAGATCACCGACCGCGGCCTGGTTGACGTCGATCGCTTCGAGCTTATCGCCGCCTGAAATGAAGAACGGCGCCGGCCGCAGCCGACGCCGTCCGCCGAAACGCTGCGGGGGCGATCAGCCGACCAGCTCGAGCCCGCTGAAGAAGAACGCGATCTCGTCCTTGGCGGTCTCGGGTGCGTCGGAGCCGTGTACCGAATTGGCTTCGATCGACTCGGCGAAGTCCTTGCGGATCGTGCCGGCCGCGGCGTTTGCCGGATTGGTGGCACCCATGATGTCGCGATTGCGCTGGATCGCGTTTTCTCCTTCGAGAACCTGCACGACCACCGGGCCAGAGCACATGAACGTGCACAGGCTGTCGAAGAACGGCCGTGCCTTGTGCACGGCGTAAAACTTCTCCGCCTGGGCGCGCGACAGCCACATGCGCTTCTGGGCGACGACACGCAGCCCGCCCTTCTCGAAACGATCGACGATCGCGCCGGTCAGATTGCGGCGCGTGGCGTCGGGCTTGATGATCGAAAGCGTGCGTTCGGTGGCCATGTCTCGGGGTTCCGTTCTTGGGTCTGTCGAATGGCCGCGGCTTATAGCGGCTCGCCGGCCCGCGGGCAACTCCCCGCCGCCGGCATCACGCCGTCTTGGTCCAACCGCCCTCGGGTCCTTGCGTCCAATAGGTCAGCTCGTGGCCGGCCTGCTGGTAAGCCCGCCAGCGGCCGCGGGCGGCCTGGACCGCGGCATCGTCGCCGCCGTCGATGAAGTCGATCGCCATCTTCCAGGCCGACAGGTCGATCGGCGCGCGCCCTTCCGTGACGACCAGCGCGCCGGCGCCGTTGGGGTTCTCGACGTGATCCGTCAACCAGATCGGCTGATGCGCCGGCTGGCCGTCCTTCGCGCTGCCGTGCGGCAGGAAGCCCCGGTCATCATAGGTCCACAGCGCCGCGTCGAGCGAATCGATCCGTTCCGCCGGCGCCACGACGACCGCACGCTCGCCGAGGCCGAGAACCTTCTCCAGGAGCTTCGGCAGCGTCCGTTCGAGTGTCGCGGTGCGCAGGTGGTAGAAGCGGACCTGGGCCAGCGCCTTACTCCTCTTCGTAGTGCGCCGCCACCAGACGATCGAGCAGGCGAACGCCGAATGCGGTGGCGCCCTTCGGCGTGATCGCCGAATCCTTCTTGCTCCAGGCGACGCCGGCGATGTCGAGATGCGCCCACGGCACGTCGTTGACGAAGCGATGGATGAACTGAGCGCCGATGATCGAGCCCGCCGCGCGGTTCGAGCCGATATTCTTCACGTCCGCAGCGTCGGAATCGATGTCGCGATCGAACGCCTCGCCGAGCGGGAAGCGCCAGAGTTGCTCGCCCGTGGTCGCGCCCGCCGCGATCAGGCGGCTGGAGAGGTCGTCGTTGTTCGAGAACACGCCGGCATACTCGTGGCCGAGGGCCACGATGATCGCACCGGTCAGCGTCGCGAGGTCGATCATCGCCTTCGGCTTGAAGCGATCCTGCGTGTACCAGCACACGTCGGCAAGAACCAGCCGCCCTTCGGCGTCGGTATTGAGCACTTCGATCGTACGGCCCGACATCGACTTGACGATGTCCGACGGCCGTTGGGCATTGCCGTCGGGCATGTTCTCAACCAAGCCGACCACGCCGACGGCATTGACCTTGGCACGCCGGGCGGCCAGCGCCTGCATGACGCCGATCACGGCGCCGGCGCCGGCCATGTCCCACTTCATGTCCTCCATACCCGCCGCAGGCTTGATCGAAATGCCGCCGGTGTCGAATGTGACGCCCTTACCGCAGAACGCGATCGGCCGCTTGTCCTTCGCACGCGGCGCGCCATCCCAGCGCATCACGACCATGCGCGGTGCCTTCACGCTGCCCTGGGCGACGCCGAGGAGCGCCCCCATGCCGAGCTTGGCCATCTGCTTTTCGTCGAGCACCTCGACCTTGATTCCGAATGCGGTCAGCCGCTTGCAGCGCTCCGCCAGCGATTCCGGATAGATGACGTTCGGCGGCTCCGAGATGATGTCGCGCGCCAGATAGATCGCATCCGCGACGCGGTCGAGGGGCGCGAAGGACTTGCGCGCCGCGGCGACGTCGGTGACGAGCAGATTGAGAGCCTTGAGCGAGGGCTTCTGCTCTTCCTTCTCGCGCGTGCGGTACTTGTCGAAACGATACGCGCGCAGCCGTGCGCCATAGGCGATGTGCGCCGCCATGTCAGGCGCTGCCAAGGGCGCGCCGGTCAGCGTCTCGATCTGGAGGTGCCCCACTGCTTCGCCGGAGCGGTTCAGTGCGGCGACCAGGGCGCCGCCGATACCCTGAAGGCGCAGCGCGTCGAGTTGCTCGGGCTTGCCGAAGCCGAGCAGCATGATCCGCGCGACCGGGATACCCTTGACCGCCAGGATCTCCAGGGTCTCTTCCTTGCGGCCTTTGAACCGGCTGGTCGACATCGCACGGGTAACCACCCCGCCCGTCTTCTTGTCCAGGGCCTGGGCCGCCGGGGTCAATCTGCGATCGTCGAGCACCGCTACCACCAGCGTGCCCGTGTTGGCCGGCTCCGGCTTCGAAAATCCAATCTTGAGCATCTTCTTGTTCGCCTTGGTTAAATGCCTGACGAGCCGCCTTCCGTCCCCCGAATGACGGCAATTGCAGCGCACTCTATCCGATCCGCGATCAAAGAGAACCACAAGAATCGCGATGTTTACTTTATGTTCTCTCCAGGAGGGATACGCTAACCCACCGCCGCGCCTGACTTTTTCAGGATTGCGCCGACGGTTGCGGCGTGGCCGGGCCCGCCCTGCGCCGATTGCGCGATTGACACGATGGTCGGCCGGTCCTATGCCGGCCCCTATCGGGTTCCTTCGGTGAGGGCATGCGCGCCATCAATTGGTACATCCTGCGCCAGGCGCTCGCGACGGTCGTCGCCGCTACACTCGTCCTGACCGGAGCAATCTGGGTGTCGCAGTCGCTGCGCATGATCTCGATGATCGTGAATGACGGCCTGAGCATCGCGGCATTCATCTATTTCACGTCGCTTCTGCTGCCGACGTTCTTCGCAATGACGCTGCCGATCGGCGCAACGATTGCGGTCATGATCGTCTACAGCCGGCTGATCACCGACAGTGAGCTTACGGTCATGCGTGCGGTGGGCCGCGGCCCCTGGCAACTTGCCTATCCCGCGCTGCTCACCGGCTTGGCCGTCGTCGTGGTCGGCTATGCGATGTCGCTCTACATCCTGCCGGCCTCGGTCCGGGAATTCCGTGCGATGCAGCAGGGGTTCAGCCGAGATGCGGCCATACTCCTGATACAGGAAGGCACGTTCAACAACGTCGCGCCCGGAATCACGGTCTTTATCCGCGGCCGCGAACCAAACGGCGAGATGCGCGGCGTGTTCATCCACGACGCCCGAGACCCGGAGGGTGCGATCACCATCTTGGCCGACAGAGGCCTGATCGGTACCGCGGATGGTGGGCCCAGGATCGTGCTCATCAACGGAACGCGCCAGCAGATGGACCGTGATCATTCGCGCCTGCAGATCCTCCAGTTCGAACGCAACACGATGGACATCCCCCGCCCACAGGTTGCCGCGGCGGCGTCGGTCTATCGGGCGCCGCCCGAACGGTATCTGCATGAGCTGCTCAACGCGGGCGCGGATGAGCGCGATCGTGCCAACATGCCCGCGCTCGTCTCGGAGCTTCATCAACGGCTGACCGGGCCGCTGCTCGGGCCAGCCTTCATCCTGGTCGCGCTCGCGGCCCTGCTCTCGGGCGAATTC
>JAEUKZ010000129.1 GCA_016793045.1 Alphaproteobacteria bacterium
ATGTGGTGATAGCCGCGATCGACGCGGCCCTCACCATAACCGCCGACGACATGCATCCGCCCGGCCCAGGCGGTCGCCCACGCCATCTCGCTGCGCGGGATGGGGAGGGCCGCGCGCGGGACCCAGCGGCCGGCCGGCCCCGGCGGCGCCGGGCTCTCGGTGAATCGCTGCGCCGTCTGGTCCGGCGTCAGGTGATGCGGCACGCCGCCCTGGAGCCGCGCATAGGGTTCCGGCGACGGCGGCGCTGCCGGCAGGGCGGGGCCGTGACCCTGGTGCTGCGCCAGCGCATAGGCCCCGCCGAGCGCCAGCGCGCCTGCGCCGGCCGAGCCGGCCAGGAATGTCCGACGATTCATGACGACGTCTCCGTTTGAATGCCGTGGCCGCCCACCGGCCAGCATTTGGAATGGCTCTAAACCGTAGCAGGACTGCGCCCGGTCATGAAGCCCCGCCGTCGTCGTCCGTCAGAGCGCGTTGAGCGGGATCTTCAGGTATCTGATGCCGTTGTCCTCCGGCGGCGGAAACGCGCCGGCCCGCATGTTGACCTGCACCGACGGCAGGATCAGCACGGGCATGTCGAGGGTCTTGTCGCGCGCCGTGCGCATCGCCACGAAGGCGTCCTCGCTCACGCCGTCGCGGACGTGGAGATTGCTCGCGCGCTCTTCCGCGACCGTGGTCTGCCAGGCCGGCGCACGGCCGCCGGGCTGGTAGTCGTGGCACATATAGAGCTTCGTGTCGGCCGGCAGCGCCAGGACCTTGCGGATCGAGGCGTAGAGCACGCGCGCGTCGCCGCCGGGAAAGTCGCAGCGCGCGGTGCCGTAGTCGGGCATGAACAGCGTGTCGCCGACGAAGGCGCTGTCGCCGACCACGTAGGTGACGCAGGCCGGCGTGTGGCCGGGCGTGTGCATGACGCGCGCCCGGAACTCGCCGATGGCGAAGGTCTCGCCGTCCTTGAGCAGCGCGTCGAACTGGCGCCCGTCGGTGGCGAAGCCCGGCTCGGCGTTGAAGACCGTCTTGAAGGTGCGCTGGACGGTCGTGATGTGCTCGCCGATCGCGATCCGGCCGCCGAGCGCCTGCTTGAGATAGGGCGCCGCGGAGAGGTGGTCCGCATGCGCATGGGTCTCGAGGTGCCAGTCGACGGCGAGACCCGCTTCCTTGACATGCGCGATGATCGCGTCGGCCGATGCGGTGCGCGTGCGCCCCGACTTGGGATCATAGTCGAGCACGGAATCGATGATCGCCGCGCGCCGCGTGCGCGGGTCCGACACGACGTAGCTGATCGTGAAGGTCGCGGGATCGAAGAAGCCCTTCACCTCGGGCTGGACGGTCTGCGCTGTCGTCATGGTCATTCTCCGTTTGCCGTCTGAAGCGTTGGCGCGTGCGCGCGATCGTGGACCTGGCCGGCCCGTCGCGTGGTCTCGGGGTCTAGCGTCTGCATCGCCTCGAACTGGCTGAGGAAGACGCGGCCGGTCAGATGGGCGAGGAAGTCGGACCGCTGCAGACGGTCCATGACCGGCCCCTTGACCTCGGAAAGATGCAAGGTGACGCCGGCCGTGCGGAGACGGTCCGCCAGCGCCTCCAGGCTCTCCAGTGCACTGGCGTCGATGAAGTTCACGGCCGAACATATCAGCACGACGTGGGCGAGCCCCGGCCGTGCCGCGACGATGTCGTAGATGCGATCCTCGAGGTGACGGGCGTTCGCGAAGTAGAGGCTCTCGTCGACGCGGACCGACACGACCGTGTCGCTGACGATCACCTCGTGGCGCAGGACGTTGCGGAAGTGCTCGGTGCCGGGCACCTGGCCGACGACCGCGACATGCGGGCGGCTGGTGCGCCAGAGGTAGAGCAGGATGGACAGTGCCACGCCAGCGACGATGCCGGCCTCGACGCCGACCAGCAGGACGCCGAGCATCGTCGCGGCGGTGGCGAGGAAGTCGCTCTTCGAATAGGCGAAGGTCCGCTTCAGGCTGCCGAGGTCGACGAGCGAGAGCACCGCAACGATGATCGTCGCCGCCAGTGTCGCCTGCGGAAGTTGCGCGAACAGCGGGGTCAACAGCACCGCGGTCAGGCCGATGCCGAGCGCGGTGAAGACGCCGGCCATCGGCGTTTCGGCGCCGGCGTCGAAATTGACCACGGAGCGCGCGAAGCCGCCGGTCACCGGATAGCCGCCGCTGAATCCGGCCGCGAGATTGGCGGTTCCGAGGCCGATCAGCTCGCTGTCGGGATCGATCCGCTGACGCCGCTTGGCGGCGAGGGTCTGGGCGACCGAGATCGATTCGACGAAGCCGACGAGGCTGATCAGCAAGGCTGCCGGCAGCAGGTCGGCCCATAGCGCGGAGTCGACGGCGGGCAGGGTGAGACCTGGCAGGCCTTGCGGGATGGCGCCGACGACCTTGACGCCGCGCGCGGCGAGATCGAGCGT
>JAEUKZ010000328.1 GCA_016793045.1 Alphaproteobacteria bacterium
CGCGGATGAAGGGGTGCCGCCGCTACTGCCGCGCCCGCGCCTCGGCGAGCACGTCCTCGTAGACGGCGATGATCGCCTCGCCGAGCTTCTCGCGGCTGAAGCGCCCGCGCGCGTAGGGCATGGCGCGGTCGGCGAGCGCCGCGCGGTCGGCGCCCGACAGCGCCAGCACCTCGCGCAGCTGGTCGGTGAGCCGGCCCGGCTCGTCGGGCGGCACGACCCAGGCGGTCTCGCCCGCGACCATCAGGTCGCGCGCGCCGAAGCGGTCGGCGGCGATCACCGGCCGGCCCATCGCCTGCGCCTCCGCGATGACGCGGCCGAACGTCTCCGGCGCCGTGGCGACGGTGACGACGACGTCGGCGAGCATCAGCGCCGCCGGCACGTCCTTGACGTCGGCGACCGAGCGCACGACGCCGGCGAGGCCGTGGCGCTCGACGAGATGGGCGAGCGCCTTTTCCTCGTCGGGAAAGCGCGGGCCGGGATCGGCGAGGATGCAGACGAGATCGCGCCGCACCAGCCGGCCGACCGCGTCGAGCACGACCGCGAGCCCCTTGCCGTAGTCGATCGGCCCCGGCACCAGGATCATCGGCTGCCCGTCCGGCAGCCGCCATGCGCCGGTGAGGCGCATCAGCCGCTCGGCGCTGACGCGGCGCGGGTCGAAGCTGAACGAATCGATGCCCGGCGGGATCGCGCGGATCCTGGCGGCGTCGGTGGCGTAGGTCTCGACGACGTGGTCGCCGACCGCGCGCGACGGCACGATCACGCGCGCGCCCTGCGCCATGATCGCGTTCCAGCGATGCATGCGCCGGCGCGCCGGCGGGAACGGGCTGTTGAAGCTGGTGACGAACGGGATTTCCGCGCGAAAGGCGGCGTGATAGCCGCTCCACGCCGCGGAGCGCTCGTGCGCGTGAATCAAAGCGACGTCGCGCTCGCGGATCAGGTCGACGAGCCGGCGCGCGTTGCGGCGGATCGCCAGCACGCCGTCGCTGTCGAGCGGGATCGTCACGTGCAGGCCGCCGGCGCGCTGCACCTCGTGGACGAAGGCGCCGCCCGCCGAGGCGACGACGACGCCCCAGCTTGCACGCGTCAGCGCCGCCACGATGTCGAGGCAGTGGCGTTCGACGTCGCCCTGGTTGAGCTGCGGCAAGACGTGCAGCACGGTCGGCCGTACCGGCGCTGCGGCATCTCGCGGTTCGCGGTCCGCGGTCATCGTGCTAGTTTCAACCATCGACGCCTTCGGCAGCTCAACCATCAATACCGCCGTGAACGCCGCCCCCGTCACGCCCGCCCCGTCGGTTCTCATTATGTCCGATTCGGCCGGTGGGCATGAAACATCTATCGCCTATCATCGCACCCCCGGCAAGTCTCCCGGAATCGTGTTTCTTGGCGGCTTCATGTCGGACATGACCGGCACCAAGGCGACGTTCCTGGAGGGCTTCGCGCGCGCGCGCGGACACGGCTTTCTGCGTTTCGACTATTCGGGCCACGGCGCATCGTCGGGCGCCTTCGCCGACGGCACGATCGGGCGCTGGCGCGCCGACGCGCTCGCCGCGTTCGACCGCCTGACCGACGGCCCGCAGGTCCTCGTCGGCTCGAGCATGGGCGGATGGATCGCGCTCCTGGTGGCGCTGGCGCGTCCGGAGCGCGTGGCCGGCGTGGTGACGGTCGCCGCCGCGCCCGACTTCACGGAGGATCTGATCTGGGCGCGGCTCGATCCGGCGCGCCGCGCCGCGCTCGATCGCGACGGCTGGTTCGAGGAGCCGTCGGCCTACGGTCCGCCCTATCGCATCGGCCGCGCCCTGATCGAGGACGGCCGCGCCCATCTGCTGCTGCGCGGGCCGATCGCGATCGCCGCGCCGGTGCGGCTGATCCACGGCATGGCCGATCCCGACGTTCCCTACGAAACCAGCGTCCGCACGGCAAAATGTCTCGCCGGCGGCGACGTGCGCGTGATCCTGATCAAGGACGGCGACCATCGTCTGTCGCGTGAGCAGGACCTGGCGCTGATCGGCGACGCCGTGGCGGCGCTCGCGGAGCGTTAGAACTTCGCGTCGGCGGTCAGGCGCGCGAAGGTCGCGTCGTCGAGCTTGCCGGTCTCGGGCAGGCCCGCGGACTTCTGGAACGCCGTCACCGCCTCGCCCGTGCGCCGGCCCCACTGACCGTCGACCGGGCCGGGCTTGTGGCCGAGATAGATCAGCGCCAGCTGGGCGCTGCGCACGCGCAGATCCGGCAGCGGCCCGGCCGACCATTTCGCGAAAGTGCGCGCCAGCTTGCCGTCGTAGTCGTTGATCTTGTAGGCGCTGCCGTTGTAGCCGGCGGCGAACGCGTCCCAGCGGTGGTCCTTGAGCGGTGCGGCAAGCTTCGCCGACACGATGAAGTTCATCATGCCGAGAAGCTGCGCATCCTCGCTTTCGACCATCGCCTTCACCATCGCCTCGGCGTCGGCGAAGCCGGCGAGCTTGGCGTTGAACCCCATGATCTGGCCGAGGCCCCACGAGGTGCTTTCGAGCGCCGCGCGGCGGTCGATCGCGATCGCGCGCTGCAGGCGCGCATACTCCTCGCCCTTGCTCGAGGCATAGCCGCCCGCATCGCTGCTGCTGATGTCGGAGGGTCCCTTGCCGCCGGACCGGCGGAAAAAGTGATGGCGTTCGAACAGCAGGGTCGGGCGCCGGTCGGCGATGAAGCCGCAGCCCGGCGTCTCGACGAAGATCACGGACCACAGCTCGGGCAATCCGATGCCGACGGCCGCCGTCGCCGCCTTGAGGCCCTCCGCACTGAGAGGCAGTCCACGACCGACGAATTCGTCCGCCATTCGATCCTCCCTGGTTGCAACGCAAATCTAGCACATCGCCGGCGCCCCGGCGCGGGCGGACCGGGTCAGCCGCCGCCGGCGAGAATGGCGCGCAGGCCAGCGCGGTAGTCGGGAAAGGCGAGCCGCACGCCGAGCCGTTCCTTCATCCGCCGGTTGGAGACGCGCTTGCTGTCGGCATAGAAGCTGCGCGCCATCGCCGACATGGAAGGCGCCGCGTCGTCGTAGGCGATCTCCGGGGGCGGCGCCACGCCGAGCAATCCGCAGGCGAAGGCAATGACGTCCTGCGGCGGTGCCGCCTCGTCGTCGCAGACGTTGTAGACGGCGCCGGGCTCGGGCCGCGCCATCGACGCTTCGAGCACCGTCGCGATGTCCTCGACATGGATGCGGCTGAACACCTGGCCGGGCTTGACGATGCGCCGCGCCGTGCCGGCGCGCACCGTGTCGAGCGCCGAGCGGCCGGGCCCGTAGATGCCGGCGAGGCGGAACACGTGCGCCGGCAGGCCCGGCCCGCCAAGCGCGCGCCATGCCGCTTCCGCCGCGACGCGGCGCAGGCCGCGCGTGCCGCTCGGGCGCAGGTCGGAGTCCTCGTCGACCCAGTCGCCGCCGCGATCGCCGTAGACGCCGGTGGTCGAGAGATAGCCCGTCCAGCGCA
>JAEUKZ010000140.1 GCA_016793045.1 Alphaproteobacteria bacterium
AAGGTGAGGGCGTTGCCGAGCCCGTAGGCGAAGAACAGCTTCGCGGCCGAGAACACGACGTCGTCCTCGCGGATGCCGAGCACCGGCTCGGCGTAGAGCTCCGCGGTCTGGATCAGGCTCGAATGGACGTGGACGGTGCCCTTGGGCGCGCCGGTCGAGCCCGAGGAATAGAGCCAGAAGCAGGCGTCGTCGCGCGTCGTCGCGGCGGCGCGCGCCTTCGGGCCGACCGCCGCCATCTGCTCGTCGAGCAGCGCGTGGCCCTGCGCGTCGCGGCCGGAGACGATGATGAACTCGAGCGAGGTCAGCGAATGGATGATCGGCGCGAAGCTCGCCAGCAGCGCCTCGGAGACGACGAGCATGCGCGCGCGGCTGTCGCGCAGCATGTAGTCGTAGTCGGCGGGCTTGAGCAGCGTGTTGACCGCGACCGGGACGACGCCGGCCTTGATCGCGCCCAGGAAGACGGTCGGGAAGTCGATCGTGTCGAGCAGGCAGACGAGGATGCGCTGCTCGGGCGCGATGCCCTTGGCGCGCAGCACGTTGGCGAAGCGGTCGACGCGCTCCGCCAGCGCGCGATAGCTGTGCGTGCCGGCGTCGTCGCGGATCGCGATCTTCTCGCCGCGCCCGGCGTCGAGATTGCGTTCGATCAGGTCGACCGCGGCGTTGTAGCCACGCGTCGCCTGCGATGCGGCAGGGCCCATCGTGCATCCTCCCAAGCTGATCGCCGGTCAGGACGACCGGTCTTGCCGGAAAGCCGGAAACCTCGCTCCATCGGCGTCGCGCCTGCCGGTGGAAGCGGTCGCGAAGATTAAATTGCACGTGCGGAATGTGACAAGCAGTATATTGCACTGACAGGCGGCGTGAGAAGCTGCCGCGCGGGGACGGGACGCGGACGATGGCACGACGGCACGGCGGCAGGAGCGGCGAACGCGCGACCGAAACGGACTTTCTGCATCTGCTCGGCGAGCGGGTGCGCGAGACGCGCGCCCGGCGCGGCATGACGCGCAAGATCCTGGCCCGCGACAGCGCGGTGTCGGAACGCTACCTCGCGCAGCTCGAATCCGGCGAAGGCAACATCTCGATCATCCTGCTGCGTCAGGTCGCGCACGCGATGGGCGTGCCGCTCGCCGACCTGGTGCGCGAGGGCCCCGAGCAGCCGATCGAACTGACGCTGCTCACGCAGTTCCTCGCCCGGTTGAGCCCGCGTGATCTGGAGCGTGCCCGCGAGGTGATCGGCGCCGCGCTTGGCCCCGCGCCCAAGGACCGCGGCAAGCTCGTCGCGCTGATCGGCCTGCGCGGCGCCGGCAAGTCGACGATCGGCGCGGGCGCCGCGGAGCGGCTCGGCATTCCGTTCATCGAACTCGATCGCGAGATCGAGCGCGAATCCGGCGTCTCGCTGTCGGAGATCTTCGATCTCTACGGCCAGAGCGCCTATCGCCGCTACGAGCGGCGCTGCCTGGAAGCGATCGTGCGGCGCCACGAGCGCGCGATCATCACCGCCGGCGGCAGCATCGTGTCGGAGCCGGCAACCTTCGATCTGCTGCTCTCGGCGTGCTTCACCGTGTGGGTGAAGGCGACGCCGGAGGAGCACATGGGCCGCGTGGTCGCCCAGGGCGACACCCGTCCGATGGCCGACAACGCCGAGGCGATGGACGATCTGCGCCGCATCCTCGACACCCGCGAGGCGCTTTACGGCAAGGCCGATGCGGTGCTCGACACCTCGGGCCGCAGCGTCGCCGAAAGCGTGTCGAAATTTCTCGAGATCGTCGGTACTTAGAGCGCGACTGTGCGGTGCAGCATATTGCCCTTGGCAGGACCGGGGAAAGCGCCTATATGAACGTCACCGCTGGAGGCACGTTCGCGTCTCTCGAGTGAGATGCGACCCCCCGAGCCGCCATGCGCGGCGCTCCGGTCCGGACGTTTCCTTACTCTTCCATCCTCCTCGGCACGCCCGATCGGCGACCTGACGTCGCCGATTCAGGTCGTTGAACCCAGACAAAGGCCTCGCTTCGAGGAAGGTGACTTCGTGTCTTTTGCTGAACTTGCACTCCATCCGCTGATCCGCCAGGCCCTCGACAGCGAGGGCTACGCCGAGGCGACGCCGATCCAGGCCGCCGCCATTCCGCCCGCGCTCGAGGGCCGCGACATCCTCGCCACCGCCGCCACCGGCACCGGCAAGACCGCGGCATTCCTGCTGCCGGCGCTCACCCGCCTCGCCAACGCGCCGGGCGAGGGCCCGATCGGCGCGCCGCGCATCCTCATCCTCGCGCCGACGCGCGAGCTTGCGCTCCAGGTCGGCCAGGCGGTGCGCAAGCACGGCAAGTTCCTGCGCCTCAACATCGCCGAGATCGTCGGCGGCATGCCCTATCGCGAGCAGCTTCGCCTGCTGGCGCGCCCGGTCGACGTCGTCATCGCGACGCCGGGTCGTCTGATGGACCACATGCATCGCGACCGCATCGACCTCGGCTGCGTCGAGACGCTGATCCTCGACGAGGCGGACCGCATGCTCGATCTCGGCTTCGCCGAGGACGTCGACGTGATCGCGATGGCCTGCGGGGCCGAGCGCCAGACGATGCTGTTCACCGCCACGCTCGACAAGCGCATGGCGCAGCTCGCCGGCAAGCTGCTCAAGGACCCGGTGCGCATCGCCGTGCAGGAGAGCTCGGCGCCGCTCGACATCGCCCAGCAGCTCTATCTCGCCGACAATTTCGAGCACAAGCGCAAGCTGCTCTATCACTTCGTGTCGCTGCCGGAACTCGGCAAGGCGATCGTGTTCATGGCGACCAAGCGCGATGCCGACGCGGCGGCCGAGGAACTGGCCCAGGCCGGCCATCTCGCCGCCTGCCTGCACGGCGACATGGACCAGCGCGCGCGCAGCCGGACCATGCAGGCGCTGCGCACCGGCGCGGTCAAGCTGCTGGTGGCGACCGACGTCGCCGCGCGCGGCATCGACGTGCGCGACATCTCGCACGTCATCAACTTCGACCTGCCGCGCGATCCCAGCGACTACGTCCACCGCATCGGCCGCACCGGCCGCGCGGGCGCCGCCGGCGTTGCGATCTCGCTGGCGAGCCCGGCCGAGCACAACCTGATCCAGGCGATCGAGCGCTTCACCCGCTCGGCGATCGAAATCCACGTCGTGCCCGGCCTCGAACCGACGCGCGCCGTGCGCTACGCGCCGCGTCCGCAGGGCCGCCCGTACGGTCGGCCCAACGGCCGCCATGCCGGGCCCCATCCGGCGCGCGCGCCGCACGGCGCTCCCCATGGCAAGCCTCACGGCAAGCCCTACGGCAAGCCGGCGCACCAGCATCGCAAGGGCGGCAAGCCCGGCGCCGCCGCCCAGGGCCGCCGCCCGGGCTGATCAGCGCGCGACGCTCGCCGCGAGATCGGCGTAGATCGCCTCGAGCGCGCGGCACAGCCCTTCGCTGTCGCAGGCTGGCGAGCGCGCGACCGTAGGACGCAAGGTCGCGCGTAACGCCGCGAGCATCGCCGGCGTTTCCGGCGCGCGCGCGAGTTCGATCCCGCGCGCGACGAAGGCGTCGCGACTGTCGCGGCACCACGCGCCGAGCCCGGCCGCCTGCAGCAGCGAGCGGCAGGTGCGCGCCGCCCAGCGGTCTCCGTTCCAGGTCAGCACCGGCACGCCCTGCCACAGCGCCTCCATCGCCGTGGTGCCGGCGGAATAGGGCAGCGTGTCGAGCGCGATGTCGACCCGTCCATAGGCCGCGAGAAAGGCGTCGTGGTCGTCCGGGCCCTCGAGTTCGACGCGCTCGGGCCCGATGCCGTGCCGAGCCAGGCGCGCGAGGAAGGCCATGCGGCTCGAGGCATCGCCGAGCGTGCGGTTCTTGACGAGAAGCCGCGTGTCAGGTGCCGCGCGCAGGATCGCCCCCCAGGCGTCGAGCGTCAGGTCCGTCATCTTGTACTGCGAACTCAGGCAGCCGAAGGTGAGCCGGCCGCCGGCGAGCACCGGCGGCGCCACCGGATCGGGCGTGCGATAGGGCACCGAGAAGGCGAGATAGGAGCCCGGCACGCGCAGCACGCGCTCGCCGTAGAAGCGCTCCTCCGACGGCGGGATCACCGCTTCGTCGCCGATGACGGCGTCGAAGGCGTCGATGCCCGACGGCGCGAACTGGTTGAACCAGCCGACCATGACCGGCGCCGGCCGTCGCATGAACAGGCCGAGGCGACGCTGGAAACTGTAGCCGTTGAGGTCGACCAGCACGTCGATGCCGATGCGCGCGACGATCGCCGCGAGGCGGTCGTTCGACATGCCAGCAATTTCGTGAACCACGTCGGTGGGAAAGTCGCGCCATCCCGCGGCCTCATCCGGGCGGCCGCCGTCGCTGAAGAAATGCAATTCGAAGCGGCCGCGGTCGTGGTGGTTGATCGCGCCCGCGACCGGCTTCATCCAGTTGCGGTCGCCGAGGAACGCCGACACGTAGCCGATGCGCAGCCGCTCGCGGCGCGGCGCCGGCGCCGGACGCGGGCGCGCGCCCGGCGATTCGACCGCCGCCCAGGCCCGCCGCGCCGCGAGGATCGCTGCATTGTCGGCGCGTGGCGCGCCGGGAATGATGCAGGCGAGGGCGGCGAGCGCCTCCGCGCGCAGCGCGCCGTCGCGCCGTGCCGCGATCTGCCGGTAGAGATCGACGGCCTCGTCGACCTCCCCCAGTTCGAACAGCGCCTTGGCGAGGTTGAAGCGCGGCGCCGGCACCTCCGGCAGTAGCGCCGCCGCCTGGCGCAGTGCCGCGACCGCGTCGCCATAGGCGTGGCGCTCGAGCTCGGCGCAGCCGAGACCGAACCAGGCGCCGGGATTCTGTCTGTCCAGCGCGAGGACGCGGCGATAGGCGGCGGCGGCGTCCCGATAGGCCCCGGCAATCTGCAGCGCGTCGGCATGGCACTGCGCGAGCGCTGCGTGGCCGGGGAAGCGCACGACCGCCGCCGCGAGGGTGCTGCGGAGCGCTTCGTCCGAGCCGGTGGCAAGCCGCGCGCTCGCCCAGGCCAGGATCTCCGCAGCGCCTTCGGGTTCGCCCATCGCTCACGCCAAGTGCGGCCCCGGACGCGGGATACGGGGGGCCTTCTCGCCGGCAAGGATATCAGCGCTCGGCGCGCCGAACACCAGGGCGGATCGCCACGATCCGCCCCGGCCTCGCCGTGTCAGTCGATCGCGAAGCAGTACAGGAAGCCGGCGCTGCCGGTCGTGCGCAGCAGCTCGAGGCTGCAGCCGCGCGAGCCGTGCGAGCTGTTCCAGGACTGGTTCGCCTCGGGGTTGGGGTTGGTCCCGGTGCGGTCGGCGTGCCCAAGCATCACGGTGCCGGCGTCGCCGCTCGTCCAGTTGCGGCAGGTCATGTCGTTGTCAGGCGGGAAGGCGGTGCCGTCGGGCCGCGAACCGGTGAGTATGTCATGGTTGTTCGGCGTGTCGCCGAAGCCGTTGACGACCTCGCCGCGTTCGGTCAGGCCGGTCTGCTTGGTCAGGTTGTTGGTGCCGTGCAACTCGGCCAGTGAGTTTGCGATGACGACGCCGTTGGCGTTGCGCCATGGCCCGGCGCCGATGCGGTCGCGGGCATTGACCGCAGGCTGGCCGCCGGCCGCCTGGGTGCTGAGATAGGCGCGCCAGGTGCGCCGGCTGCCGACCGCCGTCGCGAGCGTCTGGCAATGCGCGTCGGCACCCGCAAGGCCGCCGAAGTCGCCGCCGCGGCCCGGATTGGCGCTGGTGATGAAGAAGCTCATGGTGCTGCGGTCCTGCGCGGCGGCAGGGCCGGCCGCGAGCGGGGCCAGTGCGGCGCAGGCGAGCAGAATCAGCCTGGTCGAGGTGCGTGTCATCGTTTCTCCCTTCGGGTTCACGCCGATACGGCGAGCATCGACGCGCCGCCGCGTTGGTGCGGCGTTGGTTTCTGTGATGCCACGACGGCCCTTGCGGAAGGGAATCACAACGACGTGGGATGCGGCATCGGCTTCGTGACAAATCCCGGCCGGCCAACGGGGCATTCCACGAACGATGACATGCATCATTATTCATGTTCGAGCGTCATACATGACTTGACGTCCTGGCTTGGTGCATTATAATGCAATTCACAATCAAGACCGGCCGGCCACCGGGCCGGCGCTTTCTGCGCCCGGAGGGAACGGCATGATCACGTTCGAGACGTCGCCCGATCGCTATCGCCACTGGAAGCTCCGCTTCGACGGGCCGGTCGCGACCCTGGCGCTCGACGTCGCCGAGGATGGCGGGATCAAGCCGGGCTACGCGCTCAAGCTCAATTCCTACGATCTCGGCGTCGACATCGAACTGCACGACGCTGTGCAGCGCATCCGCTTCGAGCATCCCGAGGTCCGGTGCGTGGTGCTGACCAGCGCCAAGGACCGCGTGTTCTGCGCCGGCGCCAACATCTTCATGCTCGGTCAGTCGAGCCACGGCTGGAAGGTGAATTTCTGCAAGTTCACCAACGAGACACGCAACGGCCTCGAGGATTCGAGCCGCCATTCCGGTCTCAAATTCGTCGCAGCGCTCAACGGCACCACCGCGGGCGGCGGCTACGAAGTGGCGCTCGCCTGCGACGAGATCCTGATGGTCGACGACCGTTCGTCGACCGTGAGCCTGCCCGAGGTGCCGCTGCTCGGCGTGCTGCCCGGCACCGGCGGCCTGACGCGTCTCACCGACAAGCGCCGGATGCGCCGCGACCTCGCCGACGTGTTCTGCACCATGGCCGAAGGCGTGCGCGCCGACCGCGCCAAGTCGTGGAAGCTCGTCGACGCCACCGCCAAGCCCAAGGACTTCGCCGCGATGGTCGCGGCGCGCGCGGCGACGCTGGCGCGGCAGAGCGACCGGCCGGCGGACGCCAGGGGCGTCGCGCTGACGCCGCTCGGCGCGCGCTACGACGACGCCGGCTACCACTATCGCCATGTCGACGTCGCGATCGACCGCGACAGGCGCGTCGCCACGGTGACCGTGTCGGCACCCGATGGGCCGCAGCCGGCGACGCTCGACGCCATCGGGGCGGCCGGCGCCGCATGGTGGCCGCTCGCGATGGCGCGCGAACTCGACGACGCGATCCTGATGCTGCGCACCAACGCGGCCGAGATCGGCACGCTCATCCTCAAGACGCGCGGCGACGTCGGCCGCGTGCTCGATACCGACCGCGTGCTTTACGGCCATCGCGACCACTGGTTCGTGCGCGAGACGATCGGCATGCTGCGCCGGACTTTCGCACGGCTGGACGTGTCGTCGCGTTCGATGTTCGCGGTGATCGACGAGGGCTCGTGCTTCGCGGGGACGCTGCTCGAACTCGCGCTGGCGGCGGACCGCAGCTACATGAAGCAGCTCGACGACGGTGCCAACGGCGCGCCGGAGATCGCGCTGTCGGCCGCCAATTTCGGGCCGCTGACGATGGTCAATGGCCTCACCCGGCTGATGACGCGATTCGCCGGCGACGAGACCGTCTTGGGCGCGCTCGACCAGCGCGCGGGCGAACGGCTGAAAGCGCCGGCGGCATTCGAAGCCGGCCTCGTCACCTTCGCGCCCGACGAGATCGACTGGACCGACGAAGTGCGACTCGCGGTCGAGGAGCGCGCGAGCCTGTCACCCGATGCGCTCACGGGCATGGAAGCGAGCCTGCGCTTCGGCGGCGCCGAGACGATGGAAACACGCATCTTCGGCCGGCTTTCCGCGTGGCAGAACTGGATCTTCATCCGCCCCAACGCAGTGGGCGAAACCGGTGCGCTCAAGAACTACGGCACCGGTGTCAAAGCGAAATTCAACTGGGAGCGCATCTAGCGCCGCCGCCAGGGAGTAACTGATGAGCATCAACTACAGCGACCGCATCCCCAACAACGTCGACCTCTCGGCCGACAAGACGCTGCAGCGCGCGCTCGAACACTGGCAGCCGCACTATCTGCGCTGGTGGCAGGAGATGGGGCCCGACGAATCGCAGAAGCTCGACGTCTACCTGCGCACGGCGGTGAGCGTCGCGCCCGACGGCTGGGCGCATTTCGGCTACGTCAAGATGCCGGACTATCGCTGGGGCATCTTCCTCGCCCCGCATGAGGCCGACCGCAAGGTGAATTTCGGCGACCACAAGGGCGAGCCCGCATGGCAGGAAGTGCCGGGCGAGCATCGCGCCAACCTGCGCCGCATCATCGTCACCCAGGGCGACACCGAGCCCGCCTCGGTCGAGCAGCAGCGCCATCTCGGCCTGACCTGCCCGTCGCTCTACGACCTGCGCAACCTCTTCCAGGTCAATGTCGAGGAAGGCCGCCACCTTTGGGCGATGGTCTACCTGCTGCACCGCTTCTTCGGCCGCGACGGCCGCGAGGAGGCGGAAGCGCTGCTCGAACGCCGCTCGGGCGACCAGGACAATCCGCGCATTCTCGGCGCCTTCAACGAGAAGACGCCGGACTGGCTGGCGTTCTTCATGTTCACCTACTTCACCGACCGCGACGGCAAGTACCAGCTTTGCGCCCTCGCCGAGTCGGGCTTCGATCCCTTGTCGCGCACCTGCCGCTTCATGCTGACCGAGGAAGCGCACCACATGTTCGTGGGCGAAACCGGCGTCGGCCGCGCCATCCAGCGCACCTGCGAGGTGATGAAGGCGCACAACGAGAGCGACCCGCAGAAGGTGCGCGCGCTCGGCGTGATCGACCTGCCGACGATCCAGCGCTATCTCAACTTCCACTTCTCCGTGACCATCGACCTCTTCGGCGCCGACATCTCGTCGAACGCGGCGATGTTCTATTCGGCAGGCCTCAAGGGCCGCTTCGAGGAGACCAAGCTGGCCGACGACCACCAGCTCCGCAACATGAGCTACCAGGTGCTCGAAGTCGCCGACGGCCGCCTCGGCACCAAGGAGGCGCCGGCGCTCAATGCGCTCAACGAACGCCTGCGCGACGATTACATCAAGGACAGCGCCGGCGGCGTCGGCCGCTGGAACAAGATCATCCAGAAGGCCGGCATCGACTTCGAGCTCAAGCTGCCGCACAAGGCGTTCAACCGCCGCATCGGCACGCTCGCCAGCATCAAGGTTGCCCCCGACGGCCGCGTGGTGAGCGAGGCCGAATGGGCCGCGAACGTGCGCGCCTGGCTGCCGAGCGACGAGGACCGCGCCTTCGTCGCCTCGCTGATGGGCCGCGTCGTCGAGCCCGGCAAGTTCGCCGGCTGGATCGCGCCGCCGACGATCGGAATCAACAAGCAGCCGGTCAATTTCGAGTATGTTCGGTTCAACTGAACCGAACGGGGCCGGATGACGTGGACCGCGAAGCCATGCAGACCGCCGAGGGTGGAACGCTCCAGCATCTGATCGATCCGGAGATCTGCATACGCTGCAACACCTGCGAAGAGACGTGCCCGATCGACGCGATCAGTCACGATTCCCGCAACTACGTCGTCGACTTCGCGATCTGCAACGGCTGCAAGGCCTGCGTCTCGCCCTGCCCGACCGGGGCGATCGACAACTGGCGCCGCGTCGCGCCTGCGAATCCCTACAGCCTCGCCGACCAGCTCGGCTGGGACGCGCTGCCTGCCGCCGACGCGGCGCCGCCGACCGAGGGCCCGGCGCTGCCCGACGAGGTCCGCCGCATCACCGAAATCGCGACGGCGGGCCATGGCGGCACGGCGCGCGCGCCGCATTCGGCGGCACAGCCTTACGTCAACCTCTTCACGCCGGACAAGCCGGCGGTGGCGAGCGTCACCGGCAATTTCCGACTGACCGAGGACGGCGCGTCGAGCGACATCAGGCACATCGTGCTCGACTTCGGACCCGTCGCAATGCCGGTGCTCGAGGGCCAGTCGATCGGCGTGATCGCGCCCGGCCTCGACGCCAACGGCAAGCCGCACCACGTGCGGCTCTATTCGGTGGCGAGCCCGCGCGACGGCGAACGGCCGCGCTACAACAATCTCGCAATCACGGTGAAGCGCGTCACCGAGGATCACGAAGGCAGGCCCGCGCGCGGCGTATGCTCGAACTATCTGTGCGACTTGGAGAAGGGCGACCAGGTGAAGGTCGTCGGGCCCTACGGCACGACCTTCCTGATGCCCAATCATCA
>JAEUKZ010000163.1 GCA_016793045.1 Alphaproteobacteria bacterium
GGGCATCGGCCTCGACGGCCGCATCGGCCGCAAGTTCCTGCATCCCGGGCCGGGCTATGGCGGCTCGTGCTTCCCCAAGGACACGCTGGCGCTGGTCAAGACCGCGCAGGACGCCGGCGCGCCGCTGCGCATCATCGAGACCGTCGTCGACATCAACACCAGGCGCAAGAAGCGGATGGCGGAAAAGATCGTCGCCGCCTGCGGCGGCAGCGTGCAGGGCAAGACGATCGCGGTGCTCGGCCTCACCTTCAAGCCCAACACCGACGACATGCGCGATTCGCCGAGCCTCGACATCGTTCCCGGCCTCCAGCAGGCCGGCGCCAAGGTGAAGGCCTTCGACCCCGAGGGCATGCACGAGGCCGGCCAGCTGCTGCGCGACGTCGAGATGTGCGCCAACAGCTACGCCGCCATCGAGGGCGCGGACGCGCTGGTGATCCTCACCGAATGGAACGAGTTCCGCGCGCTCGACCTCGCCCGCGTGAAGGCGCTGCTGCGGACGCCGATCGTCGTCGACCTGCGCAACGTCTACGAACCCAAGGACATGGCCGAGGCCGGCTTCCGCTACACCTCGATCGGCCGCCCCTCGCTGCCCGCTGGAGGCAAGAAGTGACCCAGAATCACCGTTTCGATCCCACCGTCCTGCGCGAATACGACATTCGCGGAATCGTCGGCAAGACGCTCTCGGCGCGCGACGCGCGCGCCGTCGGCGAGGGCTTCGGCACCGCGGTGCGTCGCAACGGCGGCAGGACCGTCGCGGTTGGCTGGGATGGCCGCCTGTCGTCTCCCGAACTCGCCGCCGGCGTGGTCGACGGCCTGGTCGCCTGCGGCCTCAAGGTCGTGCGCACCGGCATGGGGCCGACGCCGCAGCTCTATTTCGCCGTGCGTCACCTCCATCTCGACGCCGGCGTGCAGATCACCGGCTCGCACAACCCGCCCGACTACAACGGCTTCAAGATGATGCTCGGCAAGGCGCCGTTCTGGGGGGGAGAGATCCAGGAGCTCGGACGGCGCGTCGCGAGCGGCGACCTCGAGCGTGGCGCGGGCAGCGCCGTCGACCAGGATATCCGTGCCGACTACGTGACGCGCCTCGTCGAGGGCATCGGCTGGGGCGCGCGAAAGCTCACCGTGTGCTGGGACGCCGGCAACGGCGCCGCCGGCGACATCATGGTCGAGCTGGTGAAGCGGCTGCCGGGCCGGCACATCCTGCTCAACGAGAAGGTCGACGGCACGTTCCCTGCGCACCATCCCGATCCGACCGTGCCGGAGAATCTCGTGCAGCTCCAGGAGGCGGTCGCCGCCAACAAGGCCGATGTCGGCGTCGCCTTCGACGGCGATGCCGACCGCATCGGCGCGGTCGATTCGCAGGGGCGGATCATCTGGGGCGACCAGCTGATCTGGCTCTATGCCCACGACGTGCTGCGCGAGCGCCCCGGCGCCACCATCATCGCCGACGTCAAGGCGAGCCAGGTGCTGTTCGACGAGGTCGTGCGGATGGGCGGCAAGGCGCTGATGTGGAAGACCGGCCATTCGATCATCAAGGCCAAGATGGCGGAGGTCGGCGCGCCGCTCGCCGGCGAGATGTCCGGCCACATCTTTTTTGCCGACCATTGGTACGGGTTCGACGATGCGCTCTACTGCGCGGTGCGGCTGCTGTCGTTCATGTCGCGCGCCGAGGCGACGCTCGCCGCGTACCGCGATCGCTTCCCGGCCGTCGTCAACACGCCGGAGCTGCGCTTCCCGTGCTCGGAGGAGCGCAAGTTCAAGGTGGTCGACGAGGTCAAGGCGCGGCTCCGGGCGGCGAAGGCCGAGTTCAACGACATCGACGGCGTGCGCGTGCTGACCGGGGACGGCTGGTGGCTGCTGCGCGCCTCGAATACCCAGGACGTGCTGGTGGCGCGCTGCGAGGCCAAGGACCGCGCCGGGCTCGACCGGCTGAAGGCCGACCTTGCGGCGCAGCTGCGCGGCTCCGGCGTCGAGCCGCCCAAGGAAGGCGCCGCGCACCATTGAGGCGGACGGCGCCATGGTGAGCCGCCGGCCGACGCTGTTCTTCTACGGCTCGCTGCTCGACGAGGACGTGCGGGCGGCGGTGCTCGGTGCGCTGGCGCCCGAAGCGGTCGCACCGGCGACGCTCGCCGGCTGGCGGCGCGTCACCGCCCCCGGCGCCATCTTCCCGATCGTGCTGCGCGCGCCGGGCGCGACGGTCGACGGCGTGATCGCGCGCGACATGGGTGCTGCCGCCGTGCGCCGCCTCGATGCCTACGAGGGGACCGGCTATCGCCTCGAACCCGTGCAGGTGACGCTGGCCGACGGCACGGCCTGCGATGCGCAGGTCTACGTGCCGGTGCGGTCGTTCGCCGGCAGCGGCAAGCCGTGGGATCTCGAAAATTGGCGCCGGCGCCACAAGCGCCGTTTCCTCGCCCGGATGAAGGCGGTGGGCCCGTTCGCTTTCGGTTGAGCGGGCGCGCCGCCGTTCAGCGCTGCGCCACCCGCGTATCGGTGGGCGGCACGGCCTGGCAGGCGGCGCGGTGGCGGGCGAGGGCGCGGCAGGCCTGGCGTGCCTGTTCTTCGGTCAGCCCCAGCAGCCGGGCGCGATAGACCGGGCGGCCATTGGCATCGCTCGACGACAGATCGACCGTCGCGTTGGACAGCGTGCCGCGCGCGAGCCGCACCGCGCGGTCGGTGGCGCGGCGGCCCTGCTCAAGGGTCGAGAACGCGCCGACCTGCACGCCCCAGCTGCGTGCCGCCACGGCACGCGCGGGTGCGGCCGGCGTCGGCGCCGTGACCTGCTGGACCCGGCCGTTGACGACGCGGCCACGCGCCGTGCGGCCGGAAGCGGCGTCCGGCCCCGGTTCGTCGTTCGGCGCCGCCGTGGCGACGAGCGCCGGACGCTGCGCGGCCGCCTCGCGCGCCGGCGGGAGCGTCGCGGCGCGCGCGAACGACGCGTCGAACAGCCGCGCCATCTCGTGGTCGCGCGAGCGCGCGCTGTTGCCGCCCATGACGACGCCGATCAGGCGGCGGCCGTCGCGCACCGCCGAGAAGGCGAGGTTGTAGCCCGACGCGCCGATATAGCCGGTCTTGAGGCCGTCGGCGCCGGGGTACCAGTTCATCAGCCGGTTGTGGTTGGCGATGCGGCGGCCGCGATAGACGAAATCGTCGGTGGAGAAATAGCCGTAGTATTGCGGGAAATCGCGGATCAGGCTGCGCGCCAGCGTGGCGATGTCGCGCGCGGTCGTGACCTGCGCGGTGTTGGGCAGCCCCGACGCGTTCTGGAACACCGTCGAATTCATGCCGAGCTGGCGCGCCCGTGCGGTCATCATCATCGCGAAGCCCGGCTCGCTGCCGCCGAGGCCTTCCGCCGCGACGACGGCGGCATCGTTCGCCGAGCGCGTGATGAGGCCGAGGATGACGTCCTGGACGGCGATGGTCTGGCCCGGCCGCAGGCCGAGCTTGGTCGGGGTCTGGCGCGAAGCGTGCAGCGATACCGGCCAGCGCGTGGTGAGTTCGATCCGGTTGCGCGCGAGCGCATCGAAGATGAGATAGAGGGTCATCATCTTCGTCAGCGAGGCGGGGTAGCGCGTTGCGTCGGGATCGGTCTCCTCGAGGATGCTGCCGGTCGTGTGGTCGATCACGATCGATGAAAACCGCGCGGCGGCAGGCGCCGCGGTGAGGGCGAATATCCCGAGGACGAACGCTGCGAGGGCAGGCAGTCGCGCGAGTCCGCGCAGGGAACGCCCAGCCGAGCGAGCCGAGTCATGCGTCAAGATCGGATCCCCTGATGCCACCGGAACACTGGCGCCTGTGACAAGCCCGGCGCCGCCGCGCAAACCCCGATCACGCTAATGGACGCGATTCCCGCTGTCCAGAAAAACATGGCGAAGCATGTGGTTAGACGGTGTCCTTGCACCCGAATCGCAGTAGCTTCGGGCTGTCCTTGTTGCCGGGCGCCCGGGCCGCGCGCAACAAATTGGCCACAGTTTTGCCTGATGAGGCTGCCATGGTCGGCCTTATGAATCCCTTACCGCGCCGTAGGCTTCGGCATCTTGCCGCCGTCCTGCTGCTCTTCGTCGGGGCAACAGGGTGCACCTATCGGCCCGGGCTCAACGACTTCGCGCCGACCCGCTCGCTCGGCTGGTTCAGCTACGTGTCGGCGTCCGATATCCGTCTGCGCTGCACCGCGGGCCGCGACGTGTACCGGCTGATCTACAATGGCAATTGGGCCGAGCAGGTCCGCACATTCGACCTGCGCCCCAGCGCGACGGGCGAAGGCGCCATCCTCGATGAACGCGAATTCGAAGGCGACGCCGGCTTCCAGTTCGGCACACGGATCGCCTCGCCGCTGGGCGCTCCGCTCTCGACGTTCGAGATTCCGGTCACCACGACCCGCCTGACCCAGGCGCAGTTCAGGTCGCTCGCCGCGGCGCTTACGGCCGACGGGCTCGGCCAGCCGGCGCCGGCGCATGCGCGGCTGAATTCGTGGGAGCACTACTGGGTCGCCGCGGCCTGCATCGACGGCCGCTTCCTCTACAATGCGTGGATCTATCCCACGCCGCGCTATGAAGCGCTTACGTTTCCGCGCCGGTTGGCCGAAATCGGCAGCGGGCGCAGCTTCAGCCACGCCCGGCGGGTCGAGGACCCGAGCAACGATCCCGACCGCATGCAGCATTCGCGCTATTCGGTCTTTACCATACAGCTCGACGGCGCCGGTATGCCACTCCATCTGCCGACTTTGTGACAAGGTTAACGTCCGTAATACTTATTTGAAATCAGTATGTTAATCCGCGCCGCAAGAATTTTGCTGCGGCGCACAAGAATCGCCTTGACCCCTCGGCCTCGCGCTCATATATAGGCTGTGTTGCAGCGCAGCAATGCGCTGAAAACGATTGAGCGGACGGGCCCCGGCTGCGGCTCGTCGCCAGAGAGGCCGTAGCGATGACCCGAAACGTCAAAGGCAAGGGCAGATCGGCGCCGCCGCGCCGGCCGGGCCCCGCTTCCGAGAGCCGGCGCGTCGAGCAGCCGCCGACCGAGCCGGCTCGGACATCACCGACTTCAGTACCTGACACTCCGCTTGCGACACCGACACCGACACCGACGAATCAATCGACCGCCCCATTGAAGAGCATTCAAGAGACCAAGGAGACTGCGATCATGAACACCATCACCGAAGGCGCCGCGCTGGCGCAGCAGAACTACGAGAAGATCTTCGGCGCCACCCGCGAGCGCGTCGAGAAGGCGAGCCAGAGCGCGTTCAAGACGGCCGAAGAGCTGCAGAAGCTGTCGAAGGAAAACCTCGATGCCTACGTCCAGGCGTCGCAGGTGATGGCCAAGGGCTTCGAGCAGATGGGCAAGGCGTGGATGACCTACACGCAGGAGGCGATGGAGCAGTCCGCCGCCGCCGCGAAGGCGCTCCTCGGCGCCAAGTCGGTCAAGGAGGCGGTGGACCTGCAGCAGGATTGGGCGAAGTCGACCTTCGACAAGCTCGTGTCCGAGAGCACCAAGCTGTCCGAGCAGACCGTCAAGGTCGCCAACGAGGCGTTCGAGCCGATCAATGCGCGCTTCACCGTCGCGGTGGAGAAGCTCTGGAAGCCGATGGCGGCCTGATTTCGGCGCCTCGCTCGATCTCCTGAAGATCGCGAAAAGGCCCGGCGGCCCGGCGGATCGTAACGATCCGCCGGGTCGGCCGGGCCTTTCTCGTTTACACGGCGGCAGTAGGAGGCGCGGCCGGGCCGGGATAATATCGCGGGGATAAGCCCCTTTTCTGCGGCGCCGGAAATCCAATATGATTCGAAGCGGCACCGCTTTTAACGGGCTCGGACGGCGATCTGGATGAGTGGCAGCGATCGAACCAACAACAACGACGACGGCAGCGGCACGGGCGTAGCCGTACGCACGCGCGCCAAGACCAAGCGCCCGTCGATGTACAAGGTTCTGATGCTCAACGACGACTACACGCCGATGGAGTTCGTCGTCCACGTGCTCGAGCGTTTCTTCAGCAAGAGCCGCGAGGAGGCGACGCAGATCATGCTGCACGTCCATCGCCGCGGCGTCGGCATCTGCGGCGTCTACACCTACGAAGTCGCGGAAACCAAGGTGACGCAGGTCACCGAGTTTGCCAGGCGCAACCAGCATCCGTTGCGGTGTACGCTGGAGAAGGAATAGCGCGCGGCGTCGCGGACGTTCTCATTCGCAGCGCAGCGCGGTTCGAGGCGTAGTTCGGGTCGTAGCGATCTCAGTGGTGCCGGGGACGGCAACGGTGCGACACTTGCACCGGACGAACATGAGGAGCAGCGAGGGCGATGTTATCGCGCAATCTGGAGCAGACCCTTCACCGGGCCCTCGCTTACGCCAATGAGCGGCGTCACGAGTATGCGACGCTCGAGCATCTGCTGCTCGCGCTCGCCGACGATCAGGATGCGATCGCGGTGCTGCGCGCCTGCGGCGTCGACCTCGAGCGGCTGAAGCGGGATCTCGCGAACTATCTCGACAACGAACTCGCGGGCCTGGTGTCGAGCCGCGGCGGCGATGCGAAGCCGACCGCGGGCTTCCAGCGCGTGCTTCAGCGGGCGGCGATCCACGTCCAGTCCTCGGGCCGCGAGGAGGTGACCGGCGCCAACGTGCTCGTCGCGATGTTCTCGGAGCGCGAAAGCCACGCCGTGTTCTTCCTGCAGGAGCAGGACATGTCGCGGCTCGATGCCGTGAACTACATCTCGCACGGCGTCGCCAAGGTGCCGGGCCGGAGCGAAAGCCGGCGCGTGCGCGGCGCGGAGGAGGAGGGCGGCCAGCCCAACGCGTCGAACAGCGGCCCGGCGGAAAAGCCCGGCAAGCGCGGTCAGGAGGCGCTGCAGTCCTACTGCGTCAACCTCAACAAGAAGGCCGCCCAGGGCAAGATCGACCCGCTGATCGGCCGTGGGCCGGAGGTTGAGCGCACGATCCAGATCCTGTGCCGGCG
This sequence comes from Alphaproteobacteria bacterium, assembly GCA_016793045.1. Taxonomy (GTDB): domain Bacteria; phylum Pseudomonadota; class Alphaproteobacteria; order CACIAM-22H2; family CACIAM-22H2; genus JAEUKZ01. Next base: position 6,947 of record JAEUKZ010000163.1, read on the forward strand.
CTACAAGAACAATCCCCTCTATGTCGGCGATCCGGGCGTCGGCAAGACGGCGATCGCCGAAGGCCTCGCGCGCAAGATCGTCAACGGCGAGGTGCCGGAGGTCCTCAAGAACGCGGTCATCTACGCGCTCGACATGGGCGCGCTGCTCGCCGGCACGCGCTACCGCGGCGATTTCGAGGAGCGCCTGAAGGCCGTCCTCGCCGAGCTCGAGGCGCAGGAGAACGCGATCCTCTTCATCGACGAGATCCACACCGTGATCGGCGCCGGCGCCACCTCGGGCGGCTCGATGGACGCGTCGAACCTGCTCAAGCCGGCACTCGCCTCGGGCACGCTGCGCTGCGTCGGCTCGACGACCTACAAGGAATACCGCAACTACTTCGAGAAGGACCGCGCGCTGGTCCGCCGCTTCCAGAAGATCGACGTCAACGAGCCGACGCCGGAAGACGCGGTGAAGATCCTGATGGGCCTCAAGCCCTACTACGAATCGCACCATCGCGTGCGCTACACCGCCGACGCGATCAAGGCGGCGGTCGAACTGTCGTCGCGCTACATCAACGACCGCAAGCTGCCCGACAAGGCGATCGACGTGATCGACGAAGTGGGGGCGGCGCAGATGCTGCTGCCGCCGACCAAGCGCAAGCGCACGATCGGCGTCAAGGACGTCGAGGCGACGGTGGCGAAGATCGCGCGCATCCCGCCCAAGACCGTGTCGACCGACGACAAGGCCGTGCTGCAGAATCTCGACGCGACGCTCAAATCAGCGGTCTACGGCCAGAACGCGGCGATCGACGCGCTGGTTTCGGCGATCAAGCTGTCGCGCGCCGGGCTGCGCACGCCGGAAAAGCCGATCGGCTGCTACCTGTTCTCCGGCCCGACGGGCGTGGGCAAGACCGAGGTCGCGCGCCAGCTCTCGAAGGCGCTGGGCGTCGAGCTCAAGCGCTTCGACATGTCGGAATACATGGAGCGCCACACCGTCTCGCGGCTGATCGGCGCGCCGCCGGGCTATGTCGGCTTCGACCAGGGCGGCCTGCTCACCGACGCGATCGACCAGCATCCGCATTGCGTGCTGCTGCTCGACGAGATCGAGAAGGCGCATCCCGACCTGTTCAACATCCTGCTGCAGGTGATGGACCACGGTAAGCTGACCGACCACAACGGCAAGATCGTCGACTTCCGCAACGTCATCCTGATCATGACGACCAATGCCGGCGCGGC
>JAEUKZ010000233.1 GCA_016793045.1 Alphaproteobacteria bacterium
CGCACGCGCAAGCACTACTACGTGCCCGAATCGGTCGGCATCGCCACCGGCCTGCTGATCGCCGGCCTGCACCACGCCGGCCTGGCGACGCTCACCCACACGCCGAGCCCGATGGGCTTCCTCAACCGCATCTGCAAGCGGCCGGACGCGGAGAAGCCCTATCTGCTGCTCGTCGTCGGCTACCCGGCGGACGGGTGCCGCGTGCCGGTCGCCGGCGGCATCAAGAAGGCGCTGCCGGAATTCGTGAGCTGGATCGAGTAGCCGCTCTCGCAGCGTAGTAAGTCGCTGCTGCACGACCCTCACCCTGCCCTCTCCCGCTTGCGGGAGAGGGTTGGGGTGAGGGCTGCGATGGTCAGCCGTCGATGTCGAGTCCGAGCGCGACGCGCCCGGCGAGGCGCAGCTGCGGCTTCTCCTGCAGCGGGTGGTAGCGCGCGCCCTGGACGTCGCGGAACAGGCGCTCCAGCCCGAAGGCGCGGTACATCGCCGCCCCGCCGGCGACCTCCATCGCCTTCTCCACCGCGCGGATCGCGCCGCGCGCCGCGAGGGTGCGGCCGACGAAGGTGCGGCTGGTGGTCTCCGGCCCCGGCATCGACTCGACGGCGTTGGCGATCATGTCGGCGAGGGCGAACCGCGCCGACGCGAGCTCGTTCTCCATCTCGCCGACCAGGAGCTGCGTGTCCGCATCGCCGGCGCGGCCGGCGGCCGCACGCAGCGCGCGCATCCGCGCGGCCTCGGCGACGCCGACATAGACCGAATAGATGATCGGAAAGGCGATCATCGAGATGATGTGGAACAGGCGGTGCCACTTGCCCTGCGGCCGGCGGCCGGCGATCGCCGCGTCGGCGACGAAGGCGCCCTCGATCACCGCGTCGTTCGACCCGGTGCCGCGCATTCCCATCGCGCGCCAGCGCTCGTCGATGCGCACGCCGGGGCTGCGCACCGGCAGGCCGAAATGCAGCACCGTCGGACCCGCCTGGGGGTCGTCGTAGACCGCGCTGGTCATCAGGATGTCGCCGGCCGGCAGTCCGCTCGCGAAGCCCTTGCGCGCGGTGATCTTGAAGCCGCCCTCGACCTTCTCCGCCGTGCCGATGCTCTTCAGCCAGTCGGCGCCGCCGGTGCTGATGAGCACGATCTGCTCGGCTGCGACGCGGCGCAGCAGGCCGTCGGTCGGCGTCTTGTCGTGGCGCCAGCGCCAGGCGGCGACGGCGACGTTGTGGGTGTGCATCGACAGCGCCAGCGCGGTCGAGCCGCAATAGCCGGCAAGCGCGCGCAGCATGTCGCAGAGTTCGCGCTGCGTGGCGCCCCCGCCGCCGAGTTCCGTCGGCACTGCCGCCGCGATCAGGCGATGCGCCTTGAGGTCGACGTAGTTGGCGGCGACGAAGGCGTCGCCGTCGTCGGCCGCGGCGGCGCGCTCGGCGAAGCGGGGCCCGAGTTCGTGCGCGAGCGCGACCCAGTCGGTGCGCGTCGCGGTCGGCGTGGCTTCGAGCGTGGCAACGGTCATGGCACAATCCCTTCGATGAAAGGTCCCTGCGGCGGCCATCGATGTCGGGCCGTATCGCGCGTGGTTGTGCGCTTGTGCCGTCACGCCAACAAGTCTCATTTCTGAACTTGTGTCTGGGCCCCGCATTGCGCTACCGATCAGGCCATGAGCAAGGACTATGCTGGCGATTTCTGCCCGGTGGCGAAGGCGTCCGAAGTGTTCGCCCAGCGCTGGACACCGCTCGTCATGCGCGAACTGCTGACCGGCGCGCGTCGATTCAACGACTTGCGCAACGGCGTACCGCTGATGTCGCGCGCGCTCCTCGCGCAGCGGCTGAAGGAGCTCGAGCACGCCGGCATCATCGAGACGGTGCCGTGCGCCGGCCGCGCCGGCCACGAATACCGCCTTACGGTGGCCGGCCTCGGCTTCCGCCCGGTGATCGAGGCGCTGTCGCTGTGGGGTCAGGTATGGGGCCAGGGCCGGGTCGGCCCCGACGATCTCAACACCACGCAGCTCGTCTGGGGCATGCGGCATCACGCCCATCGCACGGACTTCCCCGACCGCCGCCTCGTCGTGCGCTTCGAATTCCGCGGCGTGCGGCGCACCGAAATGAGCCGGCGCGTCTGGTGGCTGGTGATCACGCGCGCCGACATGGAGGTCTGCGTGAAGTATCCGGGCTTCGCGGAAGACGTCCTCGTGCGCGCCGATCTCGGCGCGTTCACCCGCGTCTGGCTCGGCTATCGGGGCCTGCGCGATGCGCTCGCCGAAGGCTCGATCGAGATCGAGGGCAAGCGCAGCGACGTCGTCGCGTTCGAACGCTGCGTCGGCCTGTTCGCCGAGCCGACGGTCAAGAAGCTGCGCTTCGAACCGGTGGCCGTCTGAACCTCCGCGTTGCGCGCAGCGATACGGACTTGCGCGCGCGGCGGCGACGATCGCCGCTGTGGCGCCGCACCGCGTGGCGCTATACTTGCGTCCGCGCGCGTTTCGGAACCTGAAACGCCCGAAAAACAGGGAGACATGGCCATGCGTGCGACAGGGCAGTGGAAAGCTTTCATCGGAGCGGCGGCGATCGCGCTGTCGCTCGCCGCGTTCGGCGCGGCTGCATCGGCGCAGCCGGCCGCCGGCGTCGTGCGCGTCGGCACCGACGTCGACGCGCAGTCGCTCGATCCGCGCCTGCAGCGCGAGACCACGGGCTATCGCGTCATCAATCTCGTCTACAGCGGCCTCGTCCAGCTCGACGCGCAGCTCAACCCGGTCGCCGATCTCGCCGAGCGCTGGGAAAATCCCGATCCGCGCACCTGGATCTTCCATCTGCGCCGCAACGCCAAGTTCCACGACGGCCGCCCGGTCACCGCGGCCGACGTCGTCTTCACCTATCGCACCATCCTCGACCCGGCGCTCAACGCGCGCTTCCGCTCGCTCTACACCCCGATCGACGCGATCGAGGCGAGCGACGACTTCACCGTGCGCATCCGCCTCAAGGAACCCTACGCGCCGCTGCTCTCCTATCTCGACCTCGGCATCGTGCCCAAGCATCTCGTCGACGGCGGGCGCGACCTCAACACCCAGCCGGTCGGCAGCGGCCCGTTCCGCTTCGTGCGCTGGGACCGCGGCAGCCGCATCGTGCTCGAAGCCAACCCGGACTATTTCGGCGGACGGCCGCGGGTGAACGGCATCGAGTTCGTGGTGGTCGCGGACAACACCGCGCGCGCCCAGGCGCTCGAGGCGGGCGATCTCCAGATCATCCAGTCGCCGCTCAGCCCGCGCGACATCCAGCGCCTCGACCGCAACCAGCGCTTCGTTCACGCCGCACTGCCCGGCCTCGGCGTCACCTACCTCAACTTCAACGCCCGCAACGAGAACCTCGCCGACCCGCGGATGCGCCGCGCGCTGGCGATGCTGGTCGACCAGAACACGATCGTGAACCAGATCTACGAAGGCACCGACCAGGTCGCGGGCTCGGTGCTGATCCCGTCGCTCGCCTGGGCCTTCGATGCCTCGGTCCGCCAGCCCGGCTTCGACGTCAACGCCGCGAAGGCGCTGTTCACCGAGATGGGCTGGCGCCCGGGCGCCGACGGCATCCTCGCGCGCAACGGCCGTCGTCTGCAGGTGACGCTCAGCACCCACAGCGAGGACCCGAGCCGCGTCCAGTCGGTCGAGTTCATCCAGAACGTGATGCGCCAGGCCGGCGTCGACGTGCGCGTGCAGGTGACCGACTGGCCGCCCTTCAACACCGGCGTGCAGCAGGGCCGCCACGAAGTGGCGCTGCTCGGCTGGCTGCTGCTGGTCGACCCCGACCGGCTGCTCTACGCGCAGCTTCACTCGCAGGGCAGCCTGAACTGGGGCGGCTACAACAACCCGCAGGTCGACCAGGCGCTGGAGCGCGGCCGTTCGGCGCTCAACCAGGCCGACCGCGCCGCCGCCTATCGCGACGCGGCGCGGATCCTTGCGCAGGAGGTGCCCTACTACATCATCTCCTACCAGGGCTTCCACGTGTTCACCGCGCGCACCCTCGAAGGCTTCCGCCCCGATCCGCGCGGCTACCTGCGCAGTCTGGCGGCGAACTAGCGCGCTCGCGGCGCGACCCTCACCCCACCCTCTCCCGCGTCCGGCGGATCGCAGCGATCCGCCGTCGGGAGAGGGTTCCGGGGTACTTCACTCCCTTCCTCTCTCCCGCTTGCGGGAGAGGGCGGGGGTGAGGGTCGGGCCGGCAGACAACTCCCCATGCTCTCCTACACCCTCCGCCGCCTCGCGTTCTTTGCGCCGATGCTCGTCGGCATGGCGGTCGTCGTCTTCGCCCTGATGCACGTCATCCCCGGCGATCCGGCGCGCGTGCTGCTCGGCGAGGACGCGACGCCCGAAGCGGTGGCCAACCTGCGCGCCAGCCTCGGCCTCGACCGGCCTTGGCCGGTGCAACTCGCCGCCTTCTTCGGCCGGCTCGCCGCGGGCGATCTCGGCCGCTCGATGTTCCTCAACGATTCGGTCGCCAACCTCATCCTCGCGCGCCTGCCGGCGACGATGGAGATCGCGATCCTCGCGGTGCTGCTCTCGGTGCTGCTCGGCGTGACGCTGGGCGTCGCGGCGGCGGTGCGCCAGGGCTCGCCGGTCGACGTCGCCTGCATGATGTTCGCGCAGCTCGGCGTGTCGATGCCGGTGTTCTGGCTCGGCATCCTCATCATGTACGTCTTCGCGGTCGAGCTGCGCTGGCTGCCCTCGATCGGCCGCGGCGCGCCGCTGCCCGACGCGCTGTGGGCGGCGCTCACCGGCAACCCCGCGGTGCTGCTCGATTCGCTTTCGCACCTGATCATGCCGGCGCTGACGCTGGGCCTGACCAACGCCGCGCTGGTGAGCCGCGTCGTGCGCACCTCGATGCTCGAGGTGCTGTCGAGCGACTTCGTGCGCACCGCGCGCGCCAAGGGGCTGCGGCGCATCCGCGTGCTGCTCCATCACGCGCTGCGCAACGCGCTGCTGCCCGTCGTCACCGTGGTCGGCTGGCAGTTCGGGGCGCTGCTCGGCGGCGCGCTGCTGACCGAAGGCATCTTCGGCTGGCCGGGCCTCGGCCAGCTCACCGTCAACGCGATCTCGCAGCGCGACATCCAGCTCGTCCAGGGCATCCTGCTCACCTTCGCCTGCGTCTTCGCGCTCGTGAATCTCGCGGTCGATCTGCTCTATTGCGTGATCGACCCGCGCGTGCGGCTGGGCTGACGATGCGCCGCGCGCTCGCCAACACGCCCCTGCTCGTCGGCGCCGTGATCGTCGCATCGGTGCTGCTGATCGCGCTGTTCCATCCCTTCCTGTCGCCCTACCAGGTCGAGCAGATGGACATGGCGAACCGGCTCTCCGGCCCGACCGCGCGCCACTGGCTGGGCACCGACAATTTCGGCCGCGACCTGTGGACGCGGCTCGCCCACGGCTCGGCGATCTCGCTCGGCGTGGCGCTCGCGGCGGTCGCCTTCGCGATGGTCTTCGGCACCGTCGTCGGACTGGTCAGCGGCTATCTCGGCGGCTGGGTCGACATGCTGCTGATGCGCGTCGTCGATCTCTTCCTCGGCTTTCCGCAGCTCGTCTTCGCGATGGCGCTGATCGCCATCCTCGGGCCCGGCCCGGTCAACCTCGCGCTGGCGCTGATGGCGGTGTTCTGGACGCAGTACGCGCGCGTGGTGCGGGCGATCGTGCTCACCGAGCGCGCGCGCGAATACGTGCGTGCGGCGCAGGCGATCGGCGCCGGCCCGTTGCGCATCATGGTCGTCCACATCCTGCCCAACGCCTTCGGCCCGGTGACGGTGCTGGCGACGCTCGGCGTCGGCACCGCGATCGTCGCCGAATCGGGCCTCAGCTTCCTCGGCCTCGGCGTCCAGCCGCCGACGCCGACCTGGGGCTGGACGCTCGCCTACGGGCTGCGCTTCCTGCGCTCGGACCCGTGGATGTCCACGGTCGCCGGCCTCGCGATCATGATCACCGTGCTCGGCTTCAACCTGCTCGGCGACGGGCTGCGCGATCACCTCGATCCGCGCGGCCTCACCGGGCGGGTGCGCGCCGGCCGCGCCCCCTGAACCCGCTTCACGACCCGCTTCACGAACGGAGACACGTCATGGCCAGCTTGCGTCGCGTTCCCATCGCCCACTTCGCCAACGGCATGGAGGCCGCCCTCCACATCCACGAGATCGTCGGCACCGCGGGCGACGGGCCGACGGTCGGCATCTCGGCCGCGATCCACGGCGACGAGCAGACCGGCCCGCAGATCGTCCTCGAATTCGCGCGCCAGCTCGATCCCGCGAAGCTCAAGGGCCGGCTGCTGCTGCTGCCGGTCGCCAACCCGCTGTCCTTCGAGGCGCGCACGCGCCACAACCCGGTCGACGACCTCAACCTCAACCGCATGTTCCCGGGCGCGCGCGGCGGCTGGTTCTCGGAGCAGCTCGCCGCCGCGATCAGCCGCGAGTTCCTCGAGAAAATCGACGTCTTCTTCGACATCCACGCCGGCGGTCACCAGCCGACCGTCGACTACATCTACATCCGCAATGCGGAAAACCTGTCGCGCGCCTTCGGCTCGAAGCTGCTCTACCGCGCCAAGCCGGGCGTCTCGGGGACGATGTACGAAGGCACCGCCGCCGCGGTCACCGACAAGCGCGCCGTTCCCTCGGTGGTGATCGAGCTCGGCGGCGGCCTGGTCGATCAGGCGCCTTACGTCGCGCGCGGCGTCGCCGGCCTCAACAACATGCTGCGCGAGCTCAAGACGCTCGACGGCGCGCCGGCGAAGCCGCCGGAGCAGATCGTGATGTCGGGCATCCAGATCATCCGCCCGACCCAGGGCGGCTTCATCGAGATCGCGCATCCGCCGCTGGGCGAGCGCGTCGCCGACGATGCGCTGCTCGGCCGCATCGTCAGCCCCTACACCTTCGAGACCTTGGAGGAGATCCGCAACCCGGTGAAGGGCGGCTGGATGGTGCTATCGCACCTGACCCGCAACCTCGTGCAGCCCGGCGACTACCTGTTCATGGTCGGGCACGAATAGGGACCGGCCGAGGCAAGCGGCGGCGCAACAATCCCGTCATCGCCAGCCCGATCGCGAACAGCGCGAGCGTCGCCGGCTCGGGCACCACCTGCGCGCTGATCGAATAGGTGCCGGCGAGGCTGCCGCGGTCGACGCTGCCGGCGAGGTCGCGCGCCGTCCAGGTGCCGGGCGAGGCGGGCAGCAGCAGGCCGAAATCCGCGTGGTTCGGGTTGTAGGGCGTGATCTCGCCCTGCAGCCCGATGACGCGCCCCGCCTCGAAGGCGATGAGGAATTCGAGGAAGCCGGGCGGCGTCGGGGCCATCGTCTCGTCCCACGACGTGTCGCCGATGGCGAGCGCGAAGCCGGTGATGCGCACGGTGAAGATGCCGTCGCTCGGCACCACCGAGCCGTCGCCGGCGAGCAGCGCTTCGAAGGTCGCGCGGAACGTCATGCCGGCCGCCGGACGCACGAGGCCGAACGGATCCCCCGCGGGTCCCGCGACCACCGTATCGACCAGCAGGTCGAGCTGCCCCTGCACGGCGGGCAGCGCGCGGGCCGGGCGGTCCGGCAGCGCGATCAGCGATGCGACGATGATGGCGAAGAGATGCTTGAACCGCTTCATTCGCTCACTCCCGGCAAGGATGGAACGACCGTCCGCGTCTGCCGTGCATTTTAGTCGATTTGCAGGTTGCTTGGGAGTCGGCCGCACGGCCGGCTGCGGCGAAGTTCGCAGCGATTTCATTGGCAATTGATTAAGCGGTTGGGCGTAGAACCGGAGGCGAGTGCGGGCCGGCCCGCACCAACGATTCCGGAAATGGGACCATGGAGCGGATCGGATACCTGCGCGCTGACGCAGCGGCCTTCCTGCGGTCGCGTTCGGGGCTCGCGTTCTTCGTCTTCGCCGCCTTCGCGGCGGCGCTCGCGACCGCGGTCGGCCTCGGATTCTACCGTTCGCACCTGCTGGGCTTCGAGCGCAACGGGACTGCGGAACAGATCACCGCGATCCAGATCGCCGATGCCTTCGTCAGCGTCTATTCCGACGTGCGCAGCGCCGGCATGAACGCGTCGGCACCGGTGCCGGCGACCTACCGCGCCCACGCGATCGAGCGCTTCAACCAGGGCCGAGACGCCGCGGGCTCGTTGCGCATCCTCATGGTCGGCGTGCCGGGGCGCGAGATCCGCACCGCGCCCCAGGATGCCCAGATGGCGGAGGCGGTTCGCGCACTCGCCGCACGCGACCACCCTGAGCCCTTCACCGGTTTCGTCACCGTCGGCGACAGGACGACGCTGCGCACGATCTATCCCTCCGTCGCGACGCATGCGAGTTGCGCCGCCTGCCACAACCAGCTGCAGCCGGCCGGCGCCGGCTGGCAGGTCGGCGCGGTAATGGGGGCCTATGCGGTCGACACGCCGGCGGGCGAGTTCATCGCCGAGACGCGGCGCGAGGCGGTCACGGTCGCGGCCGCGGTCTTCGTGCTGATGACCGCGATCGGCTGCGTCCTCTTCCTCGTCCAGTACCGCCGGATGCGCCACGAGTTGGCCGCGGCGCAGGAGCGTGAACGCGCCCACGCGGCCGCGCGCGCCCAGGCGGAAGCGGCGAGCCGCGCCAAGTCGGCGTTTCTGGCGCTGGTAAGCCACGAGCTGCGCACGCCGCTCAACGCGATCAACGGCTTCTCGCAGATGATGGCCGACGAGGTGTACGGCAAGATGGACCCGAAATACCGGGACTACGCCGCCGACATCCGCGACAGCGGCCGTCAGCTCCTGGCGGTCATCAACGACATCCTCGACCTGTCGAAAGCCGAGGCGGGCGAGATCGCGCTCAATCCGGGGCCGATCGAGGTCGCCGCCTTCGCCGAGGACTGCGTCGCCATCGTGCGCGAGCGCGCGGACGACAACGCGCTGACGATCGCGATCGACGTCGCGCCCGGGGTCGAGATGTGGGCGGACGAGCTGCGGCTGCGCCAGGTCGCCGTCAATCTCCTCGACAATGCGGTCAAGTTCACGCCGGCAGGCGGTGCGGTCTCGTTCACGGCGCGGCACGACGGCGACGGCGTCGTCCTGCGCGTCGCCGACACCGGCATCGGCATCGCGGCTGCCGACATCGCCAAGGCCTTCGATCCGTTCGGACAGGTCGACAGCGCACTCAACCGCAAGTTCCAGGGCACCGGGCTCGGCCTGCCGCTGTCCAAGGCGCTCGTCGGCCTGCACGGCGGCACGCTGACGCTCGAAAGCGCGCCCGGGCAGGGTACCACCGTGACCGTGCGGCTGCCCGACACCGCGGAACCGGCGTTCGCCGCGGCGGAACGCATGGCGGCGGAGTGAGCGGGCGGCCGACGGCCTGGATCGCGGATTCGTGATGCGCGGATTCCGCGCGATGGGGCGCTGTTAACGCACCCTTAACCAGCGGCAACGATGCTAAAGTCGAGGGTGAACGAACGGCGCGGTGCCGTCGTTCGAGGGTTTTCCGGGCCGGCGCCACGGCGGCGCGGCCCCATTCTCCGGCGCGACGAATGGCAGCCGGAGGGCACGCGCGGACAAGCGCGGCACGAAGCAAGAAGGTCGGGGCCGGCACGCGGCGCATGACGCGCCGCCGCAAGCGTGGAAACACGGGAGACGGTCGATGGCGCGCATTCTCGTGATCGACGACGATCGTGCAATCCTGGAATTGGTGGGCTCGGCCCTGAAGGGGCTGGGCCATGCGGTGGAAATTGCGGTCAATGGCCGCGTCGGGCTGCGCGCGCTGGGCGCGGAGCGCTTCGACCTCGTCATCACCGACATGCTGATGCCGGAGATGGACGGGCTGGAAACGATCCGGGCGATCAAGGGCTTCGACCCGGCGATCAAGGTCCTCGCGATCACCGGCGGCGGCGCCGTCGATCACGGCGACCTGCTCAACATCGCCGCGAAGCTCGGCGCCGATGCGGCGCTGTTCAAGCCGTTCCGGCCGGCGGCGCTGCTCGCGACGGTGGACCTGATGCTCAATCCGCCCGACGTCGCGCACCGGCCGGCCCCCGCCGCGAAGGACGCGCCGGCGGCGCCGCGCCACCAGCCGCGCGCGCGCCACGGCGTCTGGCATTGAAGCCGCGGCCGCGCCGCGGCGCCGGTCAGGGCGTGACGGCGAGGCGCACCGCGCCCCAATGGCGGCCGCGCGCGACGATCGGCACGTCGAACTCCTTGAGCATGACCGTACGGCCGCCGCCCATGTCGCGCTGATAGGCCTGGACCAGGTGCTCGCGCCGGCTGCGCGCGGCGAGAATCGCGGTGCGGTCTTCGAAGATGCGCCGGTTGCGGCAGTTGGCGGCATTCCATACCGGCTCGCCGGGCCGCTGCGGCTGGCAGTAGTCGCGGTTGTGGGTCGGCAGGTAGCCGTTGGCGTCGGTGGCGAGGCAGAACACGATCCGCCGGTCGCCGTCCTTCACCGCGTCGAGGATCGGGCGGATCACCGCGTCGGCAAGCGGCACGTTCGCCGCCATGTACTGCTGCGGATCGCTGCCTTCGATCTTGCGGTATGCAACGTCGAACAGCGCCGCCTCGCCGATCTGCCCGGTCTTCACCGCCTGATCGAACGCGGCGACGATGCGCGCCGCGGTCTCCTGGGCCTTGGCGATGTAGATGCCGTCGGCCGCCCGCGCCGCCGCGATCACGGCCCGAAGCCGGTCCTTCGTCGCGCCGTCGTGGTCGAGGAACTGGACGTGGACGCCGAGGGTGCTGACGGCCGCGACCTTCGACGGGATGATGCCGACGCCGGTGAGGTCCAGCTCGATCGCGCGGCCGACGATCTCCTCCGGCGCCTGTGTGCACAGCAGGGTGCCGCCGGCGGACAGGTCGATCGTATGGCCGCTCGCCGCGAAACCGCCGCGGCAGGTGAACGGCACCGTCGCCGGCTCGCGCTCGTCGCGGCGCCGGTTGCCGGCATGCGAGGCGCGCAGGATGATCGTCAGGCGGCTCTGCAGCTCGCGCACGCCGTGGCTGACGTCCATCGCCAGACCCTTGAAGCGGGCGGCGGTCTCGCGCGTGGTCTCGGCCTCGCCCAGCAGGTCGCGCGCGCGATCGGCGACGCCGCGCGAGTTCTCGGCGACGCGGGTGATGCTGGTCGTGATCTCGCTCGTCGCCAGGCGCTGCTGCTCGGCCGACATCGAGACGTCCTTGGCGATCGTGTCGACCGAGTCGATGTGGTTGCCGATGCCGCCGACCATCGACGAAGCCTCGCTCGTGGCGCGGCCGATCGACTCGGCCTGCGAGCTCACGTTCGTGATCGCGTCCTCGGTCTGGCGGGCGAGGCTCTTGACCTCCGAGGCGACCACGGCGAAGCCCTTGCCGGATTCGCCGGCGCGCGCGGCCTCGATCGTGGCGTTGAGCGCGAGCAGCTTGGTCTGCCCCGCGATCGAGCGCACGAGTTTGACGATGTCGTTGATCCTGCCGGTCGCGTCCGCGAGGGCGCGCACGGTTTCGACCGTCGCCGTCGTCTGCGCGACGGCCTTCTGGGTGACGCTGGAGGCCTGGGCGATCTGGCTCGAGATCGCGCGGCTCGACGCCTCCATCTCCTCGGTCGCGCCGGCGACGGTCTGGACCGTCTCGGCATTGGTCTGCACCGACGCGTTCACCGCATCGGCGGTCTGGCGCATCTGCTCGGCGACCGCCGTCAGCCGGTCGGCGCCGTCGGACAGGCTCTCCGCCTGGCTCGAGATGCCGCCGACGGCGATCTGCAGCTCGCGGTCGAGGACTTCGGAGACGGACAGCATCTCCGCCTTGATCCGATCGGCCTCGCCGCGCTCGATATAGGTCGAGAGCGAGATGTCGAGGTCGAGCATGCTGGCGCGCAGCAGGGCGTTGATGTCTTCGGCGAGCGCAGGCTTCGCGCCGTGCCGGGCGACGAGCGAGCGCACGAGATTCTGCAGCACGCGGCAGTAGCCGCCGATGTACCAGCGCGGCTCGAGGCCGATGCGGGCATGCACCTGCCCCACGGTCGTCGCGCGCTCGAAATAGGCCTCGTCGAAGCGGCCCGAGAACAGGCTGTCCCAATGCGCGGCCTGCGAGCGCTTGAGGCGCTCGATGTTGGCTGC
>JAEUKZ010000280.1 GCA_016793045.1 Alphaproteobacteria bacterium
TGGTCCTCTATCTCGTCTTCCGCTACGGCTTCGACCGATGCTACGGCATCGGCTGCTTCCTCTAGCGCTGGCCATGGAGCACGGCATGACGACGCGACCGCGAACATTCCCGCGCCAGGCGCGCGCAATCGTTCTGGCGGCGGCGATGGCAATCGGCAGCTGCGCGCCCACCAGCCGCGTCGCGGGCGAGTTCGCCGGCGACGACGACCCCTACACTGGCACGATCGTCGGCGAACGGATCGAGATGGTTTCGCGCAAGGGCAATCGCTGCACCGGCTCTTTCGGGTCGATCAACCCGTTCGCGACGCGGCTGACGAGCTGCGTCGGCGACATCGGCACGGTCATCATGACCTGCACCGATGGCCGGCGCGTGACCGCGGGCTTCGTCGCCGCAAGCTGCAGCTCCGGCATGGCGACCGGCGCCGACCAGTACGGCCGGCCGCTCAACTTCAGCTACACGCGCGAGTAGCGTCGCCGATTCAGCGGCCGTAGGTTTCGGTGCTGCATCGCACCGCATCGATGGGCTGGGCGTTGACGTCGGCCAGCACCTCGACGGTCAGCGATTCCCCCGCCGCCAGAATCGGCACGACCCGCCGCGTGGTCGCCAGCACCTGTCCGCCGGCGACGAACTCGCAGGTCAGCGGCAGCCCTGCGAAAGAACGCGCGGTGAGATTGCGCAGTTCGACCGATACCTGCGCGACATTGCCCTGCCACGTCGGCGGGGTGAGCTGCAGAGCGATCTCGTTGCTCTGCGCCCAGGCGGCGGAAAGCGACAGCGCACACAGCGCCGCGGCGCACGCCGCAACGATCTTCCCCATGAAATCCTCCTGAGATGGACGGTCGGACCTGCCCGGCCATCCGCAGTGGACTTCTAGCCGGACGGGCGACGGTTCTCAAGAACCGTCCGTCCCGCCCGATCCGCCCGGGTGACGACTACTTGATGAACGGGCGCATCACGCCGGGGCCGCGCCACGGCTCGTCATAGCGCGTCATGCCGCGTGCTGCGCCAGATGCCGTCATTTCGCAGCGCACCGCATCGATCGCCGAGCCGCCAACGTCGGCCGACACGATGTCGACCGCACGCCCGCCGGCGCCGATGCCGGGGAGCGCCTGCCAACCGCGGCCGGCGACACCGCCGCGCGACATGAAGTCGCAGACGATATCCTGTGCCGCCAGCGGCCCACCGGACAAGTTGAGGATCGTGACCGGCACCTGGGCGATCGGGCCGTTGTAGGTTACCGAATCGAGCATCATCGCGACCGGCCGCTTGTCGTCGGCACGTGCCGCGGCGCCGGCCAGAGCCGCGGCGACGAAGCCGCCGGCGCAGATCAACCAAAGCTTGGGCATCGCAGGTCTCCTTGGGCGAACGACATCGCGTGCAGAAGAAACGCGGGAACGCCGGACGGGTTGCGCGGCTGCGCGGTATCGATTGCCGCTTTCCGCTTGCGGCAGTTGGCGCCGTTCCGTAGCCTTGACGCCAATCAAAGGCGGGCTTGATCTAGCGCCCGCACGATTGGGGAGCATTGACGTCGATGCGCAACGCCTTCGTCCTCGCTTTCGCCGCGACGATCGCCTCCGCCCTGCCCGTGCAGGCGCAGGACAGGCAAGTCGCGCAGGCTCCGATCGAACTCAAGCTCAGCTATTTCGTACCGCAGACGCACGGGTGGTACCGCGACTGGCTGGAGCCATGGTCGCAGGAACTCGCGCGGCGGACCAACGGCCAGGTGCGGATCACCTTCTTCGCCGCCGGCTCGACCTTCGGCAATCCCGCGCGCGCCTACGACCAGGTCGTGTCGGGCGTCACCGACATCGCGGTGGGCCTGCGCGGCGTGCCGGCCGGCCGCTTCCCGCGCATGTCGATCATCGAGATCCCGTTCATGGCGCAGACCGCCAACGCCGCCAGCCGCGCGCTGTGGGACGTCTACCCGCGCTATCTGCGCGAGGATTTCCCCGACGTGAAGGTGCTGGCGCTGCAGGCGCACAACGGCGGCCTGATCACCACGCGCGAGCGGCCGGTGACGCGGCTCGAGGACATGCGCGGCCTGCGCCTGCGCACGCCGAGCCCTGTCGTGAGCGCGATGCTGCAGGCGCTGGGCGCCGTCCCGGTGTCGATGGCACCGCTCGAGGTCTACGAGAACATCCAGCGCGGCACGATCGACGGCGCCGCCTTCACCTGGGACGCCTTGAGCGCCTTCCGCATCGTCGAGGTGACGCGCCACGAATTCGACATCCGCTCCTACGTCGCGTCGTTTTACTTCGTGATGAACCAGCGCCGCTACGACGGCCTGCCCGAGAACGTGCGGCGCGCGATCGACGAACTGTCGGGCAACTATCTCGCCGAGCGCTACGGCGAGTGGTGGAACCGCTGGGACGCGCCGGGCCTCGAGGCCGCACGGGCGCGCAATCACACGATCACGGTGGCGAGCGCTGAGGAGCGCGCGCGCTGGCAGCAGGCGCTGCAGCCGATGATCGAGCAGCAGCTCGCCGAGCTTGAGCGCGGGCCGGTGCCGAATGCGCGCGAGATCCACCGCGCGATGCGCGAGGCGGTGGCGCGTTACGAGAACTGAGCGGACCGCGCAGCACCGCCGATGGGCAGGTTCTATCGCGGCGGGCTCGCCGTCTCGCGCGCCGCCGCGGCGGCCGGGCTGGCGCTCATCCTGGCGACGGCGCTGCTCACCTGCACCGATATCGTCATCCGAAATGCCGGGTTTCGCGGCATCATCGGCGTCGTCGACCTGTCGCAGCTGATGATCCTCGCCGCGGCGAGCTTCGTCATCCCCTTCGCGTTCTACAGCCAGGCCCATGTCGCGGTCGACATCGTCACCCAGCGCCTCAGCCCGCGCACCAACGCGGCCATCGCACTGTTCTCGACCCTCGTCGCCGCCGCGTTCCTGGTCCTGATCACGGTCTACGGCTGGTCGCAGGCGCAGATGTCGATTCGCGCCGGCGACCGTTCGCAGACGCTCGAATGGCCGATCGCGGTCTACTGGGCG
>JAEUKZ010000292.1 GCA_016793045.1 Alphaproteobacteria bacterium
TCAATCTTTCCGTGTTAATAAACTCGCGCCGGATCAAGTCACGGCGCGCCTCGGGAAAGCGCCGGAGAATACGCCGGACTTCGGCGTGCAGTCTTGATCCGTCCCGTTCAGGCTCAGTAAATGGCGTTGGCGGCTCCGCGCGGCGCCCCTCCTCGCCGGACAGCGGCGGCAACTCCGGCGATCTCTGCGGCGGTCTCCGCTGCGGCGGCACCGGCGGCGGAGCTGGCGGCTCTTGTAGTCGCTCTTGCTCTTGATCCTCGTTGGCCGGCTCATCGGGCGGCGGTTCGGCAGGCAGCGGCCGGTTCCGCCTGCGCTGCTCTTCGATGAGGATCATCATGAGCGTCAGTGCGGCGATCAGCGCGCCGAGCGGACCAGGAACCGGGATCGGGACTGCGCTGGCGTTGAAGGCACGCGGCCGCGCGGGCTGGCGCAGGGCGTTGGCGAACGCCCCTGATACGCCGGGGGCGAGCGCGGCCCGCACCACCTCGCCGTCCACCTCGGTCCGCGGTGCGGCGAGGCGATCGACGATCTCCTGCAGATCCGCGACGATGGCGCCGCGATCGTCATCGTCATTGAGGCCGGGCTTGTCGCCATTGCCGGCGACGATCTGCGTGGCGCGTTCGACGGCGCGCTCGGGGCTGTAGCCGAGTTCGGCGAGCGCGTTGATGGCGGCGGCCTGGACGACGGCGCCGGGGCGCAGGTCGGCGAGGGCGTCGGGCGCTTCCTGCGCGAGTTCGTCGATCAGCCCGGCGGCGCTGTGCTTGTCTGGTGGCGCATCGCGCGGAAAGACCGCACGATCACGTCACGGCGCTGTGTCGCAAGTCAGTTCACGCGATCAGGTGGTGCCGTCGTTGTCTTCAAGAAGAGCGGCAAGTTGCTCTCGCGGATCCCAGCCGGGAGGCGGGGACCTGACGCCGCCCCACGGCATTCCGGCCGCAATCCATGCGGCGCGGCGATCGCGATAGAGCTGCGCCCGGCTTACGGGATCACCGCCAGCGTAGTCCGTATATCCAAACTGTATCCCGCAGCATGTACAGATTTCGAGGCATCCGTAGCCATTTTTCCAGGGCGCGTAGCCGAGCTTGAACCCACATAGCGGGCATCTGTGTTGTGTCATGGTATGAGCCGTCCAGGTTGTTCATTCCAATAGTGCATGTTGGTGGGGCGGCGATGCAGAAGCGGGTCCGGTCTGAAGAACGTCAGCGTTCGTCCTTCAGGGTCATATGATCCGAGTGTATTTGTCGACGGTTCATAAATTCGGATCACGCCGGCCTCATCGACCTTGCATCGTATGTTCCGATCCCAGCGCGCTCGGTTGTAAAATTCCCTCGCCATTCTAGCATAGTGGTCTTCGTCTATAGCGCCGAAGTCAGAGCCGTGTCTCGTGAAGTGCTCTGTCAGCGTCGCCGGTTCACTCCAATAATGCGGGTTGGGTTGATCAAGTCCCGTTTGCTCGCCGTCGCTAGATACGGGAGTCGGCAACTCGCGGCGCGGCGCCGATGCACGGCGCAGAGCTTCCTCGACAGTCGGGGGAACCAGGTCTCGCGGCGATGGCCCGTACGGCGGCGGGTCCGGTCGACGTGGCGGCTGGCTGTGCCTCATGCCCGGACGCGGTTCATCGAGACGCTGATCCCTGCGGTCTTGATCACGTCGCCGTCGGCGACGGCGTTCCTCCCGTTCGTCCTCATCCGGCGGCTGCGCCGGCAGGATGTGCGCTTCGCGGTCGAGCAGGGCGCCGCGGATGATCGCCTCCTGCACGGCGATGAGAAGGCGCCACAGGGTGAGCATCCGGTCGAGATGGCGCTCGATTTCGG
Organism: Alphaproteobacteria bacterium; assembly: GCA_016793045.1. Taxonomy (GTDB): domain Bacteria; phylum Pseudomonadota; class Alphaproteobacteria; order CACIAM-22H2; family CACIAM-22H2; genus JAEUKZ01. The sequence goes on from JAEUKZ010000292.1 coordinate 1,815, forward strand.
GCTGCCGCGGCAGCGGACCCGGCATCGCCGGCGCGCCTGGAACCGGCCGTGGCGCGGGGACTCCCCTCAGATTGAAGACGCGCGGCGCGACCTGGCGCCGCAGCGCGTTCGGATGCTTGTCGAGACCGGAAGGTTCGGCTTCGATAGGTTCTTCGCCGACGCCGGTCTTGTCGTTCAGCAGGGCTGCGAGATCGTCGGCGATCTGCTGAAGCCGGTTGGCGACGGCGCTGCGATCGTCGTCGTCGTTGAGGTCCGGCTCGGCCTCTTCGCCGGCAACGATTTGCGTGGCGCGTCCGACGGCGCGCTCGGGGCTGTAGCCGAGTTCGGCGAGCGCGTTGATGGCGGCGGCCTGGACGACGGCGCCGGGGCGCAGGTCTGCAAGGGCCGCGGGCGCGTCGCGCGCGATCGCGCCGATCAGCCCGGCGGCGGCGTGCTTGTCCGCCGGCGTGCCGCGCAGGGCCGCGTCGAGCCGGCGCACCAGGCCCTTGGGCAGCAGACCGAGCGACTGCACATACGGCAGGACCAGCGCCAGCCGCGCCTTCGGCGCGAGCCCGCGCCAGACCGGCGCCACCGCCTCGTAATGCGCGTCGGCGGCTTTACGGTCCTCGGGATCGTCACGGTCGAGCGGCGCGCCCGTGTCGAGGGCGGCTTCGACCCGCGCGATCCCTTTCGCCTCGCGCCGGGCCTCGGCGCGGTTCTGCTCGATCAGGCCGCGCAGGAGGCGGCGCAAGCCCGGGGTGATCGCGGCAGACGCCGCCGCATCCTCGATCTCCGCCGCCGGCCGGTCGGCGAGGGCGGCGAGTTCGGCCGCGCGGGCATAGGCGGCGGCGAACTTGTCGCGGCGCTCCTTGCTGCCGGCGCGCTCCCGGCCGAGCGCGCGGTCATCGGCCTCGCCGAGCAGCCGCGCCTGGAGCCTGCTGCGCAGCCGCCTGCGCCGCCCGCCCTTGAGGTCGGGGAACAGCGCGCGGTCGGCGAGCGCATCGAGCACCGGCTTCGCCCCGCCGCGCCTGGCCGTGCCCAGCGCCAGATGCTCGGACGCATCGGCGCCGAAGCGGTTCATCAGGGCGTCGGCCGTCTTGCTGTCGACGAGATTGAGGCG
>JAEUKZ010000338.1 GCA_016793045.1 Alphaproteobacteria bacterium
TTGAGCCGGCTAAGCACCGGACTGTCGGCGTCGTAGCCGACGGCGACGCCGTCGAGCGTGATCAGCGGGGGACGCAGCTCGTCCGGATCGGGGAAGTCGAAGACCAGCGTCGGGTCTTCCTGCACCGCGGCGATCGGCTCCATGCGCGCGATCGCCTTGAGGCGGCTCTGCGCCTGGCGCGCGGTGTGCGCCTTGTAGCGCCAGCGGTCGACATAGGCCTGCAGCTTGGCGCGCTTGGCGACCTGGGCCGCGCGGGCGGATTCGAGTTGGGCCTGGCGCTCGCGGCGCTGCCGCTCGAACTCGTCGTAGCCGCCGCTGTAGAGGGTCAGCTTGCCCCGGTCGAGATGGAGGATGTGGTCGGCGACGTTGTTCAGGAAGTCGCGCTCGTGGCTGACGATCAAGAGCGTGCCGCGATAGGACTTGAGGAACGATTCGAGCCAGATCGTCGTCTCGAGGTCGAGATGGTTCGACGGTTCGTCGAGCAGCAGCAGCTCGGGATTCGAGAACAGCAGCGTGGCGAGCGCCACGCGCATCCGCCAGCCGCCGGAGAACGAATCCATCGGCCGCGTCTGCGCCTCGTCGTCGAAGCCGAGGCCGGCGAGGATTCGCGCCGCGCGCGCGGGTGCCGCGTGGGCCCCGATCGCGTCGAGCCTCTCGTGAATCTCGGCGAGGCGGTGAGGATCGCCGTCGCCCTCCGCTTCCGCGAGCAGGGCGGCGCGTTCGGTGTCGGCCGCCAGCACCGTCTCGAACGGCGTCGCGTCGCCCGCCGGCGCCTCCTGGGCGACATATCCAATGCGGGTATCGCGTGGGGTCTCGACCGAGCCGCCGTCGGCGTCGGTGACGCCGCTGATGATCTTGAGCAGGGTCGACTTGCCGGCGCCGTTGCGGCCGACGATGCCGACGCGGCTGCGTGCGGGGATCGTCGCCGAGGCGCGATCGAGCACGACATGGCCGCCCAGGCGGACGGTAATGGCATTCAGGGTCAACATCGGGGGCTGATAGCAGACGGAGCCGCGCGGCGCCAGCCGGCCGACGGGGGATCGGTTCAGGCGCGGGCGAACTCGAGCGGCGCCACGACGAGCAGCAGGGCGGCAAGGAAGATCAGCCCAAAAAGCACGCCCAGCCGCCAGTATTCAGCGGAACTGATGTAGCCGCTGCCGAGATAGACCGGGCCGGAGGTGGTGGCGTAGGGCGTGAGGATTCCCATCAGTCCGTGCGTATAGGCGAGCAGCATGGCGAAGCGGTCGAGCGGCAGGCCCGGCATCGCCGCGGCAACGGAGAGGGTGATCGGCATCATCGCGGTGACGTGCGCGGTGATGCTGGCGAAAAGATAGTGGGAGAAGAAGTAGATGACGATCAGCACCGCGGCGCTCAGCAGCGGCGGCCAGCCTTCGAGCGGCGCGGCGGCGCCTTCGGCGAGCCAGCGCACGAAGCCGGTGCGGCTGAGGCCGTCGGCGAGCACGACGAGCGTGGCGAGCAGCATCAGCGCCTGCCAGGCGTCGCGGTTGCCGACGATGTCCTCCCAGGTCAGCACGCGCCCGATCAGCATCAGCACGATGACGGTCAGCGCGACCGTCGTCGGGTGGACGATGCCGCCTGCAAACACCCACAGCAGCACCGCGATGAGGACCAGGGCGGCGAGGGTGTACTCGGCGCGCGTCACCGGGCCGAGCTTGGCGAGTTCCGCGCGCGCCCAGCGCGGGGCTTGGCGCCCGGCGCGGATCGATGGTCGGCACAGCAGCATGGCAAGCGGGGGCAGCGCGGCCAGGAGGAGGATTCCGGCCGGCGCGAAGCCGGTGAACCAGCGCAGCCAGGTGATCTCGACGCCGGTGGCATCGCGGATCATCGCTGTCGCCAGCACGTTGGGGGCCAGCGCGGTCAGGAACAGAGCGCTGTTGATCGAGGTTGCCGCCAGCGCCACCCACATCACGTAACTGCCGATCCGCCGTGCGGACGGGTCGAAGGGCAGCGAGTTGTAGAGCGGCGGGATGTTGCGGATGATCGGATAGATCGTGCCGGCGCTGCGCGCGGTGTTCGACGGCGTGAACGGCGCCAGCAGGAGGTCGCTCAACATGATCGCGTAGCCGAGCGCGATCGTGCGCCCGCCCATCGCGCGCACCAGCATCAGGGCGATCCGCCGGCCGAGCCCGGTCTTCTGGTATCCCGTCGCGAACAGGAAGGCGGCGAAGGACAGCCAGATCGTCGGGTTGGCGAAGCCGGAGAGAGCCCAATCGACGGCGCGCGCCGGGGCATTGAAGCCGGGTGCTGCAAGGTCGGCCGGGCTGAACAAGACCCAGCGGCCGAAGATGGCGACCAGCGCGATGCCGATCAGACCGGTGGCGGACGGCGGCAGCGGTTCGAGGATGAGCGCCGCGACGACGCCGAGGAAGATCGCGAAGTAGAGCCACGCATGCGGAGCGAGCGACGCCGGCGCGGGGCTCGCGGCGATCAGGATGGCGAGCGCAAACGGCGTCGCGATCCGCAGCCCGCGCCGGGGGTCCATTTGCGCCGACGCCCCCCTGGACTCGTGTCAGGCCTGCCGTGAACGGAGTCCTGCGACCATGGCAGTGCTCGCGACATGGGCGTGTGGCGTCCGCGCTGGCTGCATCGTCTCCCCCGAATTTCGAGGGAGCATAGCGTGGTCGCTGCGGCGGCGCGACAATGGCATGCCCGAACCGTCCGCACCCGCCCGCGCTCGCGCGCGGGCGGGGCGGGGTGCCGGTCAGGCGGCGCGCGATGCCGGCAGATCCCGGGCGCGGGCATGCCAGGCCCGCGTGAGGGCGCTCGCCGGCTTCGCCGCCGTGCGCTCGGCGATCAGGGCCTGGGCAAGGGTGCCGTCGCCGCCGCGCAAGGCGGCCTCGATCAACGTCCAGGCGAAGATGTCGCGCTGGGCGTGGCTGCCGCCGAAGCGGCCCGCCGTCGCGCGCAGCGGCAGCAGATGGTCGATCGCAGCGACGTAGTCGCCGCGACCGAAGGCTGCGAACCCCCGGCAGGCGGGCAAGCCGACTTCGCGGCTCATCATCGCGTTGGTGCCGCCGCCGTTCGCGGCGGCCTCGACCGTGCGCAGCAATTCCGCCTGGCCCTTGTCGTCGCCGGCCGCGACCATCGCCATCATCGCGTGGAGGTCGTTGAAGGCGTAGTAGCCGTGGCCGATGCGCGCGCGCCAGTTGTCGACGACGGTCTTCCAGCGTTCGCCGACATCCTGGCCGAGCAGGTTCAAGCGCCACAGCAGGGCGGCGCCGTCGACCAGCTCAAGCGCCTGGCCGAAACCGCCGGCCGACACGCTGTCGTCGAACAGCTTGAGCGCGGCATCGCGATCGCCATTTTCGATGTAGAAGAGCGCAAGGTGCCACCAGTTGTGATAGCCGAACAGGCTGCCCGGCGCCCAGCCCGGCGCGGTATCGCGGATCCACGAGATGCCTTCGCCGGCGCGTCCGGTCATCTCCAGCACGTGGGCGACGGCGTGCACCGCCCAGCCGTCCTGTGGGTTCAGCGCGACGGCCTCTCGCCCCGCCGCTTCGGCGCGGCCGTACTCGCCTGCTTCCTCGAGGCCGAAGGCGTACATGCCTTGGATGAAGCCATAGCCGGGCACGTCGCGCGTCCAGTGCGGCAGCACGCGGGCGACGCGGTCGCGCAGCATGAACGAGTAGCCGTGATAGAAGTCGCCGAGCTGTGCGAGCTGGATCGCGAGGATGTCGCGCGGAAAGGCGATCGCCGTGCGGCCCCAGGTTTCGGTCGCGCGGGCGAAGTCGCCGCGGGCCCACGCTGCGGCGGCGGCGATGTGGCCGCGCTCGCGATCGTTGGCCGTGCCCGCGAGCGCCTCGGCCGCCGCGAGGCTCTTGCGGAGTTCGCCATCGAACGTCTTGTCGGCTGCGGTGGCGAATACGCCGGCGCGGAAGGCATGTGCCATCGCGAAATCGGGGTGCTCGGCTATCACCGCGTCGATCTCCGCTACAGGATCGGCCTGATAGGCGTTGAGCTTTTCGATCGCCCGTTCGAGGCCGCGCAGCGCGGCGGCGTCGCGGACCGAAACGGGACTACCCCACTTGTCGAGAGCCATCGTCGTTTCCTTCACTCTGCTGGGTGCGGCCATCACGTGCCGCGGCGGGCGATGAGATACTGCGGCGCCGCTCCGCCTTCTAGCAGGCTTGCGGTGCAGTGCGGGAGATGTCGCATTCACGCCGCCAAATCAATAGGTTCCAAGTCGATGGGCTGAGGTCATAGGGGCGCTGTCGGCGGTCGACTGTACTTATGGTACAGTGTTTTCATGACCGCGCTTCCCGTTCGCAAGAAGGATTCAGCACGCGAGCGGCTGCTCGATCACGCCGAAGCGGCGATCCTCCAGAAGGGATTCGGCGCCACGTCGATCGAGGAGCTGATCGCGGCCACTGGCCTTTCGAAGAGCGGGTTCTTCTATCATTTCAAGGACAAGGGCGATCTCGCCAAGGCGCTGCTGCTGCGGTATCTGGAGCGGGACCGGCAGATCCTCGACGAGATCTTCCGCCGCGGCGACGAGCTCAACGACGATCCGCTGCACGGCTTCCTCGTCGGACTGAAGTTCTTCGTCGACATGACCGCGAACCTGCCGGAGGTCCATCCCGGCTGCCTCGTCGCCTCGTTCTGCTACCAGGAACAGCTCTTCAGCCGCGAGGTGGTGGAACTCAACCAGCAGGCGCTGCTGGCGTGGCGTCATCGGTTCCGCGAACGCTTCGAAGCGATCGCACGCCGGTATCCGCCGCGCGTAGAGGTCGATCTCGATGCGCTCGCCGACATGGCGGCGACGATCATCGACGGCGGCATCACCCTCTCGAAGACGCTCAAGGACGTCACGCTGCTGCCGAAGCAGGTGGCGCTCTATCGCACCTTCATCCGGACGATTTTCGTACCGCCCTGAGTCGCGTCGCGCGGGCCATCAATTTTCGCCAATACGGACGGGCGCACATTCGGAAGGTTGTGCGGCGCGACGAACCGGCTTGAACGAGGAGCAAGATGGCGGGAATCGAAGGACTGCAGGGGAAATCGGCGCTGATCACCGGCGGCGGCTCGGGCATCGGGCGCGCGACCGCGGTGGCTCTCGCGCGCGAAGGTGTCCGCGTGATCGTCGCGGGACGGCGCGAAGCCGCGTGCGCCGACACGGTCGCGCAGATCCGCGCGGCTGGCGGCAACGGGGATGCCATGGCGGCCGATTTGCGCGACCCGTCGGCGATCGCCGACCTCGTCGCGCGCGCAGCCGAGCGCCTCGGCGGACTCGACATCGCCTTCAACAACGCCGGATACCAGGAGCCGCGCGCCGCACTCGCCGAACAGGACGACGCGCGCTACGACGCCGTCTTCGACACCAACGTGCGCGCGCTCTATCTGTGCATGAAGCACGAGATTCGCGCGATGCTGCCGCGCGGCAAGGGTGTCATCGTCAACAACACCTCGGTCAGCGGCGTGCGCAATCCCAATCCGGGTCTGTCGCTGTATTCGGCCTCCAAGGCGGCGGCGATTTCGCTGACACGCTCAGCGGCGATGGAGTACGCCCCGCAGGGAATCCGCATCAATGCGGTCGCGCCGGGCCGGGTCGAAACCGACATGATGCTGCGCTCGGGCATCGCCGACATGCGTCAGGTCGCGGCGGGACTGCCGTTGCGCCGCATGGGCAAGCCGGAGGAAGTTGCCGCGGCGGTGGTCTGGCTCGCCTCCGATGCGGCCTCGTTCGTCGTCGGCCACATCATGGCGGTCGATGGCGGATTCCTGTCGCAATGACGCCTATTGCAGCGACAGCCGGAACATCCCGCCATCGACCGGGATCGAGCAGCCGGTGATGTAACCGGCGAGCGGGGAGGCAAGGAAGGCAACCAGTGCGGCAAGCTCCGCCGGTTCGCCGAAACGCCCGATCGGAATGTTCTCCGCGACGAAGGCGGCGCGCGCAGCCTCGGTCGGATAAAGCCGTTCGGTGATCTGCGCGCTCATGATGCGGCCTGGTGCGACGCAGTTGACCGTGATCCCGTCGCGCGCGACCTCGGCCGCCAGGCTTCGCGACCAGCTCAGCAGTGCGGCCTTCGCCGGCGTGGCGGCGTTCACAGACTTCTGTGCGAGCGCCCCGCTGATATTAATCACGCGGCCCCATCGGGCCGCGCGCATGGCAGGCAGCGACGCCTCCGCAAGACGCCGCGCAGCGGTGAAATTCAGCGCGAAGGCTTCGTCCCAGTAGGGCTCGGCGCCCGCCGCCGGCTGCGGGCGCGACCCGCCGGCGTTGTTGACCAGCACGGAAATCGAGCCGAGCGCCCCGAGCGCGGCGGCATGAACGCGGGCCGGGCCATCGGGCTGCGCGAGATCGCCGGTGACGGTCTCGGGCCGGCTCGCGCCGGTGGCGACGATCTCGTCCGCAACCTGCGCCAGCTGCGCCGCATTGCGGCCGGCGATCGCCAGCCGCACGCCCTCCCGGCCGAGGGCAAGCGCGATTCCACGGCCGATGCCGCTCGTGGCCCCCGTGACCAGGGCCGTCTTGCCCGTGAGTTGCAGATCCATCGCGGCCTCGCGGATCGTCAAGTGGTTGGGCGATGCTATCGCCCCGCTGTCGGCCGGACCATGCGGACCTGGACCCGTGCCATGCGTTCGCGGCGCCTCTGCCACGACCGCTTCAGGCTTGCCCTTGACCTTCCCACGCTGGGAAGCCCTATCTGACCTGACAGGACCAGCAAAACGCACGAGGCGCCCGATGGCGCAGATGGACACAGAGCGGACCGAAACCGTCGACCTGCCGATCACCGGGATGACCTGTGCCTCCTGCGTGGCCCGTGTCGAACGCGCGCTTGCGCGCGTGGCCGGCGTCACCGGCGCCAACGTCAATCTGGCGACCGAGCGCGCCAGCGTCACCACCGGCGGACCGGTCGCCAAGGCCGCGCTCGTGGCGGCCGTCGAGGAGGCCGGCTACGGCGTGGCCGACGAACCGGTCGATCTCGCCATCGAAGGCATGACCTGCGCGTCCTGCGTGGCCCGCGTGGAGAAGGCGCTGTTGCAGGTCCCCGGCGTGTCGTCGGCGACGGTCAATCTCGCAACCGAACGCGCACGCGTGCTGCGCAGCCCCGCGGCCGACGATGCGGCGCTGCTCGCCGCCGTCGACGCCGCCGGCTACACCGCGCGCCGGATCGCCGGCACGGCGTCGGGCGAGGCGGCTGTGCAGAGGCGTGCCGTCAGCGATCGGCGCGAGATGCTTCATGTCGCGATCGCGGCGCTGCTGTCGCTGCCGATCGCGCTGCCGATGATCGTGCAGCCGTTCGGCCCGCACTGGATGCTGCCGGGCTGGGTGCAGATGGCGCTTGCCACGCCGGTCCAGTTCTGGCTCGGCTGGCGCTTCTACGTCGCCGGCGCCAAGGCGGTGCGCGCCGGTGCCGGCAACATGGATCTGCTGGTGGCGATCGGCACCACCGCGGGCTGGCTGCTCAGCGTCTGGATGCTGTTCACCGCCCATCCCGGGCACGAACCGCATCTCTATTTCGAAGCCTCGGCGGTGGTGATCACGCTGGTGCTGCTCGGCAAGTATCTCGAGCGGCGGGCCAAGCGGCAGACCACGGCAGCGATCGAGGCGCTGGCGACCTTGCGGCCCGACCGCGCGCGGGTGCGGCGCGACGGTGCCGAGCACGACGTCGCGGTGGCGGAGATCGCCGTCGGCGACCAGGTGGTCGTGCGGCCGGGCGAGCGCTTCCCGGTCGACGGTCGGATCGTCGAAGGGCTGTCGACCGTCGATGAGTCGCTCATCACGGGCGAGAGCCTGCCGGTCGCCAAGGCGGTCGGCGACCGCGTGACCGGCGGCGCGGTCAACGGCGACGGGCTCGTGGTCGTCGAGACCACCGCGATCGGCGCGGAAACCATGCTGTCGCGGATCATCCGCCTGGTCGAGAGCGCGCAGGCGGCGAAGCCGCCGATCCAGCGCCTCGTCGACAAGGTGAGTGCGATCTTCGTGCCCGTCGTCCTGATTGTTGCCCTTGCGACCTTCCTCGGCTGGTGGTTGCTCGCAGGCGACGCCACGGCCGGCATCGTCAATGCCGTCGCGGTGATGGTGATCGCCTGCCCATGCGCGCTCGGCCTGGCGACGCCGACCGCGATCATGGCCGGCATCGGCGTCGCCGCGCGCCACGGCATCCTGATCAAGGACGCCGACGCACTCGAACAGGCGCATTCAATCGGCGTGGTCGCGTTCGACAAGACCGGCACCCTGACCGAGGGCCGGCCCTCGGTGGTGGCGCTGGCGGCGGTCGACGGCGATGAGACGGCCCTGCTTCGCCTGGCCGCCGCCGTCCAGTCCGGCAGCGTGCATCCGCTCGCCGCGGCGGTCCAGAACAGGGCGCGCGAGCGCGGCATTGCCGTGCCG
>JAEUKZ010000343.1 GCA_016793045.1 Alphaproteobacteria bacterium
GTGATCGTCGATGCGGTCGCCGACCTGCCGACACTGACCCTGACCGGCGCCGCGTCCGGCGCCGAGGACACGGCGATCGCGCTGCCCGACATCGCCGCCGCGCTGCAGGACAGTGACGGCTCCGAGTCCCTGACTCTGACCATCTCCGGCGTGCCGACCGGCGCGACCCTCTCGGCCGGCACCGACAACGGCGACGGTTCGTGGACGCTCACCGGCCTCAGTCAGGCCCAGCTCGACGCGCTGACGATCACGCCCCCGGCGGACTTCTCCGGCAGCTTCGACCTCACCGTCACCGCAACCGCAACCGAAGCGGCGACCACCGCCGGCGGCGGCGAACTGCAGGAAGCCGACAATACCGCCACCACGTCGCAGGCTTTCACCGTCACCGTGACGCCGACGGGGGATTCCTCGTTGACGGCGGGCAACAGCGCGGTGAAGGAGGATCTCGGTGCGGCGGACGACCAGATCGCCGCAGTGCCTGCACCGAATTCCGGCAGCCAGCCGGTCGTCATCACGCTCGTCCTCGGCGCGAACGAGACGGCGGGCAGCATCACGTTGACCGGCGTGCCGAGCGGCTTGACGTTCAACAACGGTGCGGCCGGTCCGGGCAACACCTGGGTTCTCACCCAGGGGCAGCTCAGCGGCCTTGCGGTCACCGGCGTGCCGGGCGACAGCGATGCGGAGATCGCGCTCGGCGTGGTGGCATCTGTCTCCCAGAACGGCGTGCCGCTGCCCAACCTCACCGGCTCTCTCACGATCACGGTCGATGCGGTGGCGGATGTCCCGACGCTGACCTTGACCGGAGCCGCGTCGGGTGCGGAGGACAGCGTGATCGCGCTGCCCGACATCGCTGCGGCGCTGCAGGATTCGGACGGTTCGGAGACCCTTTCTCTGACCATCTCCGGCGTGCCGACCGGCGCGACGCTGTCCGCCGGCACCGACCAGGGCGGCGGCGTGTGGAACCTCGCAGGCTTGACGCAGGCGCAGATCAATGCGCTCACGATCACGCCGCCTGCCGAATTCGCCGGTTCCTTCAATCTGACGGTGACCGCCACTGCGCGCGAGGCTGCGACCGTTGCCGGCGGCGGGGAGATGCAGGAGGCCGACAACACCGCGGCGACGGCACAGAGCTTCACCGTCACGGTTACGCCGGGCCGCGACTCGACGCTCTCGGTGTCCGACGTCGCCGTGAAGGAAGACCTCGGCACGGCCGCGGACCAGATCGCCGCAGTGCCGCAGCCGAATAGCGGTGCGCAGCCGGTTGCAATCAGCCTCGCGCTCGCCGCCAACGAGACGGCCACGAGCATCACGATTTCCGGCGTGCCGGCGGGCATGACGCTCAACCACGGAACCAACAATGGCGACGGCACCTGGACATTGAGCCAGGCCGACCTGACCGGGCTCACGCTCAACGGCACGCCGAGCGACAGCGATGCCGAGTTTGATCTCGGTGTCACCGTCGGCATCTCGCAGGCCGGGCAGAGCCTGCCCGACCTCACCGGAACGGTGCATGTCACCGTCGATGCGGTGGCGGATATCCCGACCCTGACCTTGACCGGAACCGCTGCGGGCAACTCCGGCACGCCCATCGCGCTGCCCGACATCGCCGCGGCGCTGCACGATGTCGACAGTTCGGAGACGCTCACGCTGACCATCTCCGGCGTGCCCACAGGCGCCACGCTCTCCGCCGGCACCAACCAGGGCGGCGGCGTGTGGAGCCTCACCGGCCTCACCCAGCCGCAGCTCGACGCGCTGACCCTCACCCCGCCCGCCGGCTATTCCGGCAGCTTCAACCTCACGGTCACGGCGACGGCGACGGAAGCGGCGACGGTTGCCGGCGGCGGCGAACTGCAGGAAGCCGACAACACCGCGAGCACCGCGCAGAGCTTCAGCGTGCTGGTCAATGCGGTGCCGTCGGGCGGCTCGGCGAGCAACTTCGTGAGCGAGGACGGCATCGAGGCCGTCGGCCCCTACAATGTCGGCACGCAGGCCGAAACAGCCCACGAAATCGCGACCGGAACGCTCGGCTACAATTTCGGCGGCGACGGTTCGGCGGCAAGCCACGCCTTCGCCTGGTCGGCCACGGTCGGCGCGACCGATCCCGACGGCGGCGGCAGCTTCTCCGGCCTGACCTCGCAGGGCCAGGCGGTCGTATGGTCGGTCAGCGCTGACGGCCTGACGATCACCGGCTCGACCGCGGTGAGCCATGACGTCGTGGCGACGCTGACGATCACCAACCCCGCGACCGGCGCCTACAGCTACGAGCAGATCGGCGCGTTCGACCACCCCGACCTCGGCCAGTCGGGCGCGGCCGATCCGATCAATCTCGGCTTCGGCTACACGATCACCGACGGCAACGGCGACACCGCGACCGGCAATCTGACGATCGCCGTGCGCGACGACGGCCCGATCGCCGGCGTCGTCAACCAGACCGGCGACGAAGGCGGCGGCGTCGACACCAACCTGCTCGTCATCCTCGACGTTTCCGGCAGCATGGACGACGCGTCCGGCCTCACGAACCTGACCCGGCTCGACGTCGCGAAGGCCGCGATCGCCGACCTGATCGAGCAGTACGACAGCCTCGGCGACGTGGCCGTCCACATCGTCACGTTCAGCACGAGCGCATCGGACGCGAGCGACGTGTGGCTGACGGCCGACCAGGCGATCAGCTTCCTCGACAGCCTGAGCGCCGGCGGCTTCACCAACTACGACGCCGCGCTGGCGGCGGCGCAGGCCGCCTTCGTCGAAAGCGGCAAGATCGCCGACGCGCAGAACGTCTCCTACTTCCTGTCCGACGGCAAGCCGAACCGCCCCGACGGATCGCCGGGCATCAACGGTTCGGAACAGGCGAGCTGGGAGAACTTCCTCCAGACCCACGACATCAAGTCGTATGCGCTCGGCATGGGCGGCGATCTCGACGCCAGCGCGCTGCAGCCGATCGCCTTCGACGGCATCACGTCGACCGACATCCCGGCCGTCGTGGTCACCGACCTCGCGCAGCTTTCGGCGACGCTGCTCGAGACGGTCGTACCGTCGACCGCCACCGGCAACATCATCGTCGACTCGGTGCCCGTCGGCGAACTCGGCGCCGACGGCGGCTACATCAAGTCGATCGTCGTCGACGGCACGACCTACACCTTCAACCCCGCATCGGGCGGCTCCGTCACCGCCACGGGCGGCACCGACCATGGCAGCTTCGACACGTCGACGAACACGCTGACGATCGATACCGCGGCCGGCGCATCGATCGCGCTCGACATGGACGGCGGCGACTACATCTACACCGCACCCACGTCGATCGCCGCAAACTTGACGGAGAACTTCGCCTATACGCTCGTCGACGGCGACGGCGACACGGCCACCTCGACGCTGACGTTCAACACGATCGACACCGATCAGGCGCCGCTCGTCTACAGCGACGCGGTGATCACCAACGTCAGCGGCAGCGGCGCCGCGGTGCCGGTGCCGAGCTGGGCGCTTCTCGCCAACGACGTCGATCCCGACGGCAACGCGATCGCCATGTCGGGCGTCTCCGGAGCGACCGACGGCAGCGTCGCGCTCGCCTCCGGAACCGCCACCTTCACCGACAACGACAGCGACGGCGGGTCGTTCAACTACACCGGCACGGCCAACGGCCTGTCCAATCTGGGCCACGTGACGATCGATCGCGGCCAGGCGGGCGAATCGACGCTCGACGGCACCGGCCTCGACGAGATCCTGATCGGCCGCAGCAGCAACGACACGCTGAAGGGCTACGAAGGCGACGACATCCTGATCGGCGGCGGCGGGACCGACACGCTGCAGGGCGGCGCCGGCAACGACATCCTGGTGTTCCAGAACACGGCCTCGAGTTATGACGGCGGGACCGGCACGGACGTGCTGCGCATCGGGGACTCGCTGAGCGGTACGATCGACCTGCGTGCCGCGGCGACCTCCGACAGCAGGCTCGAGAACATCGACACCCTGTCGATGGACGGCGGCAACAATGTCACCATCCAGCTCGACTACCAGGGCATCCTCGACCTCGAGCCCGGCAGCAACACCCTCCGCATCACCGGCAGCATCGGAGACTCGGTCGATCTCAACGAGGCGACCGGGACGTCGGGCACCGACACCTGGATCAAGACTGCGAGCGACGCGATGGTCGATACGTGGCAGTACACGCCGTCCGCCGCGGGCAGCCCGACCGCGACGCTGATCGTCGATCGCGACGTGACGGTCACCTGACCGTCACGTCCGTTCAGGGCGCGCCGGCCTGGTGCCGTGGCCGGCGCTTCGACTGGCCGATGCGCTCGCGCACGATCGCCGCACCCGCCGCCGCGTCGGTCGCCGCGGAGCGATCGGCGATCGTGTAGGCCTCGTTGAGCGCCGCGATCGCGGCAGCCGCCGACGCCTCGTCCGCCGCGTGGACGACCGCGAGCGGCCGGTCGGCGCCGACCGTCTCGCCGATGCCTGCGACCTGGGTCAGGCCGACCCGCGGATCGATCTGGTCCTCCCGGCCTTTGCGGCCGCCGCCCAGCGCCAGCACGGCGAGACCGACCGCGCGCGTCTCGACGGCCGCGACGATTCCCGGACGGGCCGGAACCGCCGGCCGCTGCACCGGGGACGGCGGCAGATAGCGCTGCCAGCGCTCGACGAAGTCCGCCGGCCCGCCGAGCGCCGTAACCATGCGCGCAAATCGTTCGGCCGCGGCGCCGGAGGCAAGCGCCGTTTCGACCTTGGCGGCAGCCTGCGCCGGCGTTGCCGCGAGGCCGGTCAGCGTCAGCATCTCCGCCGCGAGCGCCCGCGTCACCGCCATCAGGCGCGCCTCGCCGCGTCCGGGGTCGACCAGCGCCTCGACGCATTCCGCGACCTCGAGCGCGTTGCCCGCGGTGAGGCCGAGCACCTGGTTCATGTCGGTGAGCAGCGCCGAGGTCCTGAGCCCCGCATCGTTGGCGACGTCGACGATGCTGCGCGCAAGCGCACGCGCATCCTTGAGCGCGTGCATGAAAGCGCCGTTGCCGAACTTGACGTCCATCACCAGCGCATCGAGGCCGGCCGCAAGCTTCTTCGACAGGATCGATGCAGTGATGAGGTCGATCGATTCGACCGTGCCGGTGACGTCGCGGATGGCGTAGAAGCGCCGGTCGGCGGGCGCAAGGTCGGCGGTCTGGCCGATGATGGCGCAGCCGACGTCGCGTACCGTGCGCTGGAACAGGGCGATATCGGGCACGCTGCGATAGCCCGGGATGGCGTCGAGCTTGTCGAGCGTCCCGCCGGTGTGGCCGAGGCCGCGGCCGGAGATCATCGGCACGAAGCCGCCGCACGCCGCGACGATCGGCGCCAGGATCAGGCTGACCTTGTCGCCGACACCGCCGGTCGAGTGCTTGTCGACGGCCGGGCCGGGCAGGCTGAGCCCCTTCCAGTCGAGCACCTGGCCGGAATGCGCCATGGCGAGCGTCAGCGCCACCCGCTCCGGGCGGGTCATGCCGCGGAAGAACACCGCCATGGCGAAGGCCGCGACCTTGCCGGCGCCGATCGCCTCGCGCGCCATCGCGTCGACGAACCACTTGATCTCGGCGCCGGTGAGTTCGGCGCCGTCGCGCTTTTTGCGGATGATCTCCTGCGGAATCATCGCGCGGCCTAGTAGGTGCCGGCGGCAGCCGGCGCTGCCGCCGTCGCCCCGAGCGTGATCAGAACGTCGTCGAGCAGGCCCGACGCGCCGATCCGGAAGGTCGACGGCCCTACCCAGGCCGCGCCCATGATGCGGTCCGCGACCGCCAGGTACTCGCTCGCCTGGGCGACCGTGCGGATGCCGCCCGAGGCCTTGAAGCCGACCCGGCGATTCGTTCCTTGGATCGTGCCGATCATCGTCTCGGCCGCCGGCAACGTGGCGCCGATGGCGATCTTGCCCGTCGACGTCTTGATGAAGTCGGCGCCGGCCAGGATGGCGAAGCGCGCCGCGGCGCCGAGCGTCAGCCGGTCGGGGAATGCACCGCTTTCGAGGATCACCTTCAGCGGCACCGCCGCCCCGCAGGCGGCGCGCGCCGCCGCGAGCACGGCGCCGGCCGCCGCGGTGTCGTTCGCAAGATAGCGGCGATAGGGCAGCACGATGTCGATTTCGTGCGCACCGTCGCGCACGCAGGCGGCGATGTCGCGCGCAACCGCGTCCGGCGCGTCGCCGCCGCCGGGGAAGTTCACGACGGTCGCCACGCGGACTGGCGAGCCGCCGAGCTTCGCGCGCGCCTGGGCTACGAAGCGCGGCCAGATGCACACCGCGGCTACCGCGCCATGCGGCGTCACGGCCCGCGCGCATAGCGCGTCGATCGCGGCGGGAGCGTCGCCGTCGTTGAGGCTGGTGAGGTCGATCAGCCCGAGGATCCGCTGCGCGGCTGCGGTACTCATCGCTCGCCGTCCATGAAGGTGAGCAGCAGCTGTTCGAGGCGCTCCGCCGCCGCCGCCGCGCCTGCGAGCGAATGGCCGTGGCTGAGCTCCTCGTCGCTCATGCCCGCCGCCATGTTGGTGATGACGCAGATCGCCGCGACGCGCAGGCCGCAATGGCGCGCGACCAGGACCTCCGGCACCGTCGACATGCCGACGGCATGGCCGCCGAGCATCGCGAAGGCGCGGATCTCCGCCGGCGTCTCGAAGTTGGGGCCGAGATAGCTCGTGTACACGCCCTCGTGCAGCGCGATGCCGAGCGCGGCGCCGGCCGCCTTGAAGCGCGCACGCCAGGCGGGATCGTAGGCGTCTTTCATGGCGAAGAAGCGCGGCCCGAAGCGCGCGTCGTTCGGGCCGATCATCGGGCTGGTACCCTGGAAGTTCATGTGGTCGGACACCAGCATCAGCGAGCCCGGCCCCATCCCTTCGCGCATCGAGCCGGCGGCGTTGGTCAGGATCACGCCCTCGCAGCCGACGAGCTTGAGCGCGCGGATCGGTACCTGGATCGCGCGCGGGTCGATTCCTTCGTAGAGGTGGATGCGTCCCTGCAGGCAGGCGACCGGGACGCCGCCCAGCCGGCCGAGCACGAGGCGG
This sequence comes from Alphaproteobacteria bacterium, assembly GCA_016793045.1. GTDB lineage: Bacteria > Pseudomonadota > Alphaproteobacteria > CACIAM-22H2 > CACIAM-22H2 > JAEUKZ01. Next base: position 7,015 of record JAEUKZ010000343.1, read on the forward strand.
CCGGGATGGCCCTCGACGCTCGGCACGGTGAAACCGGGGATGTCCGCATAGGGCAGCACCACCGGCGACTCGATCCGGTCGGCGATGCGCCCCAGGCCGGAACCGAGCACGATGCCAAGGCGCGGCATCTCGCGCGCAGCAGTTCGGATGGCCTCGGCAGCCTGATGCGGATCGACAGTCATTTTTTCTCCAGGTTCATGGGACCGAAGGCGTGCGGCAGCAGCGCCCCGAGCGTCGTCGAGAGCAGGAGCCGCCCCTTGGGATCGGCCATGTGGACGGGCGTGTCGGGCCGAGCGAACTCGGCCAGGCGCTGGCGGCAGCCGCCGCACGGGGTGCACGGGCCGTTGCCGCCGCCGACCACGACGACTTCCGCGATCCGCCGCTTGCCGGCACCGATCAGCGCCGAAATCGCCGAGGCTTCGGCGCAGCTCGACTGCGGATAGGCCGCGTTCTCGACATTGCAGCCGGCGAACAGCGCGCCCTCGGGGGTCCGCAGGCAGGCACCGACCTTGAAGCCGCTATAGGGCACCCAGGCCTTGGCGCGGATCGCGCGCGCCCTTGCGATCATCCGTCCGGTCGCGCTCATTTTTCCTTCGTATAGGGAATGCCGATCGCCTTCGGGGCGATCGCCTTGCCGACGAAGCCGGCGAGCAGCAGCACGGTCAGGATATACGGCAGCGCCTGGATCAGCTGCACCGGCACGACGCCGACGCCGGGCAGGGAAACGCTCTGCAGCCGCGCCTGCAGCGCGTCGGCGAAGGCGAAGAGCAGGCAGGCGAGCAGGGTCGGCAGCGGCCGCCACTTCCCGAAGATCAGCGCCGCAAGCGCAAGGAAGCCCTTGCCGGCGCTCATCTCGCGGATGAAGGCGGCACCCTGGGCCGTCGAAAGATAGGCGCCGGCGATCCCGCACAGCGCCCCGCCGACGATCAGCGCCTGATAGCGCATCGCCGCGACCGAGATTCCGGCCGTGTCGACCGCATAGGGGTTCTCGCCGACGGCGCGCAACCGGAGCCCGAAGCGCGTGCGGTAGATCACGAAGGCGGTCAGCGGCACGGCGAGGATGGCGACGTAGACCAGCAGGTTGTGGCCGGAGATCAACGTCGACCACAGCGGCCCGACGATGGGCACGCCGGCGAGCGCGAGGAAGCCTTTGCCCGCGCTCATCTCGCGGATGAAGGCGGCGCCCTGGGCTGTCGACAGATAGGCGCCGGCGACGCCGCACAGCGCGCCGCCGACGATCAGCGCCTGATAGCGCATCGCCGCGACCGAGATGCCCGCAGTGTCGACCGCATAGGGATTCTCGCCGACGGCG
>JAEUKZ010000349.1 GCA_016793045.1 Alphaproteobacteria bacterium
GCGACGAAGAAGTAATTCATCATGGCAAAACCGCAAGCCGCTTCCGCGGCATCCGCTGCACGCCCCCGCCGGCGCGAGCGCAAGAACATCAGCTCCGGCGTCGCGCACGTCAACGCGACGTTCAACAACACGCTGGTGACCATCACCGACGCCCAGGGCAACGCGATCGCGTGGTCCTCGTCGGGCACGCAGGGCTTCAAGGGGTCGCGCAAGTCGACCCCGTACGCGGCCCAGATGGCCGCGGAGGACGCCGGCCGCAAGGCCATGGAGCATGGCGTGCGCACGCTCGAGGTCGAGGTCAAGGGGCCCGGCGCCGGTCGCGAATCCGCCCTGCGCGCGCTTCAATCGGTGGGATTCGTGATCACGTCGATCCGCGACGTCACGCCGATTCCGCACAACGGCTGCCGCCCGCCCAAGCGGCGGCGGGTGTGAGCTTTCGCCGCCGCGTCCTCCGGCGCGGCGGCCCGTTCGACCCAGCCGCACCCTCGTTCGCCCCAATTTCCGGGGGCCGGACGGGGGGCCGCGGCGATGACCGAGGATGGAAGCCGTGATCCAGAAGAACTGGAAAGAACTCATCAAGCCCGGCAAGCTCGACATCGAGCCCGGCGACGATCCCAAGCGCGAGGCGACGATCGTCGCCGAGCCGCTGGAGCGCGGCTTCGGCCTGACGCTCGGCAATGCGATCCGCCGCGTGCTGCTGTCGTCGCTGCAGGGCGCCGCGATCACCGCGATCAAGATCGACGGCGTGCTGCATGAATTCTCGTCGGTGCCGGGCGTGCGCGAGGACGTCACCGACATGGTCCTCAACATCAAGGGCATCGCGCTGCGCATGCACGGCGAGGGGCCGAAGCGCATCTACCTCAAGGCCACCGGCCCGGGCGAAGTCACCGCCGGCCAGATCGAGACCGGGCACGACATCGAGGTGATGAACCCCGACCACGCGATCTGCACGCTCGACGACGGCGCCAAGCTGTCGATGGAGATGACGGTCGAGACCGGCAAGGGCTATGTCGCGGGCTCGCTCTCGCGCGCGCCCGATGCGCCGATCGGCCATATCCCGATCGATGCGCTGTTCAGCCCGGTGCGTCGCGTCGCCTATCGCGTCGAGAACACCCGTGTCGGCCAGCGCACCGACTACGACAAGCTGTCGATGCGCGTCGAGACCAACGGTGCGGTCACGCCGGAAGACGCCGTGGCGCTCGCCGCGCGCATCCTCCAGGATCAGCTCCAGCTCTTCATCAACTTCGAGGAGCCGACGGTCGAGCGTTCGGAAGAGCCGGCGAGCGAGCTGCCGTTCAACAAGCACCTGCTGATGAAGGTCGACGAGCTCGAGCTCTCCGTCCGCTCGGCGAACTGCCTGAAGAACGACAACATCATCTACATCGGCGACCTGGTGCAGAAGACGGAGGCGGAGATGCTCCGCACGCCGAACTTCGGCCGCAAGTCGCTCAACGAGATCAAGGAGGTCCTCTCGCAGATGGGCCTCCATCTCGGGATGAAGATCAGCAACTGGCCGCCCGAGAACATCGAGGAGCTGGCCCGCAAGCTCGAAGAGCCGTACTGAGGCTTGGGTCGGGCTGACGGACAACAGGAGTAGAGGGTCATGCGTCACGGAGTAGCCGGCCGGAAGCTCGGTCGCACCAGCACACACCGCAAGGCGACGTTCGCCAACATGGCGGTTGCGCTCATCACGCACGAGCAGATCCGCACCACGCTGCCGAAGGCGAAGGAACTGCGCCCGGTGGTGGAGAAGCTGATCACGCTCGGCAAGAAGGGCGATCTCGCCGCGCGCCGCCGCGCCCTGTCGATGCTGCAGGACACGACGGTCGCCGCCAAGCTGTTCGGCCCGATCGCCGAGCGCTACAAGGCACGCAACGGCGGCTATTGCCGCGTGCTGCGCGCGGGCATCCGCCACGGCGACACCGCGACCATGGCGGTGATCGAGCTGGTCGACCGCGACCCCGCCGCCAAGGGTGCCGCCGACAAGGCGCGCGTCGCCGCCGAGCGTGCGGCCGCCGGCGAAAGCGAGGCCCCGCAGGCTGAGTGATCCGCCGCGCCGGTTCTCCGGCGCCTGCGATCGACAAGAGGGCGGTGCCGCAAGGCGCCGCCCTTTTTGCTGCCTCCAGGATTCGCGCGGGGTCTGCCGTGGTCGCGGCCCGCCCCGCCTCAGATCGGCTCGATGCGCACCTGCGCGGTCCCGGCGGCGATCATCCCGATCTCGCGGGCGGCCGCTTCGGAGAGGTCGATCGCCCGGCCGTTGAACGGCCCGCGGTCGTTGATGCGGACGACGACGGTGCGTTCGTTGGCGAGGTTGACGACGCGCACGCGCGATCCGAAGGGGAGCGACGGATGCGCCGCCGTCAGCGCCGCCGTGTCGAAGCGCTCGCCGCTTGCCGTGCGCAGCCCCTGATGCGCGCGCCCGACCCACGAGGCGGTGCCGACCGTGCAGGCCGCGCAGCCGCCCGTCGCTTGGCGTGGGCCCGCGCAGGCCGTCAGCCCGGCCAGCGCGCCCAGCGCGCACAGCGCGGCGAACAGCAGGGCAGGCCGGCGGCGGCGCGCGGCGGCGCTCATGGGGCCGGCTTCGCGAACATCATCGCGATCGCGGCCTCGGCCGTTTCGCGCAGGCGCTCCTCGTCGCCGTAGGCGCGCTCGAGCACGGCGAGGCCGCGGGTGAGGGCGACGACCACGCGCGCGCTCGCGCGCGCATCGCCCGCAAAGGCGCCGCGCGCCGCGGCCGCAGCCAGCATGTCGGCGATCATCGTCTCGAACTGGTCGAGCAGGCGGCGCACGCGTGCGCGCACGGCCGCACTCTGCGCTGCCGCGTCCATCACCGTGCGGGTGGTCAGGCAGCCATGCGCCGGCCTGCCGCCGCACATGTTGGCGATGCCGGCGTCGAGCACCGCGCGGACCGCGCCTCGCGGATCGGGGTCCGCCAGGGCCTCGCGCATCGCGCCGAGAAAGCGTTCGGCGTAGAGATCATAAGCCTTGAGGAAGATCGCTTCCTTGTCGGCGAAGGCGTTGTAGAGGCTGCCGCGCTGGACCTTCGTCGCGCGGGCGAGGTCGACCATCGACGTCTCGGCGAAGCCCTTGCGCCGGAACGCCTCCATCGCCTTTTCGAGCACCGCGCGCTCGTCGAACTGCTTCACGCCGGCCATGGCTGCCGATCACCTTCCCGCCAGCACACCATGGGCATGCTTGACAGTGCTGTCAAGTTTGACATCATTGTCAAAGATAGCTGCGTCACCTCGAACGCCGGGACCACCCCATGATCGACCTCCACTACTGGACCACGCCGAACGGCCACAAGATCACGATCTTCCTCGAGGAGACGGGGACGCCCTATCGCATCGTGCCGGTGAACATCAGCACCGGCGCGCAGTTCAAGCCGGACTTCCTGGCGATCGCGCCGAACAACCGCATCCCCGCGATCGTCGACCACGCGCCGCCCTGGGGCGGCAAGCCGCTGTCGCTGTTCGA
>JAEUKZ010000366.1 GCA_016793045.1 Alphaproteobacteria bacterium
GTCACCGCGCGCGTCGCCCTCGATGTCGCGTCGGGCGCGCTTGCGATCGGGCAGGGGCGCGAATTCCGCGGCGTCAGCGATGTGCCCTTCGTCGGCACCGCCCTGCGCCGCGCCGAATTCGGCGGCCATGATGCCGTGATCGTCGGCGTTTCCGGTCGCGCGCACTACAGCGGCGAGGCGACCTTCATCGTCGAGGACGGCGACCCGCTGGCGAACGGCCTTGCGCTGCCGCGCGGCGGGCGCTGGCCGGCGTAGTCACCGCATCCACCCCAGCGTTTCGCCCGTGGACCTGGTCGGCATGTATTCGGCGCCCATCCAGCCGCTGTAGCCCATCGCGTCGATCGCCGCGAAGATCGGGCCGTAGTTGAGTTCGCCGGTGCCGGGCTCGTGGCGGCCGGGATTGTCGGCGAACTGGATATGCGCGATGCGCGGGAGATGCGCGCGCACGCCTTCGATGACGTTCCCCTGCATGACCTGGCGGTGATAGAGGTCGAATTGCAGCGCGAGATTCGCGTGCCCCGCCGCGTCGATGGCCGCGAGCGCCTGCTCGGGCGTTTGGACGAGGAAGCCGGGGAAGTCGCGGCCGTTGATGAACTCGACCATCGCCTGAACGCGGTCCTCGGCGAAGGCGGCGGCGGCGTAGGCGAGGTTCTCCGCAAACGTCGCGAGGGCGCGTTCGCGCGCGATGCCTTCGGGCGGGCGCGTGGCGAGGACGTTGACGCGCGCGTTGCCGATCGCAGCCGTGTATTCGCGCGCCCGCGCCACGGCGTCGCGGAACTTGGGCTTGGCCGCCGGATCGCTCGCGAAGCCGATGCGGCTATCGCCCTCGGCCATCGGAACGTTGATCAGCACGACCTCGACGCCGGCGGTGCGCGCGCGTGCGGCGACCTCGGCGGCCGGAAAGGCATAGGGAAGCTGGATGTCGACCGCCTTGAAGCCGAGCGAAGCCGCCGCGGCGAAGCGATCGAGGAACGGAACCTCCTGGAGCATCATGCTGACGTTGATCGAGAAGCGGGGCATCGTCGGCCTTCGTGTTGTGGGGCGTCGCGGGCGTTATCGCCGGCCGGCTGCGCCCATGCAATGATTGCCGGCGCGCCGCGGTCTTGAACGTCATTTTGTTGATTACTATCATTAAAAACAATGCTTGAACTCCTCGCCGGAAATCACTTCGTCGCGGGCGTGGTCGCCAGCGTCATCGCAGGAGCCGGCGCCACGACGCTCGGCGCCGTGCCCGTCTTCCTGCTCAACGGCATGCGGCCGCGGCTCAACAACGCGCTGCTCAGCTTCGCCGCCGGCGTGATGCTCGCGGCGACGGTGTTCTCGCTGCTGCTGCCCGCGCTCGACGCCGCCGAGGCGCGGATCGGATCGCGGATCCAGGCGACGCTCGGCGTCATTGGGGCGCTGTGCATCGGCGCCGTCGTGCTTGCGTTCGCGCACCGCGTGCTGCCGCACGAGCATTTCACCAAGGGGCGCGAGGGGCAGGACGGCAGCCGGCTCGCACGCATCTGGCTGTTCGTCATCGCGATCGCGCTGCACAACTTCCCCGAGGGCCTGTCCGTCGGCGTCGGTGCCGCGAGCGGCGATGCGCGTGCCGGCCTCGGCGTCATGGTCGGTATCGGCCTGCAGAACCTGCCCGAAGGCCTGTCGGTGGCGGTGGCGCTGCTGTCGCAGGGCTATCGCCGGATCTTCGCTTTCGCCATCGCGACGCTCACGGGTGTCGTCGAGATCCTTGGCGGCGTCGTGGGGGCGGGCGCCGTCGTGCTTGCGGCCGGGCTGCTGCCCTGGGCGCTCGCCTTCGCCGCCGGAGCGATGCTGTTCGTCATCAGCGACGAAATCATCCCCGAAACCCATCGTCCGGGTTTCGCGGAGGGCGCGACCGCCGCCCTCTTCGCCGGCTTCGGTCTGATGATGTTCCTCGACGCCGCGCTCGCCTGAGCCTGCAATCTGCGCGCGGAGGCCATGCGCGCGGAGCGTGCGCGTCGCTGTTGCGCATCACGCAAGCTGTGCGAAGATCGATAGAAAGTCGTTCCGGGAGACGAAATGCACGACCTCATTCTCAAAGGCGGCCGGGTCATCGATCCGAGCCAGAACATCGACCGCGTGACCGACGTCGCCTTCGCCGGCGGCAAGGTGGCCGCGGTGGGCGACAATCTTGCGGCGGGCCCCCAGACCACGACGCGCGACGTCAAGGGCCTCGTCGTCACGCCGGGCCTCATCGACCTGCACACCCACGTCTACTGGGGCGGCACCTCGATCGGCGTTGACGCCGCGGAACTCGCGAAGACCAGCGCCACGACGACCTTCGTGGACGCCGGCACCGCCGGCCCGGCCAACATGCTCGGCTTCCGCAAGCACGTGATCGAGCGGTCGCCGGTCCGCATCCTGCCCTACATGAACGTCTCGTTTCCCGGCATCTACGCCTTCAGCAAGTCGGTGATGATCGGCGAGAACGTCGACATGCGGCTGCTCGACCTGCGCGAATGGGTGCGCGTCTGCAACGAGCACCGCGATCTCGTGCTCGGCATCAAGGTGCGCGTCGGCCGCGGCGCGTCGGGGGATTCCGGCATCTCGCCGCTCGACATGGCGCTCGAAGCGGCCACCGAAGTCGGCCTGCCGGTCATGGCGCATCTCGACTTTCCGCCGCCCACCGCCCGCGACGTGCTCAACCGTCTGCGCAAGGGCGACGTGCTCACGCATTGCTTCCGGCCTTTCCCCAATGCGCCGTACATCGGCAACCGCGTCCGCGACGAGGTGCTGGAGGCGCGGGCGCGCGGGGTGGTGTTCGACATCGGCCACGGCGCCGGTTCCTTCGGCTACAAGACGACGCGCCACATGCTCGATGCGGGCTTCCTGCCCGATGTGATCTCGAGCGACGTCCACTCGATCTCGATCGAGGGCCCGGCCTTCGACCTGCTGCACTGCATGTCGAAATTCCTGTGCATGGGCCTCGATCTGGCCACCGTGGTCAAGACCGCGACGGTCGCGCCGGCGCAGGCGATCAGCCGGCCGGACCTCGGCACCTTCAAGCCGGGCAGCGTCGGCGATGCGAGCCTGTTCGCGGTCGAGCACGGCGACTTCAGCTATGAGGACGTGGTCGGCGTGACGTTCAAGGGCGACAAGCGTCTTGCCGCGAAGGGCGTGGTCATCAACGGCCGCTGGTGGCACCCGTAAGGGGGGGAACCGACATGAATCTCGCTGACATCGAAGGCGGTCTGCTCGACGACCGCACCAAGGGCATGCCGGGCGGCGTCACGCCGTTCGCGCTGTCGACCATCGCCGCGAAGCACTGGAACGTGCTCGCGGAGGACCTTTCGCTGCCGCTCTGCGTGCTGCAGCAGAGTGCGATGGACCACAACGCGCGCTGGATGCGCGCCTTCCTCGAATCGTCCAACGCCGTCGTGGCGCCGCACGGCAAGACGACGATGAGCCCGCAGCTTTTCCATCGCCAGCTCGCCGACGGCGCCTGGGCGATCACCGTCGCCAACGCCCAGCAGATCCAGGTCGCGCGGCACTATGGCGTCCAGCGCATCGTTCTCGCCAACCAGCTTGTCGGCAAGCAGATCATCCGCTTCGTCCTCGACGAGCTGAAGCGCGATCCCGGCTTCGAGTTCTTCTGCCTCGTCGATTCCGTCGCGTCGGTTGAGCTGCTCGCCGCCGCCGCGCGCGAGCAGGGGGCAACCCGTCCGATCCAGGTGCTGCTCGAAGGCGGCTTCGTCGGCGGCCGTACCGGCGTGCGCGATCCCGACACGGCCATGGCGGTGGCGCGCGCCTGCAAGGCCGCCGCACCCTTCATCGCGCTGCGCGGCGTCGAGGGCTTCGAAGGCATCCTCTCGGGCAAGACTCCGGAGGAGGCCGCGGGCAAGGTGCGCGGCTTCGTCGACTCGCTGGTCGCGATCGCGCGCCGGTGCGAGGACGAGGGCCTGTTCGCGCCCGGTCCGATCATCCTCAGCGCGGGCGGTTCGGGCTACTACGACATTGTCGTGGACCGCTTCAACGCCGCCGGCCTCAAGGGACGCGCGATGGTGCTGACGCGCAGCGGCTGCTACCTGACCCACGACCATGTCGGCTACGCCGAGCACTTCCGCAACCTCGTGAAGCGCTCGCCGCATCTCCACAATCTCGGCGAGGGGCCGCGCCCGGCGCTCGAGGTCTGGGCCTATGTGCAGTCGCGGCCGGAAAAGACGCGCGCCTTCTGCACGATGGGCAAGCGCGACGTGTCGTACGATCAGCACCTCCCGGTGCCGGAGAAGTGGTACCGGCCGTCGTCGAACACGCGCGCGCCGCAAATGCTGGGGCCGGGCCACAAGGTGGTCGGCCTCAACGACCAGCACTGCTACATGGACGTGCCGGCGGACAGCCCGCTCCAGGTCGGCGACATGGTCGGATTCGGGATCTCGCATCCCTGCCTGACCTTCGACAAGTGGCAGGTGATCTGCCTCGTCGACGACAACTACGACGTCGTCGGCGCGGTGCGGACGTTCTTCTAACGGCGGTCAAACGCCCGTCGGGGCCGGTTCTCGCCCGGCCCCGACGGGCTCCGCTACCGATTCAACAATCCGTCGCGCGCCTCGCGCCAGCTTGCCTCGTCCGGGGCGAGGATCAGTCCGCCGCTGCGGTGCGTCGGCAGATACGGCGAGCCGTCGAAGCGCGCCGAATAGCCGCCGGCCTCGCGATGCAGCAGCCAGCCGGCCGCGTGGTCCCAGGGTTCGAGCTTGTTGTAGAGCGCAAGATGCAGCGCGCCCGAGGCGATGACGCGATATTCGTGCGCGGCGCAGCGGTAGTTGGCCATCGCGGCCAGTTTGGCGAGATTGGCGCCGACGGTGCTGCGCAGCGGCTCGGGCAGGAAGGTGATGCCCACCGCCCCCTCCATCGCCGAAAGCGGCGCCGGGTCGGCGACGCGCATCGTCCGGGTCGTCCCGTCGGGACGCTGGAACCACGCGCCCTCGCCGCGCAGCGCGAGCGCCCAGTCGTGGCCGATCGGATCATGGATGATTCCGGCGACGGTCTCGCCGCGGCTGACGACCGCCGCCATCACGCCGAAAAGGGTCAGCCCGGAGGCGAAGTTCTTGGTGCCGTCGATCGGATCGACGATGAAGCAGAGTTCGGCGTCCGCGATCGCGTCGAGCACGCGCCGGTCCTTCGCCGCGGCCTCCTCTCCGACCACGACGGCGTTCGGGAAGGCTGCCAGCAGGTCGGCGGTGATGCGCCGCTCGGCCGCCTCGTCGGCGTCGGTGACGAGATCGATCGCCGAGGACTTGGTCCGGATGCCGCCCTCCGGCAGGTTGCGGAAGCGCGGCATGATCTCGGCGCGGGCCGCGTCGGCGAGGATATCGGCGACGCGCAGCGTGTCGTGGCGTGAAAAGAGCATCGTGTCCTTGTGGTTCCGCCTCAACGGCGCAGTGCCGCGTCGGCCCATTCGGTGAGGGCGAGCAGTTCTTCGTCGCGGTCGCGCCGGCCGACGAACTGGATGCCGAGCGGCATCCCTGACGGGCCCTTGGCGAAGGGCACCGTCGCGCAGGGCACGGCGAGCAGCGACCAGAACAGGCTGAACGTCGCGTCGCCGGTGCTGGCAAGGCCCTCGGGCGCCTCGCCGGTCGCTGCGGGCACCAGGAAGCCGTCGATGTCGCGCATCAGCGGCGCGAGGTCGGCGCGCCGTGCGGCCGCCTTCGCCTGCGCCTGGGCGTAGACTGCCTCGTTGGCGCGGCCCTCCGCCATGTAGGCGCGCAGCGCGGCGCTGAGCAGATCGGGAGTCGCCGCCTCGTAGCCGGCGAAGGCGCGCGCGGCCTCGGTCGATATGATGCGGCGATGGACCTGCTGCAGGTCGCCGAAGCTGGGCGGCAGGGCGCGTTCGAGGACCTCGGCGCCGGCCTCGCGCAGCCGCATCGCGGCGTCCTCGACCGCCGCGCGCATCTCCGGCGCGGCGGCGGAGTCGAACGGCGTGCGGCAGATCGCGATGCGCGGGCGCCCCGCAAGCGGCGTCGGCGTGCGCGGCGCCTCGAGCAGCACGCGGCCCAGCAAGCTGAGGTCGGCGGCGCTGCGCGCGAACCATCCGACCGTGTCGAGCGAGCGGCCGAGTTCGTGCACGCCGGCCGCGTCGGTGCGTCCGACCGAGGACTTGAAGCCGTAGACGCCGCAAAAGGACGCCGGCCGGATGACCGAGCCGCCGGTCTGCGTGCCGAGCGCGGCGGGCACCATGAAGTCGGCGACCGCCGCCGCCGAGCCGCTCGACGAACCGCCGGGCGTGCGGCCGAGGTCGTGCGGATTGCAGGTTGCCGCCGGCGTCACGTGCGCGAACTCGGTGGTCGCGGTCTTGCCGATGACGATCGCGCCGGCGGCGCGCAGCTTGGCGACGCAGGCGGCGTCCTTGAGCGGACGGTGGTTGCGCCGCGCCGGCGAGCCGTACTCGGTGTCCATGTCCGCGGTGTCGATCAGGTCCTTGACCGCGATCGGCACGCCATGGAGCGCGCCGCGCGCCGGCTCGGCATCGGCGCGCGCCGTCTGGGCCCGCAGGTCTGCGGCGAGCCGCACGAAGGCCTTGACGCTCGGATCGCGCGCGTTGATCCGCGCCACGCAGCTTTCGACCAGCGTGCGCGCGGTCAGCCGATGGGCGGCGATCGCGGCGGCGGCGGCCGCGGCGGTCAGCTCGTTGGCGGGCTGCTCCATGTCAGCCGGCGACATCGTTGGCCAGATGGGCGACGCAGTCGCCGCGCTCGACGCGGCCGAAATGCCGCTTGCAGATGACGAAGCCGTCGCTGCGGAAATGGCAGGGCACGGGCTCGCGGCCCGGGTTGTCGACGAAGTGGACATGGCCGCAGAGGTCGCCCGCGTGCACGGTGTCGGCGAGGTTGACCGCCGGCTCGAACAGGCCGGGTTCGGGCGCATAGACGAAGGAGTCGCGGTTCGGCACCTCCATGATCCGCGTCGGCGGCGGCGGCGCCCAGTCCTTCGGCTTCTCGACGATGTTCATGTGGACGAGGGTGTTGCGCAGGCCGCGCTCGACCATGGCGACGACGTCCTTGTTGACGCGGCCGGCACCGCCGAACTCGCCCCCGAGCGAGGGCAGGCCGTGCGCCATCGCGGCGACCGGGGCGAAGCGCAGGTCCTGATGCACTTTCCAGACGATCGAAAACGGCGCGCCGAACGCCTTGAGCGCCGCCATGCCACGCGCGTTGATCGCCGGGTCCCAGCCGTGATGGACGCTCGCGAACGGAACGTAGTCGAGCGAGCCGCCGCCCGAATGCAGGTCGTGGAAGGTGTCGGCGAGCGGAAACAGCACGGAATCGATGTAGTGCGCGATCTGCTGTGTCACCGTTCCGTCGGCGCTGCCGGGGAAGCTGCGGTTGAGGTTGCCCTCGTCGATCGGCGACACGCGCGTGCCGGCCATCGCCGCCGGCAGATTGGCTGCCGGCAGGATGATGACGCGTCCCTGCACCTCCTCGGCGCGCAGCGCCCGGATCAGCTTCACCAGCGCGACCTGGCCCTCGTACTCGTCGCCATGGTTGCCGGCCATGAAGAACGCGGTCGGCCCGCTGCCGTTCTTGATCACCGCGACGGGGATCATGATCGCGCCGTAGGCGGAGCGGGTGACGGAGTGGTGCAGGCCGAGCCAGCCCACCTGCTTGCCGTTCTTCTCGTAGTCGATGTCGGTGAAGATCCGGGTCGGCTTGGACGCGGCGGCGGTTTGCATCGGAGAATCCTTACGCGCGGCGAGAATCGGCCTATGATCGGCGAAGCATGCACCGTTCGGCAAGCATTCGACGGCAGGTCAAGGAACGCCGGTCGTCGCGATGAGCGAAACCTCCCGACAGATTCTGGCTCCCGGCGCGGGCGAGCGCGCCTCCGACGATCCGGCGCGCGGCATCGCGATCATGGCGATGGGCGTCGCGGTCTTTGCGGTGACCGACGGTCTGGTCAAGCACGCGGCGACCGAGTTCGAGCCGCTCCAGGTCGTGTGGTGCCGCTATGCCTTTCACACCCTCTTTCTGGTGCCGGCGATCGTGGCGCGGTGGTCGCGCCGGCGGCTGATGGTCGCGCGGCCCGATCTCCATGTCGCCCGCGGCGTGCTGATCTGCCTGTCGACGATGTTGGGCACCTTCGGCATCAGCGTGCTGCCGCTCGCCGACCTCACCGCGATCGGCTTCTCCGGGCCCCTGGTCGCGACCTTGCTGGCGATCCCGTTCCTGGGCGAGCGAGTCGGCATTCGCCGCTGGAGCGCCGTGATCATCGGCTTCGTCGGCGTGCTGATCGTCGTGCGTCCGGGCACGACCGCGTTCAACCCGGCGGCGCTGTTCGTGGTCGCCGGGGCGAGCCTATGGGGCTGCGGCTTCGTGCTCACGCGCAAGATCGGCACCACCGACGGCGCACCGACGATGCTGATCTGGACGTCGATCGTCGGGCTCGTTCTCTCGTCGATCGTCGTGGTGCCGTTCTGGCGCTGGCCGAACGCGATGGAGTGGGGCCTGCTTGCCGCGATGGCAGCGCTCAACCTGCTGTCGCAGTTCATGATCATCTGGGCCGTCGCCTACGCGCCGGCCTCCACGATCGCGCCGATGACCTATCTCCAGCTCGTCTGGGCGACGATCGTCGGCTATTTCGCCTTCGGCAACCTGCCGGATCGCTGGGCCATTCTCGGTGCCCTCGTGATCGTCGGCAGCGGGCTCTATGTCTGGCACCGCGAGCGTGTGCGCCGTGGCATGTGAACCGGCGCGACCGCCGAATTCGATCGCGCGGAATGCAGCGGCGATGTGCTATGAGGCGCCGATGTCGACCGCCTTGCGCGCCCGAACGCATGACCGGGCAGCGACATAACCCGCTACGCCGCCGCGCCAAGGGCGGCGCCGCCGGCGCCAACCATCGCGATGCGCTGGGCGTGATCGTGAGGCGGCTGCGCAAGGAACGCGGCTGGACGCTCGCCGAAGCCGGCCGCCGATGCGGCCTGTCCATTTCCACGCTGTCGAAGGTCGAGAACAGCCTGCTGTCGCTGACCTTCGACAATCTGCTCAAGCTCGCCAAGGGCTTCGACCTCGCGGTCGGCGACCTGTTTGCGCCCGGCGGGATCGTGGCCGCCCGGGAAACCACCGCGCTGACGCGGCGCGGCGGCGGCAAGGTCCACGAAACCGCGAACTACGCGCACGAGTACGTCTGCACCGACCTCCCGCATCGGCGGATGATCCCGCTCGTCAGCCGCATCAAGGCGCGCACGATCGAGGATTTCGGGCCGCTGATCCGCCATGCCGGGGAGGAGTACATCCACGTGCTCGAGGGCACGGTCGACATCGTGATCGAGGGCAAGGAGCCGCAGCGGCTGCGGGCAGGGGACAGCTTCTATTTCAACAGCGCGGTCGGCCACGCCATCCTCGCGGTCGGTGCCGGCGACGGGCTGATCCTCAGCGTGCTGTGGCCCGGCGACCGGCCCGCGCCGCCCGCCGACGGCCCGGTTCAGGCGCGACGGCCGCGGAAGACCGGATAGCGCGGGGTGAAGCCGTCGTCGAACGGATAGAGCGGCCGGCCCGCTCTGGGAATCGCGATGCTGGGCAGGTTGGGGGTCGTCGGGCCTGGCGTATCGAGCAGGAAGAAGCCGGCGGCGCCCTCGTAGGCCTGCTGGTAGTTCATCGGGTTCTTGACGACGACGAACTTGCAGTCGCGGGCGCGGATGCCGCCGGCGGCGAACTGCTCGTCGCCGTACTCGTAGCTCGACAGGCTCGCGACGAGCACGGTGGCGGCGCCGATCTGCAGCACCGCGCTCGGCCCCATCGAAGCCGTGTCGCCGCGCATCACGCCGCCGCCGTAACGGAAATTTCCGTCGAAGAGACGCAGCACCTTGGCACTGCAGCGCAGCGGGGTGCCATAGGCCGGATCGAGCTTGTTGCCGAGCCCCACGCTGATCGTGGCGCCGGCACCCGCCGCCGCGGCCTGCGCGACCGTCTCGGGATCGACGATCAGCACCGCGGCGCTTGCCTCGGGCGCATGCCGCATCAGCTGCGCGAGCACGATCGCGCTGTCGCCGGACGCTCCGCCGCCGACGCAATCGGCGGCGTCGACCAGGATCACCGGATGGCCCGGCAGGGCAAGCCCGCTCCGGATCGCGTCGGCCGGCGCCGTCAGCCCGACCCGGAATTCGTCGCGGTGGGTCCATCCCTCCGCGGCCATCGTCCGTGCCAGATCGTCGGCGGCCGCCGGATCGCCGTCGGTGACCGCGACCGCGGCAAAGCCGAGTTCGGGAACGTCGAGCCACGGCTGGACCGGGAAGTAGCTGAGCGCGAGCGCGCGTCCGGCGGCCTCGCGCGCGCGCGCGACGCGGTAGAAGCGCGCCATCGGCGTGTCGCCTTTGGTGCGCTGGCGCTGGCTCTGGTAGAGCGCGGGCGCTTTGCACAGGCTCATGGTCGGGCGGATGGCGCCTTCGATCGTGCGGATGAGCAGCCCCGTCGCGCGCTGGCCGGTTTCCGGACCGTCGTCGTGCGGGTAGAGCTGATAGCCGATCAGGATGTCGGCATGGCGGATCATCTTGGGCGTGATGTTGCCGTGCAGGTCGCAGCTGACGGCGATCGGAACGTCGCCGGCGAACCCGCGGATCTCCTCGAGCAGGTCGCCTTCGGCGTCGTCGGTGCCTTCGCAGATCATCGCGCCGTGCAGGGCGAGGTAGATGCCGTCGACCGGCCACCGGCCGCGCAGGCGGCCGACCAGCATGTCCTTGAGTTCGCGCCAGCACTCGGCGGTCACCTTGCCGCCGGCGCCGCCATGGGTCGCGATCAGCGGCACGATCTCGCAGTCGCAGGCTTCGAGGACGGACAGCGCGCCGGCCATCTCGGTGCCGCTGTTGGCGAGATCGCGGGCGATCTCGCCGTCGGCCTTGAGATACTTGCTGCGGAACGCCGCGAGCGTCGTGCGCACCGGCGAAAGCGAGTTGCCTTCGAAGAGGATCCCGCCGATCGCGATGCGGTGCCGTCGGTTCGTGCTCGTCGCCATGGCCGCCTTGCCGTGCAGATCTGGATGCGTCGGGCCACTCTATTGGGGGGCGGCGGAGCGATCCAGACATTTTTCTGATCCGAAAGAGGAAGCCGCACCTGGGGGCCGGCCGTCGCCGAAGGGGCCCAATTCATGGGGCCATCTCAGGAAGAGTGCCGAACGCGGCGCAGTGGCGGGCGCGGCGGATTTTTCCTATAAGAAAATATCGCTTCCTGCCTCACGGTGGACGCCGTAGGATCGGCGGGTCGATCGAAACAAGGCGAAGGCCGGGGCCGATGCGGATTGCGAGCATTGACGTCGATACCCTGTTGTTCGAGTACCCGGCCCAGTCGCGCTTCCGCTATGCCGGCGGCACGTGTACCCACCGCGTGAGCTCGCTGATCCGCGTCGCCGCCGACAACGGCGAAGTCGGCATCGGCTCGGTCTATTCCCATCCGCGGCTCGTCGAAACGATCGTGACCGAACAGATCGCCCCGATGCTGCGCGGCCGCGATCCCACCGCGGTCGAGGATCTGTGGCGTCTGATGTACGGGCTGACGCGCTGGTACGGGCGCAAGGGCGCGGCCGTGTCGGCCATCGGCGGCGTCGAGACGGCGTTGTGGGATCTGCGCGGGAAGCAGGCACGGACGCCGGTGTGGAAGCTGCTCGGCGGCGAGAACGTCAAGGCCGTGCCGGCCTATGCAAGCGCGCTGCTCTGGGACGACGACGTCGCTGCGCTGGGGCGCGAGGCGCGCGTCCACCTCGATCGCGGCTTCCGGCGCATGAAGATGCGGCTCGGACGGAGCTGGGACTACGACGTCGCGGCGCTCGAGGCCGTCACGACCGCCTGCGGCCGCGACGGCGAAGTGATGGTCGACGGCTCGCTCCGCTATACGGTGGACCGCGCCGCCCGTCTCGTCGGCGAGCTCGAGGCGCGCGGGGCGGTGTGGTTCGAAGAGCCGTTCGAGCCGGAGGACATCGACGCGTTCGTGGCGCTGCAGAAGCGTTCGCGCATCCCGCTCGCCGCCGGCGAGAACGAGTTCGGGCTCCAGGGCTTCCGCGAATTGCTGCGCGCCGACGCGATCGACATCGCGCAGGCCGACGTCTGCCGCTGCGGCGGCATCGGCGAGGCGATGGCCGTCGGCAAGCTCGCCGCCGCTCACGGCAAGCGCCTCGCGCCGCACACCTGGAGCGATGCCGTCGCGGTGATGGCCAACGCGCATGTCGTCGCGGCTTCGCCCAACGGCTTCACCGTCGAGATCGATCAGACCGGCAATCCGTTCATCGCGGCGCTGCTCCGCGATCCGCTGGAGGTGCGCGACGGGATGCTGCGGCTCTCCGATGCGCCGGGGCTGGGCGTCGCACTCGACGAGGAGGTGGTCGCCCGCCATCGCTGGCCCGCGGGGCGGCCGCTTCCCGATGGGGCGTATTCCGACATGATCTTCGGCCCAACCCACCTTGCGCCCGCTCCGCCCTACCGCGACGGGCAGGCGTAGGGGGGCGAAGCGGGGGCGCGCGCTGAAACGGACCTAACGTCTCAAAATTGAGGGAGGATGCCATGCGACTGTCACGCCGTACTGCGATCAAGGGAGGCTTCGCCTCCGCGGCCCTGGTCGCCGCGAGCATCCCGAGCCGGCGCGGCGACGCCCAGCCGGCGACGTCGCGGCTCCTCCGCTTCGTCCCCGAATTCGACCTGCGGATCCTCGATCCCATCGTCAACACCGGGCTGGTCACGCTCCAGCACGGCTACATGATCTACGACACGCTGTTCGCGATGGACAGCACCTTCACCCCGCGCCCGCAGATGGTCGGCCAGTATGCGGCCAGCGCCGACGGACTGACGCACGACTTCACGCTGCGCGACGGGCTGAAGTTTCACGATGGCACGCCGGTGCGCGCGCAGGACTGCGTCGCTTCGATCCGGCGCTGGGGCGCGCGCGACGTCATGGGGCGTTCGATGCTGGCGCGCACGGCATCGCTCGTCGCGGCCGACGAGCGCTCGTTCCGCCTCGTCCTGCGCGAACCCTATCCGATCGTGCTCGATGCGCTGGCGAAGATCTCGGGCAGCCCGTGCTTCATCATGCGCGAGCGCGAGGCGCAGACCGATCCCAACACGGCCGTCACCGAGACGATCGGCTCCGGCCCGTTCCGATTCGTGCGCGAGGAGTATCGCCCCGGCGATCGGGTCGTCTACGTCCGCAATGCCGACTACGTGCCGCGCAGCGAACCGACCAACGGCTATGCCGGCGCCAAGATCGCGCGCGTCGAGCGGGTGCAATGGCACATCATTGCCGACACGACGACGCAGGTGAACGCGTTGGTGGCCGGCGAGGTCGAGATCGTCAACACGCCGCCGCTCGACGTGCTGGCGACGCTGCGCCGCGACCCCTCGGTCAAGGTGGCCAACATCGATCCGCAGGGGTGGATGGCCTACATCCGGCCGAACTTCCTCTATCCGCCGTTCAACGACGTGCGCGCCCGCCAGGCGCTCGCCTACGTCGTCAACCAGGCGGACTATCTGCGCGTCGCCGCGGGTGATCCTGCCAACTGGCGCGAATGCCGGGCCTTCATGGTGTGCGGCTCGCCGATGGGTTCGGAGGCGGGCATGGACGCCCATCGCGGGGCGAATCTCGAGCGCGCGCGCCAGCTGATGCGCGAGGCTGGGTACAACGGCGAGCCGATCGTCGTGCTGCTTCCCACCGACAACCCGATTCTCACCTCCATCACCGAGGTCACGATCAACAACCTGCGCCAGATCGGGGTCAACGTGCAGCCGGCTGCGGCCGACCTCGCGACGGCCTTCGCGCGGCGCGCCCGCCGAGAACCGCCGGCACAGGGCGGCTGGCACATCTTCCACACGCGTTCGCTCGGCGTGGAACTCAACAACCCGCTCACCAGCTTCCCGCTCGCAAGCCCGTGCACGCGCGATGCCCAGGGCAACCTCACCGGCTGGTTCGGGTGGTCGTGCGACGAACGGATCGAGGATCTGCGCACGCAGTGGACGGTGGCGCCCAACGCCCAGGAGCGCCGCCGCGTCGCCGAACTGCTGCAGCAGCGCGCGGCCGAATTCCTCCCGTTCATCCCGCTCGGCCAGATGTACACGCCGATCGCACATCGCGCCAACGTCCGGGGGCTGATCGAGATGCCGATCCCGGTGATGTGGAACCTGTCGATCGGCTGACCGCGCGATTGCGGGTCAGCACCGGGGCGCGGCCGCGCTGGCCGCGCCCCGAATGCGCCAGTTGCGACGAATTCCGTGGCGCGGAACGCCACGGCGTTTTGCATTCGCGCGCATTTGGCCTTTAATCTCCGATCGCGGCTGAACCGCCCTGGGGGGACTTGATGCGCCTGTTCTTCGCGTCGCTCGGCACCGAGACTAACACGTTTTCGCCGATCCCGACCTCGTTCGACAACTACAAGGAAGGCCATGTCTACCGTCCGGGGGAGCACCCGGACGACCCCAAGCTCGTCACCGCGCCGCTGATCGTCGGCCGCCGCCGCAGCAAGGCGGAGGGCTGGACGCTGATCGAAGGCTCGTGCTTCTGGGCGGAGCCGTCCGGAACCACGGCGCGCACCGCCTACGAATCGATGCGCGACGAGATCCTCGGCCAGCTCAAGGTGGCGATGCCGGTCGACGGCGT
Organism: Alphaproteobacteria bacterium; assembly: GCA_016793045.1. Classification (GTDB taxonomy): domain Bacteria; phylum Pseudomonadota; class Alphaproteobacteria; order CACIAM-22H2; family CACIAM-22H2; genus JAEUKZ01. The sequence continues at coordinate 14,586 of JAEUKZ010000366.1, forward strand.
GCTGTTCGGCCTGCACGGCGCGATGGTCGCCGACGGTTACGACGACTGCGAGGGTGACCTGATCGGGCGGGCGCGCGCGATCGTCGGGCCCAAGGTGCCGATCGGCGTCGAGCTCGACCCGCACAACCACATGACGCGCGCGCGCGTCGCCGGCTCCAACATCATCATCTGCTACAAGGAATTCCCGCACACCGACTTCGCCGAACGCGCGGAGGAACTGGTCGACCTGATGATCCGCACCGTCAAGGGCGAGATCAAGCCGGTCATGTCGGTCTTCGACTGCCGGATGATCGCGAGCTTCCCGACGTCGTTGCAGCCGATGCGCGGCTTCGTCGACAAGATCATGGCGCTCGAAGGCAAGAACGGCGTGCTTTCGATCTCGGTCGCGCACTGCTTCCCATACGCCGACGTGCCCGAGGTCGGCGCCAAGATCCTCGTCGTCACCGACAACCGCAAGGCGGAGGGCGATGCGCTCGCCGAGGAGCTTGGGCGCGAGTTGTGGTCGATGCGCGGGCGAACGACGCCGCCCTTTTCGACGCCTGACGAGGCGATCGACAAGGCGCTGGCGCTCGGCAGCGGCACGGTCGTCATGGCCGATCCGTCCGACAATCCCGGCGGCGGCGCGCCGTCGGACTCGACCGTGATCCTGCGCCGGCTGATCGAGCGCGGCGTCAAGGACGCGGCGATCGCGCCGATCTGGGACCCGATGGCGGTGCGCTTCTGCTTCGACGCGGGCGAGGGCGCCAAGCTCAAGCTGCGCTTCGGCGGCAAGACCGCGCCGACCTCCGGCCTGCCGATCGACGCCGAGGTAACGGTGGTCAAGCTGATCCGCGAGGCGACGCAGAACTTCTCCGGCGCCACCGTGCCGCTCGGCGATTCGGCGCTGATCCGCTTCGGCGGGATCGAAGCGGTGCTGATCACGCGGCGCACGCAGGCGCTCGGCACGGACCTGTTCACCAATTTCGGCGTCGACTTCGCCACCAAGCGGATCGTCGTCGTGAAGTCGACGAACCACTTCTATGCGGCCTACTCGAAGATCGCCAAGCAGGTTATCTACGTCGACTCCAACGGGCCGATCCCGCGCGACCACACGAAGGTACCGTACACCCGCATCCAGCGGCCGATCTGGCCGCTCGACGACAACCCGCATCCGCAGCTCTGGAACTAGCCGCGAACGCCGTGCGGCAAGAAACCGCTTGCGCGGTGATGCGCCCGCATGACTGAATAATCTCAAGGCAAATCAGAACCCGTTCCGCCGATAGAAGCGACACGACGGCGGCAGCGGCGCCAATCCGGACAGGCAAGGCTCCCAGCACAGGCTGGCTAAAGGAGGCGACATGAAGACCACACGAAGGAATCTGCTCAAGGGCGGCCTCGCGGCCGCGACGACCGCGACGATGGTCGGCTATGGGCCGAAGAGCGCCCGCGCCCAGCGGCGGAACGAGGCGCGTTACGTTCCGCATGCCGATCTGCGCGTGCTCGACCCGATCTGGACGACCGCGAACATCTCCGCCTATCACGGCGCGATGATCTACGACACGCTGTTCGGCATCGATGCGAATCTCAACCCGCAGCCGCAGATGGTCGGCCAGTACAACCTCTCCGACGACCGCAAGACCCATACGTTCGTGCTGCGCGACGGCCTGCGCTGGGACGACAACACGCCGGTGACGTCGGCGGACTGCGTCGCCTCGATGCTGCGCTGGAAGGCGCGCGACGGCGCCGGCCAGCACATGTGGCAGCGCGTGACCGACCTTTCGGCGGTCGACGAGAAGACGTTCAAGCTGGTGCTGCGCGAGCCCTACGGTCTGGTGCTCGAGGCGCTCGCCAAGACCTCGACGCCGCTCTGCTACATCATGAAGAAGGAGATCGCGGAGACCGACCCGAACACGCAGATCACGCGCCACATCGGCTGCGGGCCGTTCAAGTTCGTCGAAAGCGAGTACCGCCCCGGTACGCGCGTCGTCTACGAGAAGAACCCGAACTACGTGCCGCGCAGCGAGCCCGCCAGCGGCATCGCCGGCGGCAAGCGCGTCCATCTCGATCGCGTCATCTGGGACATCATGCCCGACGCGCAGACCGCGGCGTCCGCGCTGATGGCCGGCGAAGTCGAGTTCTACGAGGTGCCGCCGATCGACATCGTGCCGGCGCTCCAGGCGGCGCCCGGCGTCAAGATCGAGGTGCTGAGCGCGCTCGGCAATGTCGGCTACTGCCGGCTCAACCATCTGCATCCGCCGTTCAACAACGTTCTGATTCGCCGTGCCGCGCAGCTTGCCGTCAACCAGGAAGACTTCCTGCGCGCGGCGATCGGCAATCCTCAGTACTACCGCGTCTGCGGATCGCACTTCACGTGCGGCTCGCCGATGGGCGTCGAGGACGGCAGCGAGATGCTGAACCAGCCGATGCCGGCGCGCCAGGCGCGTGCGCGCGAACTGCTGCGCGAAGGCGGCTACAACAACATGCCGGTGGTCGTCCTGCACGCCACGGACATCCCGGTGATGAACCAGGCTGCGCAGGTGATCGCGCAGAACCTGCGCCAGATCGGCATGAACGTCATCCTGGCGTCGTCGGACTGGGGCGGCGTGGTGACGCGGCGCTCGGTCAAGGACCCGCCGGTGGTGAGCGGCAACAGCACGACCGGCGGCTGGAACATCTTCTTCACCTGGGGCGGCGGCAACTCGACGGCGAGCCCGATCAACCTGTTCGCGCACGCGGCGACCGGGCAGAACGCGTGGTTCGGCTGGCCGGAGAACGCGCTCAACGAGCAGCTGCGCAACGAATGGGCGGCAGCGCCCGACCTTGCGACGCGGCGCGCGGTGGCGCAGCGCCTCAACCGCAACATGTTCGAGTACGTGCACGACATCAAGACCGGCCAGTGGTTCGGGCCGGCCGCATATCGCAGCGACCGCCTGCGCGGCGTGCTGCCGGTGCCGGAGATCGGGCCGCCGTGGTGGAACATCGAGCGGATCGGCTGATCGGCTGATCATGCCCGTTCGCGTGTCGCCGTCGCGCGCCTGCGGCGCGGGAACCCGCCTGCCGTCCGGTCCGGTCCTGTGAACCGGGCCGGCGGCAGGAGAGGGGCGCCCGCGCCGCGGGCGCGCACGGCGGCACGTCGCTTGCAAACCTCGCGGCCGGTCCGGGCGTGCCGGCGAGGATCCGTCCTGACATGATGGCCTATATCGTCCGCCGGCTCCTCGCGACCATCCCCGTGATGGCGATCGTCGGCATTTTCGTGTTCATGCTGCTTCACCTGTCGCCGGGCGACCCGGCGGCGATCATCGCCGGCGACAATGCGACCGAGGCGAACGTCGCGGCGATCCGTGCGCGCCTCGGGCTCGACCGTCCGCTCTACGAGCAGTTCGTCTCCTGGGTCTGGCAGACCGTGCGCGGCGATCTCGGCGTGTCGATGTTCTCGAACCTGCCGGTCACCACCCTGGTGATGCAGCGCGCCGAACCGACCATCGCACTGGCGCTGACGACGCTTTTCGTCGCGATCACGATCGCGGTGACGCTCGGCGTCCTCGCCGCCTGGCGGGCGGGCACGCTCGTCGACCGCGTCGTCATGGGTTTCGCGGTGATGGGCTTCTCGGTGCCGGTCTTCGTCGTCGGCTACATGCTCGTCTACGTCTTCGCCATCCAGCTCCGCTGGGTGCCGGTCCAGGGCTACCAGTCGATCTTCGACGGTATCGGACCGTGGCTGCACCGCCTCATTCTTCCCTCGGTCGCGCTCGGCCTCGCCTATGTGGCGCTGATCGCGCGCATCACCCGCGCGAGCATGCTCGAAGTGCTGGCGGAGGATTACATCCGCACCGCCAACGCCAAGGGCGTCGGCACGGGACGCATGCTGCTGCGCCATGCGCTCAAGAACGCCGCGGTGCCGATCGTCACGGTCATCGGCATCGGCGTGGCGCTGCTTATCAGCGGCGTCGTGATCACCGAAAGCGTGTTCAACCTTCCCGGGGTCGGACGCCTCGTCGTCGATGCGATCGCGCGGCGCGACTATCCGATCATCCAGGGCGTGATGATCCTGTTCGCCGGCGTCTACGTGCTGGTCAACCTCACCGTCGACATCGCCTATACCTTCCTCGATCCGCGGATCCGGTACTGACATGGCCACCGCGATTTCCACCGGCGACAACGCCACGCCGCGCCGCGGCAAGATCGCCGATTTCGTACGGCGCAACCCGACCATCGTCGTCGGCGGCACCTTGATGTCGCTGATCGCGCTCGCGGCGCTGTTCGCCCCGCTGATCGCCGGCGACCCGCTGTCGTTCCAGCCGATCAACCGCCTCAAGGGGCCGTCGGCCGAGTTCCTGCTCGGCACCGACAGCCTGGGCCGCGACGTCTTCGCGCGCATGGTCTACGGCGCGCGCATCTCGCTGCTGGTCGGGCTTTCAGTCGCCGCGATCTCGATCGTCGCCGGGCTGTTCGTCGGCCTGACCGCCGGCTATTTCCCGCGGCTCGACACCTTCGTGATGCGCCTGATGGACGGGATCATGGCGATCCCGGCGATCCTGCTGGCGATCGCGCTGGTCTCGCTGATGGGGGCGAGCGTGCGCGTCGTCATCATCGCGATCTCGATACCCGAGATCCCGCGCGTCACGCGCCTGGTGCGCTCGGTGGTGCTGTCGGTGCGCGAGCTGCCTTATGTCGATGCAGCCCGCTCCAACGGTACGCGCGCCTTCAAGATCCTGCGCCGCCACATTCTGCCGAGCACGATCCCGCCGCTGATCGTCCAGGCGACCTACGTGTCCGCATCGGCGATCCTGACCGAAGCGGGTCTGAGCTTCCTCGGCGCCGGCACGCCGCCGGAGTTCCCGACCTGGGGCAACATGATCGCGCAGAGCCGCCTCTACCTCTCGATCGCGCCGTGGACCATCTTCGCTCCCGGCATCTGCCTCGCGCTGGTCGTGCTCGCGGTAAACCTCCTCGGCGACGGCCTGCGCGATCATCTCGATCCGCGCCTGGCACGTCGGATGTGAGCGCCATGGCAGCCGCTGAACCCGTTCCGGTCCTGGAGGTCGACGGCCTCCGCACCCACTTCTTCACCCGCGACGGCGTCGTGCGCGCGGTCGACGGCGTGTCGTTCAAGGTCGCGGCGGGCGAGACGATCGGGATTGTCGGCGAGTCGGGCTGCGGCAAGAGCGTCACGTCGCTGTCGATCATGCGGCTGATCCCGCCGCGCAGCGGGCGTACCGTCGCCGGCACGGTGAAGTTCGACGGCGTCGACCTGCTGAAGGTGCCGGAGCCGGAGATGCGCAACATCCGCGGCAACCGGATCGCGATGATCTTCCAGGAGCCGATGACCTCGCTCAATCCGGTCATGACGATCGGGGACCAGATCGCGGAGGCGGTGATCCTGCACCAGAACGCCTCGCGCGGTGCGGCGCTCCAACGCGCGCGCGAGATGCTCGAACTGGTGCGCATCCCGGATGCCAACCGCCGGCTCGGCGACTATCCGCACCAGTTTTCCGGCGGCATGCGCCAGCGCGTGATGATCGCGATGGCGCTGTGCTGCAACCCGATGCTGCTGATCGCCGACGAGCCGACGACCGCGCTCGACGTCACCATCCAGGCGCAGATCCTGCGGCTGATGCGCGAGCTGAAGGAACGGCTCGGCGCGGCGATCATGCTGATCACCCACGATCTCGGGGTCATCGCCGAGACGGCGCAGCGCGTCGTCGTGATGTATGCGGGCCGCAAGGTCGAGGAGGCGGGGGTGCTCGAGCTGTTCGACCGTCCGCTGCACCCCTATACGCGCGGGCTGATGGCGTCGATCCCGCGCGGGCGCCATCGCGGCGGCACGACCAAGCGGCGTCTCGCCGAGATCCCCGGCATCGTGCCTTCGCTGCGCGAGCCGATCCCCGGCTGTGCCTTCGCGCCGCGCTGCAACTATGCGACGGCGCGCTGCACGGTCGAGGCGCCGGTGCTCGCCGAAAAGGAGACGGGGCACGTCGTCGCGTGCTGGGAAGCCGATCGGGTGGCGGCGTCATGAGCGCGCGACAGGACACCCCGGTCCTCCAGGTCGACGGGCTGGTCAAGCACTTCCCGGTCTATCGCGGCGTGCTGCGGCGCGTCGCCGGCCACGTCAAGGCGGTCGACGGCGTGAGCTTCGCGGTGCGCGCCGGCGAGACACTCTGCCTGGTTGGCGAATCGGGCTGCGGCAAGTCGACGGTCGGGCGGACGATCCTGCGGCTGTTCGAGCCGACGGGCGGGCGCATCGTGCTCGACGGCGTCGACCTGACCGAGCTCAGCGACGCGCAGATGCGCGAGCATCGCCGCCGCATCCAGATGGTTTTCCAGGACCCCTACGCCTCGCTCAATCCGCGGCTCACCGCCGGCGACATCGTCGGCGAACCGCTGGAGAACTACGAGGACCTGCGCGGCGAGGCAAAGCGCGACAAGGTCGCGGCCCTGCTCGAGCGCGTCGGCCTGCGCGCCGAGGCGATGGTCAAGTACCCGTTCGAGTTCTCCGGCGGGCAGCGCCAGCGCCTCGGCATCGCGCGTGCGCTGGCGCTCAACCCCGCGGTGATCGTCGCCGACGAACCGGTCTCCGCGCTCGACGTCTCGGTGCAGGCGCAGGTGCTCAACCTGATGATGGACCTGCAGGAGGAATTCAACCTCGCCTACCTGTTCATCTCGCACGATCTCGGCGTCGTCGAGCATATCGGCCACCGCATCGCGGTGATGTATCTCGGCCGCATCGTCGAGCTCGCCGACAAGGACACGATCTTCACCACGCCGCTGCACCCCTATGCTGAGGCGCTGATCGCGGCGGCGCCGATCCCCGATCCGCGCAGCAAGCGCGACCAGCTCGTGATCGAAGGCGACGTGCCGAGCCCGATGAACCCGCCGCCGGGCTGCCACTTCCACACGCGCTGCCCCTTCGCGGTCGAACGCTGCCGGCGCGACGAGCCGCCCTTGCGCGAGGTGGCGCCCGGCCATTTCGTCGCCTGCCATCTCCGCGAACCCGGTGCCGCGCCGATCGCGCTCACGCGCACCGCCTGAAGAACAAGGCTTCGTCATGGACATCTACGCCAAGTACGGCGTGACCCGCCGCATCAACGCGGCCGGCACGCTCACCCGCCTCGGCGGCAGCCTGATGGCGCCGGAAGTGCTCGACGCCATGCGCGCCGCCGCAGGGGCCAGCATCGACATTTCGGAGCTGCAGGCCGCCGCCGGCAAGGTGATCGCGCGCGCCACCGGCGCGGAGGCGGGCATTGTGACGTCGGGCGCCGCCGCCGGCCTCACGCTCGCCACCGCCGCCTGCATGACCGGCTGGGACGTGGCGCGCATGGAAGCGCTGCCGGACACGGCGTCCTTCCCCAACGAAGTGCTGATGATCCGCACCCATCGCAACGCCTACGACCATGCGATCCGCGCCGCGGGGGCGCGCATCGTCGACATCGGCAACAACGACCGCGGCACCGGGGCCGGTGTGCGCGGCATCGAGGCGTGGGAGATCGAGGCGGCGATTACGCCGCGCAGCGTCGCCTTCGCCTTCGCGGCGACGCCGCAGACGCGCGCCGACCTGCCGACCGTCGTTGCGGTGTGCCGCAAGCACGGGCTCAAGGTCATCGTCGATGCGGCCGCCCAGCTGCCGCCGAAGGAGAACCTGCGCGCCTTCATCGCCGCCGGCGCCGACCTCGTCGTGTTCAGCGGCGGCAAGGCGGTCGCCGGTCCGCAGTCGTCGGGCATCCTCGCGGGGCGGCGCGATCTCGTCGGTGCGGCGCTCGTGCAGCTCATCGACATGGACGTGACGCCGGAGACCTGGGCGCCGCCGCCGCCGATCGACCGCAAGCGCCTGACCGGCGTCCCGCATCACGGCCTCGGCCGCGGCTTCAAGGTCGGCAAGGAGGAGATCGTCGGACTGATGGTGGCGCTCGAGCGCTTCGTCGGCGCCGACGACAAGGCGAAGAATGCCGGCTTTGCGCGGCGTCTCGAAGCGATCGGGGCGCGGCTCGCCAAAGTCCCGGGCATCGCGGCCACGCTCGTGTCCGCCGCGCAGACCGGCCGCGTGCCGCTGCTGGAGATCGCGATCGACCGGGCCCGCGTCGGCTGCGGCGCGGTCGAGTTCAGCCGCCGGCTGCAGGCCCAGCCCGTGCCGGTTCACCTCGGCGAGCGTCGCGCCGTCGACGACGTTCTCCTCGTCGATCCTTCGACCCTGCGACCGGACGACGATTCGCTGCTCGCGGCGTCGGTCGCCGCGGTGGCGGCGTCGAGGAAGGCGCGCACCAGCGCGAGGTCCCGCCGCTCCTGAAGGCAGGCGACGTACTCGGCGACGCCGAGCTGCCCGCCTTCGACGTCGAGCGGGACGAAACGGCGGTCGTTGCCGAACTCCGAGCGGAACACGACGCCGATCCCGAAGCCGGCGGCAACCGCCTCGCGCACCGCCTCGCGCGTCTGCACCTCGATGATCGCGCCGGGGCGCACCGCTGAAGCGGCGAGGCTCGCCTCGAACACCTCGCGGGTGATCGAGCCGCGCTCGCGCAGCACCAGATCCTGGCCGGCGAGGTCCGGCATCGCGACGCGGCGCCTGCGCGCCCAGCCATGGCCGGCGGGCACGAAGACGATCAGCCGGTCCTGCTTGAACTGGGCGCTGTAGAGGCGCGGGTCGGAGGTCAGCTTCGCCATCACGCCGACATCGGCCTGGTAGTCGAGCAGTTCCTGCAGCACCGCGGCCGAACTGCCGATCCGCAGCGAGAAGGTGAGGCCGTGATGGCGCTGCTTGAGCGCCGCGAGGATCGGGATGGCGTGATAGGCGCTGTCGGCGCTGACGCGGAGATGTCCGCGGGTCAGCGCCTTGGTGCCGGCGAGCAGCGCGCGCGCTTCGTCTTCGAGCGCGAACATGCGGCTGGTGATGTCGTAGAGGTTCTGGCCGATCGGCGTGAGCTCGATGCGGCGGCCGCGGCGTTCGAACAGCTGCAGGCGATAGCTCGCTTCGAGCGCGCCGACCTGGGCGGAGAGGGTCGGCTGGCTCACATGAGCGGCCGCCGCCGCGCGGGTGAAGCCGCGCTCGCGGGCGACGAGGTGGAAGGCGCGGAGCTGGGTCGGATTCATATAGATATAATCTATGTCGTGCATAAATATCATGTATTTGATTTATGGAATGGGCAAGGCCAGACTTGCCGCGATCGACCGCTCCCGAGGATGCCCACATGACCACCACCCGCGCCCAGTCCGAAACCGGCGACCCCTTCCTGCTCACGCCGGGGCCGCTGACCACCTCGCGCAGCGTCAAGGCGGCGACGGTCCACGACTGGGGCTCGCGCGACGCGACCTTCGTGCGCTTCAACAAGGAGATGCGCGAGCGCATCACCGAGATCGCCGGCGGCGTCGGCACCCACGTGACCGTGCCGATGCAGGGCAGCGGCACCTTCGCCGTCGAGGCGATGATCACCAGTTTCGTGCCGCGCGCCGGCAAGCTGCTGGTCCT
>JAEUKZ010000373.1 GCA_016793045.1 Alphaproteobacteria bacterium
AATGCGACGCTGAAGGTCTATCCCGGCGCGCCGCACGGCCTCACCGACACCCACAAGGATCAGCTCAACGCCGACCTGCTGGCGTTCCTGAAGGGCTGAGCGCGATGCGCCGGCGTCGCCGCGGCGCGGCGCTGGCGCTCAGAACCTGCGCAGGTGCTTGGGCACGACCTGGATCTGCTCGACGTCGATCGCCTGATCGCGCCAGTTCAGGCGCTGGTGGCCCGCCAGCATCAAGGTGCCGTCGAAGAGCTGGAATATCTTGGTTTCCAGCGGCGCGCAGGTGTGCATCGCATCGATCGAGTTGTCCGGGATGCGGAACTGCGGATAGAGCGCGCGCTCGACGAAGAACGCGTTGCCCGGCGTCGTCGCCACCAGCTCGTAGCCCTTTTCCTTGCCGAGCGCGATCATCGCCAGCAGCGAGTTGCCCTGGTTGACGTCCGGATCGGCGTCCTGGATGAAGATGACGTCGTTGGGGATCGTCGCGTTGAATTCGATGACGACGACGCGCGGGCGATGGCGTGCCAGCCCCTTCCAGATGTGCCAGTCCATCCCGTCGACGTCGATGCTGAGGAAGTCGAAGTCGCGCGGCGCGCCGGCCCGCTCGAGCAGCGCGTCGAGCGAATTCTCGCCCTCGGTGCCGACGAAGGCGTTGACCAGCGTGAGGTCGGGACGGTCGGCATAGGTCGCCTGGAGGGCCGGGAACTTCTCGGCACTGCCCTCGACGAGCAGCGCGCGCCAGCCGTTGCGCACGATCAGGTTCCAGGTGTTGCTGAGGTGGACGCCGTCCCAGGCGCCGAACTCGCAGCAGAACTTGTTGGCGACGCCGGCGATGCCGAAGATGCGCGCGATCACGCCGTCCTCGCCGTTCTGCGAGGTGACGTTCTTCGCCGCGGCGCGCAGATAGGTGGAGGCCGGGTTCTCGCGAGAAACCGGCAGATACTGGATCACGGGCACCGCCATCCCTCCCACGTCGGCGCAGGCGGCGCGACAATAGCCATCCCGCCGCGCGCCATCAATCGCGCGCGCCGGCGGGCCGCCCCCACCTGGGGGTGCCGGCCTCAGGCCGCCGCGGCGCCCGGCAGGTCGCGGAAGGAGACGAGCTTGCGGGTGTCCTCGTCCCACAGGGCGAGGCGCGCGCAGCGCAGCGAGCTGCGCAGCGTCAGCCGGCGCGCCTGGGCGAAGGCCGGGTTGGCGAGGAAGCAGTCGCGCAGCCGATAGCTCGGCACCTTGCTGCACAGATGATGGATGTGGTGGAAGCCGATATTGGCGGTGAGCCAGTGCAGCGGCCGCGGCAGGTCGTAGTAGGACGAGCCCTCCCACGCCGCGGTGGCGAAGTCCCAGTTGTCCTCATGCGCCCAGTACGTGTCCTCGTACTGGTGCTGGACGTAGAACAGCCACACGCCCAGCGAGGCGCCGATCAGCGACACCGGCAGGTAGCCGATCGCCAGCGTGTCGAGCCCGATGGTGAAGGCCGCCGCGGCGACGATGCCGACGATCGCGAGGTTGGTGCCGAGCACGCTCAGCAGCGCCTCGCGCTCGCGCAGCACGGTGCCGCCGGGCGCGCGATGGCGGATCAGGAAGATGTAGGTCGGCCCGATTCCGAAGATCACGAGGGGGTGGCGATAGACGCGGTAGAAGAAGCGTCCCCATCTCGACGAGGACAGATACTCGCGCACGGTGAGCGTGTTGACGTCGCCGATGCCGCGGCGGTCGAGATTGCCCGACGTTGCGTGGTGGATCGCATGGCTGCGCCGCCAGAACGTATAGGGCGTCAGCGTCAGCACGCCGATCGCCCGACCGACGAGGTCGTTGAGGCGTCGCCTGCTGAAGAAGGTGCCGTGGCCGCAATCGTGCTGGATCATGAACAGGCGCACGAGCAGCGCGCCGGCCGGGATCACGAGCAGGAGGCCGGGCCAGAATCCGGCGTTCACCGCGGCGAAGACCGCCGCGACGAGCGCGATGAAGGGCAAGGCGGTGATCGCCAGTTCGCGGGCGGCGCGCCAGTCGTCGGGCTGCCCGTATTCGTTGGCGATGGCGCGAAGCGCGCGCGGGTCGTAGGGCTTGTGGGAATCAGGGGCCACGTGGGATTCGCTCGGTGGTTCTTGGCCTGGAAGTTCGGCGGACGGCAGGACCGACCCCGGCACACCGGATCGATCGCGACGCGGGACATCGGCGGAACCTGATAATGATTCAGGCTACGCCGGGACCATGACGATTTCAGTTCTGCGGTACAAGTGAAACTCACAGAAAAACGCACGGAATCATCCCTGTGATGTCTATATAGGCACTCGACGTAAGATTTTCGTTAACCGTTCGGGGGGTGCGTCATTTCATCCGCCCCCCCGTGGACTCCGCCCTGCCCCGCCACTACCCTCGCCGGCCATGAACGACACGCCGCCCCCCCTCCCCCCGCGCGAGATCGAGGCGCCGTCGGGCTTCCGCACGCTGGTCGGCTATCGCCTCGTCCACTGGGCGCCCGGGGAGGCCAAGATCGCGGTGACGCTCGACCATCGCCACACCAACCGCAGCGGCGCCCCGCATGGCGGGCTGATCGCGACGATCATCGATTCCGCCGGCGGCTACGCCGGCTGCTTCTGCACCGTGCCCGGGAACGTCCGCCGCACGGTCACGCTGGCGCTCGCGACCCAGTTCGTCGCGCGGGCCGGCGGCACCACGATCACCGCCCACGGCCGGGTGCGCGGCGGCGGCACGCGCACTTTCTTTTCGACCATCGAGGTCAGCGACGATTTCGGCCGCCTGATCGCCACCGGCGAGGGTACCTACCAGTACCGGCCGGGCAGCGAGACCCCCGAAGGTACGCCCTACGCGCCGCCCGCCAAGGAGTGAGACGACGACGATGCTGATCGCCCAGATCACCGACACCCACATCATGGACGAAGGCGTGCACGCCTATGGCGTGTTCGAGACCGCGCCCTATCTCGAGCGCGCGATCGACCACCTGCTGACGCTCGACCCTGCCCCCGACCTCGTGATGGTCACCGGCGATCTCGTCGACCGCGGCAAGCCGACCGAGTACGCGCGGCTGCGCGGCCTGCTCGCCCGCCTGCCGATGCCGGTCTACGTCCTGCCCGGCAACCACGACAACCGCGATGCGATGCGCGCGGCGTTCGCCGACACGGGCTACATGCCGGCCGACGGTTTCCTGCACTACACCATCGAGGACCGGCCGCTGCGGCTGATCGCGCTCGACACGCTGATTCCCGGCCAGGGCGGCGGCCAGCTGTGCGCCGAGCGCATCGGCTGGATCGCCGACCGCCTCGCCGAGCAGCCCGACCGGCCGACCGTGCTGTTCATGCATCACCCCCCGTTCCGCACCTCGATCGCGCATCTCGACCGCGTCGGCCTCGCGGGAGGGCCGGCGCTCGCCGCCGTGCTCAAGCGCTTCGACAATGTCGAGCGGGTGATCTGCGGCCACACCCATCGCGCCATCCAGGTCCGCTTCGGCGGCACCATCGCGATGACCACGCCGTCGACCGCGCACCAGGCGATCCTCGAACTGCGGCCGGACGGCCCGTCGGAATTCGAGCTGGCGCCGCCCGGCTTCGCCCTCCACCACTGGTCGGCCGAGGACGGCATGCGCAGCCACGTCGTCTCCGTCGGCACGCATCCCGGCCCCTATTTCTTCAACGAGGCGCAGAACCGCGCCGC
>JAEUKZ010000401.1 GCA_016793045.1 Alphaproteobacteria bacterium
GTCGATGTCGATGATGTCGCCGTTCTTCAGCAACCCGATCGGACCGCCGACCGCCGCCTCCGGACCGACATGGCCGATGCAGAAGCCGCGCGTGCCGCCGGAAAAACGGCCGTCGGTGATCAGCGCGACCTTGTCGCCCCAGCCCTGGCCGTAAATCGCCGAGGTCGTCGACAGCATCTCGCGCATGCCCGGGCCGCCCTTCGGGCCCTCGTAGCGGATGATCATGACGTCGCCCATCTTGATCTTCTGCGTGAGCACCGCGGTCAGCGCGTCCTCCTCGCAGTCAAAAATCCGCGCCGGGCCGCTGAACTGCAGGTTCTTCATCCCCGCGATCTTCACGATCGCGCCTTCGGGGGCGAGGTTGCCCTTGAGGCCGACCACGCCGCCGGTCTTCGACAGCGGGGTCTTGACGCGATAGACGACCTTCTGGTTCTCCGGGAACTTCATTCCGCGAAGGTTCTGGGCGATGGTCTTGCCGGTGACGGTCATGCAGTCGCCGTGCAGATAGCCGGCGTCCAACAGCTCCTTCATCACCACAGGAATGCCGCCGACGCGGTAGAGGTCGGTAGCCGTGTACTTGCCGCCGGGCATGAGGTCGGCGATGTACGGTGTCTTGCGGAAGATCCTGCAGACGTCGTCGAGATCGAATTCGATGCCGCATTCGTGCGCGATCGCCGGCAGGTGCAGGCCGGCATTGGTCGAGCCACCGGTCGCCGCAACGACGATCGCGGCATTCTCCAGCGCCTTGCGGGTGACGACGTCGCGCGGGCGGATCTGGCTCTTGATCAGCTTCATGATCTGCTCGCCCGCCTCCTCGCAGAAGCGGTCGCGGCTGTCGTAAGGCGCAGGCGTGCCGGCCGAACCCGGCAGCGCCAGGCCCAGCGCCTCGGAAACGCAGGCCATGGTATTGGCGGTGTACTGGCCGCCGCACGCGCCCGCGGTCGGCAGCGCCGACATCTCGAGCTGCTGCAGCTCCGCGTCTGACATCTTGTGCGCCGCATGCTTGCCGACGCCTTCGAACACGTCGACGATCGTCACGTCCCTGCCCTGGAAGATGCCGGGCAGGATCGTGCCGCCGTAGATGAAGATCGACGGGATGTTGAGTCGCACCATCGCCATCATCAGCCCGGGCAGCGACTTGTCGCACCCGGCGAGGCCGACCAGCGCGTCGTAGCAGTGGCCGCGCACGGTAAGCTCGGTCGAATCGGCGATGACCTCGCGGCTCACCAGCGACGATTTCATGCCCTGGTGGCCCATGGCGATGCCGTCGGTCACGGTGATCGTCGTGAACTCGCGCGGGGTGCCGCCGCCGGCCTTCACGCCCTTCTTCACCGCCTGCGCCTGGCGCGACAGCGAGATGTTGCAGGGCGCCGCCTCGTTCCAGGTGGTCACCACGCCGACCAGCGGCTGCGCGATCTCCTTCTCCGACAGCCCCATCGCATAGAGCATCGCGCGATGCGGCGCGCTGGTCGGGCCGACCGTGGTGTGGCGGCTGGGCAGATGCGACTTGTCGAACTTGGCTTGCGACATGGCGTGTCCTCGGGGGGGCGCGTTGGAGCGAATTCGGCCCGAACCATACAAAGCCGGCGTCGGGTTGGATAGGGTCTGGGCGCGGACCGCAGGTCTTCCTGCGGCGCATGGCCGCAAAGCCGCGCGGCGCAGCCGCGTCCTAGGGCTGCGCCTTCCGTGCGAGGGCCCCGGCGCGCCGGCGCAGCATTGCCACGCCGAGCAGGATCACGATCGACGTCGCGATCAGCATCGTCGCGACCGCGGTGATCGTCAGGCTGATGTTGTCATTGATCCCGGAGAACATCTGGCGCGGGAGCGTGCGATAGGCCGGGCCGGCGACGAGCAACGCCACCACGACCTCGTCGAACGAGATCGCGAAGGCGAACAGCGCGCCCGAAAGGACGCCGGGCAGGATCAGCGGCAGCATCACCTTGCGGAAGGCGAAGAACGGCGCGGCGCCGAGGCTCGCGGCGGCGCGCAGCAATGTGCGGTCGAAGCCCGCGAGCGTCGCCAGCACGGTGACGACGACGAACGGCGTCGCCAGCGCGGTGTGCGCGAGGATCAGCCCGGCGTAGCCGTTGGTGAGCCCGATCGGCGCAAATGCGAAGTAGACGCCGACCGCGGTGACGATGTCCGGCACCATCATCGGCAGCAGCAGGACGGTGACGATCAGCGCCCGTCCGGGCAGCCGCGCGCTCCACAGCCCAATCGCGGCCAGGGTGCCGAGCGTGGTCGCAAGGCCGGCCGCGCAGATGCCGACGATCGCGCTGTTCTGCAGCGCCGGCAGCCAGAATTCCGAGGTCCAGAAGTCACGGTACCAGCGCAGGCTCAGGCCCGGCAGGGGATAGGTCATGAACGAGCCGGCGCTGAATGACAGCGGGATGATCGCGAGGATCGGCGCGATCAGGAACAGCAAGGCGGCGATCGTGACGATCCACAAGATCACGCGCGACACGCGCTGGCCCCGGGTGGTCGAAACGGCGCCGGCCATCAGCGCACGCCCAGGCGTTCGAGCCCGCCGAGCCGGCGGAACAGCGCGAACATCGTCGACGTGGCGATCAGCAGCAGAAGCGACAGTGCGCCCGCCATGCCCCAGTTGACCGTACGGCTGGCGTAGAAGGCGATGAAGTAGCTGATCATCTGGTCGTCGGCGCCGCCGACCAGCGCGGGCGTGATGTAGTAGCCGAGCGCCTGGATGAACACGAGCAGCACGCCCGCGCCGACGCCGGGCAGCGCCTGCGGCAGGTAGATGCGGCGGAACACCGTCCACGGCCGCGCGCCGAGCGAGGCCGCGGCGCGCAGATGCACCGATGGGATCGACCGCATGACCCCGTAGAGCGGCAGGATCATGAACGGCAGCAGCACGTAGACGATCGCGACGTAGACCGCGAAGCGGTTGAAGATCATGCGCAGCGGCGCCTCGACCAGGCCGAGGCCGAGCAGCGCGCTGTTGACGATGCCCTCGCGCTGCAGCAGCACCACCCAGGCGGTCGTGCGCACCAGCAGCGAAGTCCAGAACGGCAGCAGCACGAAGATCAGCAGCAGGCCGGCGGTCCTCGGCTTCAGGCTCGCCAGCAGATAGGCGACCGGGAAGCCGATCGCCGCGCAGGTCAGCGTCACCACCGCCGCGATCCAGAAGGTGCGGCCGAGGATGGCGCGAAACACCGCCTGGTCGTCGGGCACGGCCACGATCTGGTTGGCCGCGTCGCGGCGCAGATCGACCGCGGCGAGCACGTAGAGATCGGTGAAGGGCCCGCCGGCGCGGCTGATCGCCGCCCAGGTTTCGCGCTCGCCCCATTTTGGATCGAGCGCCACCAGCCCCTCGCGCGGGTTGCCGCCGCCGACGTCGCGCAGGCGGCGCGCGGTGCCGAACATCAGGGTGCGGAAGCCGTTGACGTCGTAGTTCAGCCGCGTCGCCGCCGGGGCGAGCGTCCCGGCGGCGTAGGCTTCGCGCATGTCCTCGATCAGCGCCGCGAAGGTGCTGTCGGGCGGCAGGCCCTCGCCGTTCCAGGCCCCCAGCGCCGCGGTCGTGCGCGGCAGCACGCCGGCGACCTCGCTGTCGGTCACGCCGCGCCACAGCAGGCTGCCGATCGGACCGACGAAGGTCAGCAGCAGGAACAGGAAGAGCGGCGCAACCAGCAGCGCGGCGCGGCGCTGCTCGCGCCGGCGGCCCGCGCGCGCCGCCGCGCGCAAGGCCGCCGGATCGATCGCGCCCGCGCCCACCGCCGGCAGCGCGCCGCGCCTAGCGTGCGACCCAGGCGTTGAAGCGCTGGTTGAGGCGGTCGATGTTCTCCAGCCAGTAGCGGTCGTTGATGAACAGAGCCGTCCGGATGTTGTCGGGGTTGGTGGGCAGTTCAGGCATCACCGCCGCCGGGACGAGCGCGGTGGCGCCGCGGTTGGTGACGCCGTAGGGGATGTGCGGCGGCAGCTGCGCCTGGCGCTGCGGCTCGCCGACGAAGCGCAGGAACTGCTCGGCCTGGGCGCGGTTGGGCGAGCCGCGCATGATCACCCAGGAGTCGATGGTGTAGAGCGAATTCGTCCACGCCATGCGGAACTGGCGGTTCTCGGTCCGGTTGGCGGCCGAGATGCGGCCGTTATAGGCCGAGGCCATCGCGACCTCGCCGGAGGCGAGCAGCTGCGGCGGCTGGGCGCCGCGCTCCCACCACACGATGTGCGGGCGCAGCTCGTCGAGCTTGCGGAAGGCGCGCTCGACGCCCTCGGGCGTGGCGAGCAGGCGGTAGACGTCCGCCGGCGCGACGCCGTCGGCCATCAGCGCGATCTCGAGGTTGGTCTTCGGCCCGCGGCGCAGGGCGCGCTTGCCGGGCCAGCGCTGGACGTTCCAGAAGTCGGCCCAGGAGCGCGGCCCCTCGCCGGTGATCCGCGCGCCGTCATAGGCGAGCACGAAATTGTAGAGGATCGCGCCGACGCCGCAGTCGTGCACCGCGTCGGGCAGATAGGCGGGCCGGCCGCCGATCGCATCCCAGTTGATGCGCTCGAACAGGCCTTCCTCGCAGCCGAGCAGCAGTTCCTCGGATTCGACCTGGACGACATCCCACGGATTGTTGCCGCCCTGGACGCGCGAGCGCAGCACGCCGATGCCCCCATCCCAATTGTCTTCGCGCAGGCGGATATTGGTCGCCGCGGTGAACGGGCGGAAATAGACCTCGCGCTGGGCGTCCTGATAGGCCCCGCCCCATGACACGACCGTTAGGTCGCGCTGCTGCGCGGCCGCGATCCCGGCGCCGAAGACCGCGGCCGCGACGACGGCCAGCGCAATCCATGACTTGAAGGTCATCTCTGCCTCCTCCTGTTGGCGCGGCGCGTTCGCGCGCCGCTTTTCGCCGCGAAGCTTCCTGCTTCCTCCACAACCGTGCAAGGGCTCCGGCGTGGACCGATCGCCGCGTCCGGCTG
>JAEUKZ010000422.1 GCA_016793045.1 Alphaproteobacteria bacterium
GCGCCGCCGATGCCGACGCGCACCGCATGGGGCACCGGCGCGCGGCCGACGGCGAAGCTTCCGGCGGGCGTCACCACCACGCCGCGGCGCTGCGCCGCATCGGTGAACTCCTCGCGCCGCCACGGCTCCGGCAGGCGCAGCCAGAACTGAAGCGCCTGCGGATGGTTGACGAAGTCGGCGCCGGCGAAGACGCGCGCTGCGATCGCCTGGCGCGCCGCGGCTTCGCGGCGCTGCCAGTCTGCCATCCGGCGCGCCTCGCCGCTGCGGATGAGCTGGCTCGCCAGCTCCGCCATCAGCGGCGTGACCATGATCGCCTGGGCGCGCAGCGCGGATTCGACGCGGTCCATGATCGGCATCGCGGTCGCGAGATAGCCGATGCGCAGACCGGGCGCGAGCGGCTTCGACAGGCTGGTCACCAGCACCGAATGCTCGGGTGCGAAGCTCGAAAGGCGCGGCGGCGGCTGGTCCGGCAGGAAGCCGAAGATGTCGTCCTCGACGATGGCGACGCTGTAGCGCCGGCAGATCGCCGCGATCTCCTCGCGCCGTTCGACCGGCATGATCGCGGTCGTCGGGTTCTGCAGCGTCGGCGTGCAGTACAGCGCCTTGGGCGCGAACTGGCGGCAGGCCTGCTCGAGCGCTTCCGGCACCAGCCCGAATTCGTCCATCGCGACGCCGTGCAGCCGCAGCGACAGCAGCATCGCCGCCGACTTGATCCCGTAGTAGGTGAGGTGTTCGGCGAGCACGACGTCGCCCGGCCGGGCCAGCGCGGCGAGCGCGAGCACGATCGAGTTCTGCCCGCCGGTCGTGATGGCGAGCCGGTCGGGCATCACCGGCACGCCCCAGTCCGCGAGCCACTGCGCCCCCGCCTCGCGATGGGCGGGCGCGCCGAGCACGGCGCCGTAGTCGAGCAGCCGGACGAAGTCCTTGCGTGCGGCGATCTCGGCGAGCGTCTTCGCGACCGCCTGATTGGTCGCGTCATCGACCGGCAGCGCGCGCGACAGGTCGATCGTGTTGGCGGCGGCGATCCGCGTCGGCGCCGCCATCGCCACGTCGCCGTGTTCGCGCACATAGGTGCCGCGGCCGACCTCGCCGGCGATCAGGCCGCGCCGTTCGGCCTCGGTATAGGCGCGGGTGACGGTGCCGACCGTCACCTTCAGCCGCCACGCGAGTTCGCGCTGGGGCGGCAGCCGATCGCCGGCGCGCAGGCGGCCGGCGGCGATATCCGCGGCAAGGGCATTGGCGATGGCCGCGTAGCGCGGCCCGGAGAAGCGGGAGAGTTCGGGAGCCCAACTTGTCATGGTGACAATATAGCAATTGACCCTGGAATTGTCCCAATCGTATCTATTGTCAGCCTAACAATCAAGGAGACAATCGCGTCTCGCAGGAGGAGTGTATGGGTACAATATCGTTCTTCCCGAGCTGGACCGGCCCTGCCGTCCGGCTCCTCGCCCCGATCGGTTCCGGATTGTCCCGGGCCGGCGCCGTGCTTGCCGCGGCGGTCGATACCGTCCTCGGCTGGCAGCGCCGCGCCGCCGAGCGGACCGCGCTCGCGACGATGGATGATCGTATGCTGCGCGACGTCGGCCTCACGCACGCCGAAGCGATGCGCGAGACGGACAAGCCGTTCTGGAAGGTCTGAGGGAGGGTCCGATGTACGTTCCGCCCGCGTTCGCGATCACGGACCAGGCCGCCCTGCAGGCGGTGATGGCGGCGAACAGCTTCGCCACCGTCGTCTCCGCCGGCAAGCAGGGCCTGATGGCGACGCAGGTCCCCGTGCTGATCGATCCGGCGCGGGGGCCGCGCGGCACGATCGTCCTGCATCTCGCGCGCGCCAACCCGCACTGGCAGGACCTGCAGGAGGTCGAGGCGATGGTGCTCTTTCAGGGCCCGCACGCCTACGTCTCGCCGCGCTGGTACGCGAACGACGCGGCGGTTCCGACCTGGAACTACGTCGCCGTGCATGCCTATGGCCGCGCCCGGCTGATTTTCGACCGCACCGAGCTGCGCACGCTGGTCGCGCGGCTCGCCGCGCATCACGAATCCGGCGCCGCCCGCCCGTGGTCGCTCGATCGCGTGCCGGAAACGCAGATCAACGGCCTGCTCAAGGCGATCGTCGGTCTCGAGATCCCGATCGACCGCATCGAGGGCAAGGCCAAGCTCAGCCAGAACCGCAAGGCCGAGGACCGGCGCGGCGTGATCGACGCGCTCGCCGCCAGCGCCGACGCGGGCGACCGCGCGCTCGCCGGCGCGATGGCGCGGCTTGAGTCCAAGGTGGAGGCCTGAACGCGATGCGCCTGCCGATCTATCAGGTCGATGCCTTCGCAAGCACTGTCTTCGCCGGCAATCCGGCGGCGATCGTCCCGCTCGAATCCTGGCTGCCCGACGCGCAGATGCAGGCGATCGCCGCCGAGAACAATCTCGCCGAGACCGCCTTCTTCGTGCGCGACGGCGAAGGCTGGCACCTGCGCTGGTTCACCCCGACGGTCGAGGTCGATCTCTGCGGCCATGCGACGCTCGCCTCCGCGTGGGTGATCGCCAACCGGCTGGCGCCGGGCCACGAGAAGATGCGCTTCATGAGCAAGAGCGGCCCGCTGGAAGTGACGCGCAACGGCGAGCAATACTGGCTCGACTTCCCGACGCGCCCGCCGGAGCCCTGCGGCATCGCGCCCGGGCTCGTCGAGGCGCTCGGCCGCAAGCCGCGCGACACCCTCAAGTGGCGCGACTTCATGATGTGCGTGTTCGATGCCGAGGCCGACGTGCGCGCGCTTGGCCCCGACATGGCGGCGCTCGGCAAGCTGCCGTTCTTCGGCGTCATCGCGACCGCGCCGGGAACCGGCGTCGATTTCGTCTCGCGCTTCTTCGCGCCGGCCGTCGGCATCCCCGAAGACCCGGTCACCGGGGGCGCGCATTGCGTGTTGATCCCCTACTGGGCGAAGCGCCTCGGCAAGACGGCGCTGGCGGCGCGCCAGATCTCGGCGCGCGGCGGCGACGTCGCCTGCGAGGATCGCGGCGCCCGCGTCGGCATCGGCGGCCGCGCGGTGCTCTATCTCGAAGGCACGATCACCATCTGACCGCCGCGAGCGGAGGACCGATGCGCCTGCCGATCCACCAGATCGACGCTTTCGCCGACCGCGTCTTCGCCGGCAACCCGGCGGCGGTGGTGCCGCTCGAAGCCTGGCTGCCCGACGCGACGATGCAGGCGATCGCGGCGGAGAACAACCTCTCCGAGACCGCGTTCTTCGTGGCCGAGGGCGAGGGCTGGCATCTGCGCTGGTTCACGCCCAAGGTCGAGGTGCCGCTGTGCGGACACGCCACGCTGGCGACGGCCTGGCTGATCTCCGAACGCCTCCAGCCCGGCCGCACGCACATGACGTTCGCGAGCAAGAGCGGCCGCCTCGACGTCACGCGCGCCGGCGACGTGCTGACGCTCGACTTCCCGTCACGTCCGCCGTGGTCGTGGCCGCAGGCGCCGATCCCCGGCCTCGCGGAGGCGCTGGGCCGCACGCCGCGCGAGACCTATGCGTCCGAACGGCCGGTGATGTGCGTCTTCGACAGCGAGGACGACATCCGCGCGATGGCGCCCGACATGGCGGCGCTCGTGCACACCCCGGGAACATCGGTGCTGGTGACCGCGCCCGGGAAGGACTGCGACTTCGTCTCGCGCTATTTCGCGCCGCGATGGGGCAACCCCGAGGATCCGGTGACCGGCTCGGCCCATTGCGTATCGGTGCCGTACTGGGCGAAGCGCCTCGGCAAGTCGCACTTCGTCGCCCGCCAGCTCTCCGCGCGCGGCGGCGAGCTCGTCTGCGAACTGCGCGGCGCGCGGGTGCTCATCAGCGGGCGCGCGGTGCCCTACATGGAAGGGACGATCACCGTCTAGGCCGCGATCGCCCCGTCGATGTTCGCCTTCCTCAACGGCCTCGGCCTTGGCTTCGGGCTGATCGTCGCGATCGGCGCGCAGAACGCCTTCGTGCTGCGCCAGGGCCTGCGCCGCGAGCATGTCTTCGCCGTCGCCGCCGTCTGCGCGGTCTGCGATGCCGCGCTGATCGTCGTCGGCATCGCCGGCATGGGCGCGCTGGTGCGGCAGAGCGAGACGCTGCTGCGCCTCGTCACCTGGGCCGGCGCGGCGTTTGTCGCCGCCTATGGCGCGCTCGCGGCGCGCCGCGCGCTGCGCCCGGCGGCGCTCGCACCCGATGCCGACGCCGCGCGGCGGAGCCTGCCGGCGACGCTCGCCGCGGTCACCGGCTTCAGCCTGCTCAACCCCCATGTCTATCTCGACACGGTCGTGCTGGTCGGCAGCGTCGGCGGCACCTATGCCGGCGCCGCGCAGGCCGCCTTCGGTGCCGGCGCGGTCGCGGCGTCGGTGCTGTGGTTCTTCGGCCTTGCCTATGGCGCGCGGCTGCTGGCGCCGGTGTTCGCGCGGCCGTCGGCGTGGCGCGTGCTCGATCTCGCCATCGCCGCCGTCATGTGGACCATCGCGGCGTCGCTCGTCCTCGGTCGGGCCTGAAGCCGGAGTTCCCGCCATGCGCATCGCAGTCCTCACCTTCGACGGCTTCAACGAGCTTGATTCCTTCATCGCGTCGGCGATCCTCAACCGGGTGACGCGCCCGGGCTGGAAGGCGGAGATCGTCAGTCCGTGCGAGTTCGCGACCTCCGGCAACGGCGTGCGCGTCGCGCGCCAGCAGCCGCTCGCCTTCGCGCGCGACGCCGACGCGGTGATCGTCGGCAGCGGCCGGCGCACGCGCGAGATCGCGACCGACCCGGCGATCCTCGGCGAGCTCCGCCTCGACCCCGCGCGCCAGCTCGTCACCGCGCAATGCAGCGGCGCGCTGATCCTCGCCAAGCTCGGCCTGCTCGAGCGCGTGCCGGCCTGCACCGACACGATGACCCGGCCCGCGGTCGAGGCGGCCGGGGTCACCGTGCTCGACCGGCCGTTCCACGCCGTCGGCAATGTCGCGACCGCCGGCGGGTGCCTCGCCTCGCACTATCTCGCCGGCTGGCTGATCGCCCGCGCCGCCGGCCGCGCCGAGGCCGAGCGGGTGCTCCACTACGTGGCGCCGGTGGGCGAAAAGGACGCCTACGTGGCGCGTGCCTTTGCCGCGATCGGGCCCTATCTTTGAGGCGAAGATCGGCGCAAGAAGCGGGTGGGATCGCCCGTCCGCATGCTTAGATTGTCTGCCATCGGGACCAACCGGAGAGGAGCGTTCCCATGGGTGACTACGCACGCATCGGCAAGGCGCTGGAGTTCATCGCCGCCGAGGCCGATTCCCAGCCTGAACTCGACCGCATCGCGGAGGCCGTCGGCCTCAGCCCGCACCACCTGCAGCGCGTCTTCACGCAGTGGGTGGGCGTCAGCCCCAAGAAGTTCCTGCAGTTCCTGACGCTGGAGCGCGCCAAGGCCTGCCTCGCCTCGTCGGCGAGCGTGCTCGACGCGGCGCTCGATTCGGGCCTGTCCGGCCCGGGCCGGCTGCACGACCTGTTCGTGACGCACGAAGCGGTGACGCCGGGCGAATACAAGCAGCGCGGCGCCGGCCTCGTCATCACCTACGGCTGGGCCGAATCGCCGTTCGGCGACTGCCTCGTCATGGCGACGGCGCGCGGCATCTGCGGCGTCGGCTTCGCCGGCGACGCCGGGCGCGACGCGACCTTCGCGGATCTCGCCGGCCGCTGGCCGGACGCGCGCTTCGTCGAGAATGCGGCGGCGGTGAAGGCGCTCGCGCGCACGATGTTCGCACCGCGGCCCGACGACCGGCTGCAGCTCGTGCTCTACGGCACGCCGTGGCAGATCAAGGTGTGGGAGGCGCTGCTGCGTATCCCGCGCGGCGCGCTGGTCTCCTACGAGGACGTCGCGCGGCAGATCCACGCCGCGGGCGCCTCGCGCGCGGTGGGCGCGGCGGTCGGCGACAACCCGATCGCGTGGCTGATCCCCTGCCATCGCGTGATCCGCAAGACCGGCGCCTTCAGCGACTACCACTGGGGCCGGCCGCGCAAGCTCGCGATGATCGGCTGGGAAGCGGCGTCGGGCGAGCGCGCGCCGATCGCCGCGGCGGGGGACTGACGCGTCAGCGCGCGGTCGCGGCGCCGACCTGGTCGATGAACGCTTCGACCGCGCGATTGAAGCCCGCGGGGTCCTCGAGCGCGGTGAGGTGGCCGGTGCGCAGTTCCGCGAGCTGCGCACGCGGCGCCCGCGCGACGACGAATTTCGACGGCTTGCGGCAGGAATAGTCGAAGCGCCCGACCAGGACGAGCGCCGGGACGGCGAGCCCGGAGAGCGCGAAGCCGCGGCGGTAGAGCGGCTTGCGCGGGGCGAGCACGTGGCTGAGCACGCGCGACAGGCCGACCGGGCTGTGCTGGCGGATCAGCGCCGCCATGTGGCGGCGCTGCCGCTTGCCCTGGCGCGCGTAGTACTTGAAGAACGAATGCCGCAGCATCTCGTCGACGAACCAGTCCATGCCGGCGCTCAGGATCATGTCCGACCATTGCTCGGCCTTCAGCCGGCTGATGCCCGGCGCGTCGGAGTTCGAGCCGATGTCGGCGAGCACGACCGAGGCGAAGCGCTCCGGCGCCTTGAGCGCCGCGTCGAGCGCGACGCCGCCGCCCATCGACAGCCCGACCAGATGCGCGCGCTCGATGCCGAGCGCGTCGAGCAGCCGGATCACGTCGGACGTGAAGATCGCCTCGGAGTATTGCGCCGGATCCGCGGGCGCGTCGGACAGCCCGTGGCCGCGCAGGTCCAGCGTGATGACGCGGAACCGCTTGCGGAAATGCCTGACCTGGTGCCACCACATCCGCCGGCCGCAGGCCATGCCGTGGACGAGCACGAGCGGCGGGCCGTCGCCCGCGACGTCGTAGTGCAGCTTCACCCCGTCGACGTTCAGCGTCGCCATCGCCTCAGCTCAGGTCGCTCGCGTGCGGGCCGGCGCGGTGCGATTCCCAGAACACGACGCGACGGTGGACGAAGCGCACCGCGCCGGTCGCCGCCATGCCGATCACCGCGAGGATCACCAGCACCGCGAACACGCCCGGCGTGTCCATGTTGCCCTGGCTGATCTGGATGAGGTTGCCGAGCCCGCGATCGGCGCCGACGAACTCCGCCACCAGCGCGCCGATCAGGCTCAGCACCACGGCGACCTGGAGGCCGGCGAAGATGTGGCCGGCCGCCGACGGCAGCTTGACGTGCCAGAACAGCTGCCAGCGCGTCGCCGTCATCGTGCGCACCATGTCGAGCCGGTCGCGCTGGGCGCTCAACAGGCCGGTGATCGTGTTGACCACCAGCGGGAAGAAGCAGATCAGCGCCACCGTGACGACCTTGGAGGTGAGGCCGTAGCCGAACCACATGACGAAGAGCGGCGCCAGCGCGATCTTCGGCAGCGACTGCAGCGAGACGATGTAGGGATAGACGATGCGCTCGACCGTGCGGAACTCGGCGATCAGCGCGCCCAGCACGATGCCGAGCGACGTGCCGATCGCGTAGCCGACGACCATCGCCTCGATCGTCGCCTGGAGATGCGGCCAGTAGATCTGCCGCTCGATGCCGCGCTGGAACGCGGCGAGGATGCGCGACGGCGCCGGCACGATGTAGCTCGGCACCGCGAAGGCGCCGACCGCGAACTCCCAGGCCGCGAGGAAGGCGAGCGCGATCGCCAGCGACGCGATGCCGGTGGCACCGATCCAGCGCCGCCGCCCGGCCGGCGTCGCGGCGCTCATTCGAGCGCCCCCGCGACGTTGAACAGCCCGCGCAGATGGCCGGTCATGCGGCCGAACTCGGGCGTCGCCATCATGTCCATCGTCCGCGGCCGCGCCAGCGCGTTCTCGATGATCTCGATGACCCGGCCCGGCCGCGGCGACAGCACGACGATGCGGTCCGACAGCAGCGCGGCCTCGGAGATGCTGTGGGTGATGAAGACCACGGTCTTGCCGGTCGCCGCCCAGATGCGCAGGATCTCCATGTTCATCTGCTCGCGCGTCATCGCGTCGAGCGCGCCGAACGGCTCGTCCATCAGCAGCACGGCGGGGTCGTGCAGCAGGCCGCGCGCGATGCCGACGCGCTGGCGCATGCCGCCGGAAAGCTGGCCGGGATAGTAGCCGGCGAAGTCGCCGAGCCCGACCAGCGCCAGCAGCTCGCGCGCCCGCGCCTCGTAGCCGGCGCGCGGCAGGCCCATGATCCGCCCGGGCAGGCAGACGTTCTGGAACACGGTCTTCCACGGCAGCAAGGTCGGGTCCTGGAAGACGACGCCGATGTCGCGCCGCGGCCCGACCACCGCGGCACCGCCGATCGCGGCGTCGCCGGCGGCGGGACGCTGCAGCCCCGCGAGCACGCGCAGGATGGTCGACTTGCCGCAGCCCGACGGCCCGAGGATCGCCACGAACGCGCCGGGCGCCACGTCGAGATCGACCCCATCGACGGCGCGCAGCACGCCTTGCGGCGTCTGGTAGTCGACCGCGAGGCCGCGGATGCGAATGCCGCCGCGTGCCGGGTCAGGGGATTGCTGCGGCGCGTGGGCGTCAGCCCGCGCCATGCGCCGCCTGCGTAAGCTTGCCGTCGCGCACCAGCACTTCGCCGTCCGCCTCGATCGTGGCGTCGGTGAACATCAGCCAGCGATGCAGGCTCGAGCGGTTGGCGCCGCCCGACTCGCGGTTCTCGCCGATGGTGAGGCGCAGCACCGCGTCGCCGAAGCCGAAATAGGGCTGGAACGTGCTGCCGGGGACCGGCTGCAGCAGCGGGTTGCAGCCGAGCACGAACTCGCCCAGCCGGTCCTTGTCGCCGGTCTCGGCCGCCCACAGCCGGTCGAGCTCGGCCTGGTCGCCGCCGGTTTCCAGCCTGATTGCGCGGCCGTTGCGGAAGGTGATGCGCAGCCCCCTGGCGATGAAGGCGGAGATGTTGAACCCGTTGCCGGCGGCGGGGAAGCCGAAATCGCCCGCGAAGGCGATCACGCCCTCGACCGAATCGACGACCGGGATCGAGCGCAGCGCGCCGCAGGGGATCTCCTCCTCGCGGTCGCGTGGGCTCGGCTTGTGCGCGAGGCTGGCGCGCGAGGCGTCGCCGTCGTTGAAGCAGAACAGCTCGGTCATCGCGAAGCGGATGTCGGTGCCGGCCTTGTTCGACACCCGCACCGTGCGGCCGGCCATCTTGCGCGCGAGCGTGCGCATCGTGCGGGCGAGCGCGGCGTAGTCGAGGTCGAGCACGGCCGCCTGGTAGACGCGGTCGATCGCCTTGTTGGCCGGATGGTCGGGGTCGAGGTTGCGCGGATCGTGGAACCAGTGGAAATGCACCGAGCGGCCGGGCCAGTCCTCGAGCACGAGCTCGCTCTGGCCGACCGCCTGGGTGCGCCGGGGCGAACGCCAGTCGTTCTGCAGCCAGATGAAGACGTCGGCGGTCTTGAACAGCGCGCGCATCGCCGCGAGCTCGGCCTCGGCATCTTCGGCGTCGGTCTTGTTGCCGTCGGCGCCGCGCAGCTTCGTGAGCGCCGGCGTCCAGTGCATGATCGTCGCGAGCTCGATCGCGCGGGCGCGCTGGATCTCCTGCCGCACCGCGTCGAGCATCGCGCCGCCGCAATACGGATCGGCGGACAGGATCACGCGTTCGTTGCGTTCGAGCTTGAGGACGTCGTGGACGAGCTTGCGGGCCATCCCCGGCCAGTCGAGCGCATGGGTGGGCTGGAGCCAGGGATGGTCCGGGTTGGGGAAGGGATCGGACAGCCGCATCGATCGCTACTGCGCCGCCTGCGCCTGGCGGCGCACCGCGTCGCGGTCGAACTGGTTGATCTCCGCGATCAGGTCGTTGGTGAAGATCGTGTTGATGTCGACCGGCCGCTCGATCTGCTGTTCGGCCAGCATGAAGTCGACATAGGCCTGCCAGCGCGCCGGCTCGTAGAGCCCGTACTGGCCGTTCTGGTAGTCGCGCAGACGGAAATTGGTGAGCCGCGAGTTGAGCACGAACAGCGCGTCGCGCAGCGCGCGCGCGTCGTCGACGCCGGTCGGCTTGGTTTCGGGGAACTGGCGCCATGTCAGCGTCACGCAGGCGCGCGGGTTGGTCTCGCAGAACAGGGTCGCGCGCGCGATCGCGCGGCCGACGCCGACGAGCATGCGCCGGCGCGCCGGGTCGCGCAGGTTGTCCTCGTGGGTGAGCAGCCCGTTGCTGAACAGCGGCGCCACGGCGGGGCTCTGCGGCAGGCGCCGGATCTGCGTGCCCATGGTCTCGAAGGTCGCGTGCTCGGTGTCGTAGAGCGCGATGACCTGCACCGCGTTGGTGGTCATCGCGTTGAGCGCACCCGCACCCAGGCCGATGTTGCGGAACGTCACCTGGGTGTCGGGGTTGATGCCTTCGCGGCGCAGGATCGCGCGGACCTGCGGCACGTTGGATGCCGACGGCGCGAAGATGCCGATCGTGCGGCCGCGCAGGTCCTGGAGCGTGCGGATCGGGCTCGCTTCGGGGACGATCAGCTCCCAGATCAGGGTCGGCGTCGCGTTGTAGAAGAAGCGCACCGGCAGCGCATCGCGGCCCGGCTGCTTGCCGATGATGACCGGCTCGTTGCCGGGGAACGACACGTCGGCCTGGCGGTTCACCGTCTGGTTGACCGAGTTCACGCCGCCGGCGAACACGCGCTGCTCGACCTCGAGCCCTTCCTCGCGGAAGTAGCCGAGCTGCTGCGCGACGTGGACCTGCGCGCCGGCGAGCGACGGCGGCGCCGCTTGGCCGAAGGAGATCCGCGTCGTCTGCGCCGCGGTCGGCGCCGCCAGCGCGACGAGGCCGAGCAGTGCGACTGCCGATGCGATGGCTTTCATGGTCATGACCCGTTCTCCTTGGCCGCGTTGCCGGACTGGTTGGGGCAGCCGCGCAGGCGCCCGTCGCGCCGCCCCAACCGCATCATTCCATGCAATTGCCGCGGCGGAATCCTGCGGCGTCTTGCGGGGACCTGCACGGGATTGCGCAATTGCGGTTCAGTCGCGCGCCTGCCGGCGGAAGCGCCCCGGCGGCAGCCCGGTGTGGCGGCGGAAGACGTTGGAGAAATGCTCGGGGCCGGCGAAGCCGACCTGGGCGGCGACGTCGATGATCGACAGGCGCTGGTTGCGCAACAGCCGCTTGGCATGCTCGATGCGGCGCAGCTGGACGTATTGCAGCGGCGTCGTGCCGGTCGCGGCGCGGAAGCCGCGCGCGAAGTGGAAGCGGCTCAGCCGCGCCTCCGCCGCGAGGGCCGCCAGGGTCACGTCGGCGCCGAGGCTCGCCTCGATGAGATCGCACACGCGGCGCAGCGCCGTGGGGGACAGGGTTTCGCGCGGCAGCGTCCGCTGCGCGCGCGGACCGGGCGCCGCCGCATAGCGCCGGGCGAGATGTCCCGCCAGGACCAGCGCCGCCGATTCGGCGAGCGCGGTCACCGCCGCCCCGCTGGCGAGCTCGTCCGCGAGAAGGCGCCCCAGCCCCTCCATGAGCGGATCGCGGATGCCGACCCGCGGCGCGAGCGCGGTGCGGCCGCCGCGGTCGCCGCCGATCGCCGCCGCCGCCTCGTCGACCAGGGCGGCCTCGACGAAGATGTCGAGCGTGGTGCAGCTGCGGTTCCACGTCCACGCCATGTCGCTGCCGGCCGGGCTCACGATCAGGCTGCCCGGCGTGATCCAGCCGCGCAGCGTTTCGCCCGCGATGCGGCTTTCGAGGTGGTTCGCGCCCTCCAGGCGCAGGTGGACGACATGGTCGCGCATCGCCGCGACGCGGTGGTTGCGGGTGGCGCGGCGCGCGGTGTGGCTGACGACGAGGCCGCGCCAGCCGAGCGGCACGCTCGAAACGCTATGCGTCGCCGCGAACTGCGAAATGACCTGGGACGGCGTCAGAAGCTGGGCCATGGGAATGGGCTCGCCTTCATCGCCTTGTAGCGCAGAACGCGCCGGGTGGATGCGCAGAAATACTATCGACGGCGTGAAGCGCCGGCAATTGCGCCGCACGCGACGGCCTGCCGGCTGGCGCTGTGCGGCGCGGGCCGCTAGTCTCCGCCGGTTTCATCCAGGGAATGCAAACGATGAAGAACGCATTGAAGATCGCGGTCATCGCCGGCGACGGCATCGGCAAGGAAGTGGTGCCGGAGGGCTTGCGCGTGCTCGACGCCGCGTCGCGCAAGTTCGACCTGCGCTTCGATTTCACCCATCTCGACTGGTCGTGCGAGACCTTCGCCAAGACCGGCAAGATGATGCCGCCGGACGGGCTCGACCAGCTCCGCGGCTACGATGCGATCTTCCTCGGCGCGGTCGGCTTTCCCGGCGTGCCGGATCACGTCTCGCTTTGGGGCCTGCTGATCCCGATCCGGCGCGCCTTCCGGCAGTTCGTCAACCTCCGCCCGGTGCGCCTGCTCAAGGGCATGGACACGCCGCTCAAGAACCGGACCGCCGCCGACATCGACTTCATGATCGTGCGCGAGAACACCGAGGGCGAGTACTCGGAGATCGGCGGGCGGCTCTATCGCGGCACCGACCAGGAGATCGCGGTGCAGGAGACGGTGTTCACCAAGCAGGGCGTCGACCGCGTGCTGCGCTACGCCTTCGATCTCGCCGCCAAGCGCCGCAAGCACCTGACCTCGGCCACCAAGTCGAACGGCATCATCCACACCATGCCGTTCTGGGACGAACGCTTCGCCGCGGTCGCCAAGGACTATCCCGGCATCAAGACCGACCAGTACCACATCGACATCCTGACCTCGCATTTCGTCCGCCATCCGGACTGGTTCGACGTCGTCGTCGGTTCCAACCTGTTCGGCGACATCCTCTCCGACCTCGGGCCGGCGATCGCCGGCGGCATCGGCATCGCGCCCTCGGCCAATCTCGACCCGACGCGCAGCTTTCCCTCGATGTTCGAGCCCGTGCACGGCTCGGCGCCCGACATCGCGGGGAAGAACATCGCCAACCCGATCGGGCAGATCTGGTCGGCGGCCATGATGCTCGACCATTTCGGCGAGCCGCAGGCGGCCGCGGCCGTCGTCGCGGCGATCGAGGCGGTGACCGAAGGCGGGCTCAAGACGCCCGATCTGGGCGGCAAGGCCAGCACGAGCGAGGTCGGCAAGGCGATCGCCGCCGCGGTCTAGCGCGGCACGGCTTCCCACAGCGACACCGTCACCAGGCCGCCTGCCTCCGGCCGCCAGGACGCGATGCGGCGGAAGCGGGTCTGGCGCTCCACTTCCTCGACGGCGGCCGACAGGTTGTCCGGTGTCCAGCCCAGGCTGGCGATCGCGTGCTCGGGGCGGCGGCTGTCGATCAGCACCAGCGCGTCCGCCGCCGTCGTGGCGAGCCAGAAGCGGGCCGCGTTGCGGACATCCTCCGGTCCGCGGACCATCGGGACGCGGAACGATTCGATGCCGCGCCGCCGTCGATGGCGGTCGTAGTAGGTCCATTGCAGCAGCGCCCCGGCCGCCACCGTGGACAGCACTCCGACGTTGCGATAGCCGCCGATCGCGCCGACATAGCTGTCGGTGATGTCGAGATCGGAGCGGCCGGCCGGGTTCTCCGCCAGTCGCGCGGCGGCGGCGCCGCGGCGCAGCGGCTCCGCCTGGGCGACGACGAGCACGCACACGAGCGCCGCGGCGACGGCGCGCCGCGCGGCTGCCCGCAGCGGCGCCGCGGCAAGCAGCGCGCCGAGGCCGAGCGCCGCGGCGATCCACCATGCGGCGACCCAGGAGTGGATGAAGCGCGGCTGGCGCTGGGGATGGAGGATCGTGAGCAGGGCCCCGGCGAGCGCGAGCGCGAAGACCGCTTCGTGGCCCGGCGCCAGCCGCCGGCGCAGCATTAGGCCGACACCCGCCAGGACGACGACGAGCGCCGCCATCCACGGTGCGGCGTGGTACCCCTCGGCGAACCAGATCGCGTAGGCGCGTGCGCCCGCCGCCAGGCCCGCGTCGGCGCCGAGCGGCAGATTGGTCGGTCCGACGAACCACAGGAACGCGGCCAGCCGCTTGGGGACGAGGAACGACAGCGCGATCGGCAGGACGTGCCAGGCGAAGAGCCGGCGCGCGCCCGCGGGGACCGCGGCGGCGAAAGCGGCGCGACC
>JAEUKZ010000436.1 GCA_016793045.1 Alphaproteobacteria bacterium
TGGACGATGTCGGCGACCGGCCACGGCAGGTCGAAGGTCTTGAGGATATCGTAGGCGACCTGGGGGTGGCGGCGCATGATCGCCATTTCGTCGGACGTCAGCCGGCCGGGCTTGGACAGGATTTCGGCGGGCACGGCGACCTTGCCGATGTCGTGGATGATCGCGGCGAGGCGCAGGCCAACCACGCGATTGCGCGGCAGGTTCATATGCTCGGCGATCGCGCATGCGAGGCGGGCGACGCGGATCTGATGGCCGTAGGTGTACTCGTCGCGCACCTGGATCAGCCGCCCGAACGCCTCGACGATGCGCGCGAGATTTTCCTGCGGGCCGTCGAGGTCCCCGAGCGCGCGCTGCGACGCCGCGATCTCGGCCGTGATGTCGCGCGCCGAGCCGACGACGCCGATGACGTCGCCCTGCCGATCGCGCAGCGGCGCGGCGCGGTAGCGAAACGCGACGGGCCCGTCGACGGTGCGCGCCTTGAGGACGATCTCGGCGACGCTGCCGGCATTGACGCGGCGGAGCGCGGCGAATGCCTTGTCCTGATCCGATGGATCGATCAGCGAGACGGCCGCGACGCCGGTGAGGGCACCCGGCGTGGCGCCGAACTTGCGCTCGACGGCCCTGTTTACGCTGCGGATCAGGCCGCTGCGGTCGAGCAGGAAGACCGGGTCGGGCAGCGCGCCCAGAATCGCGTCGCTGCGGTGGGCGAGTTCGGCCGAGCGGCGCTCGGTGGAGGCGACCTGATGGATGAGGCGGCCGACGACGAGATAGAGCCCGACGCTGGTCGCGGCGACGAAGACGATGCCCTTGATGGCCTGCAGTGCTGTCACCGTGACGACGTCGCGCGACAGGTAGAGCACGCCCTGGTCCGACAGCTCGATCCAGAACAGCGACAGCAGGAAATAGCCGACCGCCAGCGCGAGCGGCGCCAGCCGCAGTACGGCGGCGGATTCCGCCGGCCGGGCCGCATCGTCGCCGGCCGGTACACTGAGGTCGGCAATCCAGGTCCACAGGCTCATCCGCAGGAAGGTAGAGGGTGAGCCTGAAGATCCGATTAATGGTTAAGTGAGGATATTACTCCTGATCGCCCGCGGCGCGGCGCCGCTCATTCGATTCCGCGCATCAGCGACCGGCGCGACGCGATGAATTCGCCCACCGCTTCGACGAAGCGGTCGCATTCGGCATCGCCGATCGGCAGCATCAGGGCCATCATGCCGCGGCGCGCCAGGTAAATCCCGCGCTCGAGCATGTCGAAGAAGAACAGCTCCTTGAGGTCCTGGTTCGCGGCCGCCGCATCGGCAGCGCGACGAATCGGCCGCGCCGTCATGTGGATCGTCAGCAGCGAGCCGATGCCGGTGAACTGCATCGGCGCCGCCTGGGCACGGCACAGCGCGTTGAGCCGTTCGCGCAGCGCGTCGCCGCGCCGGGTGAGCGCCGTGGCGGCGTCGGGGGTGAATATCTCGCCCATCGCCGCGATGCCGGCCGACATGGTCAGCACGTTGTTGTTGAAGGTGCCGGCATGCGGCATCGCATCGGGGCGGCGCGGGTCGTAGATCGCCATCAGATCGCTGCGGCCGCCGAAGGCGCCGAACGACATGCCGCCGCCGATGTATTTGCCCAGCGTGGTCATGTCCGGGATGATCCCCAGCGCCTGCTGCAGCCCGCCCGGCGACAGGCGCGAGGTCATCACCTCGTCGAAGATCAGGATCGCGCCGTGCCGCGTCGCTTCGTCGCGCAGCATCTGGAGGAATTCGCGGTCTGCGGGTATGCAGCCCGAGGACCCTTGCATCGGCTCGACGAGGATCGCGGCGAGCGCGGGCCCGTGCGCGGCGATCAGCGCCCCCGTGCCGGCGATGTCGTTGTAGGGCGCGACCACGAAGTCATGCGGGACGTTGATCGGCAGGCCGCCGCCGGCGAAGTAGAACACGCCCCCGTGATAGCCGCCGTCGAACACCATGATCTTGCGCCGCTTGGTGACGGCGGTCGCGGTCGCCAGCGCCATCAGATTGGCTTCGGTGCCGGAATTGGTGAAGCGCACCAGGTCGACCGACGGAAAGCGGTCGCAGACCAGCCGGGCGAGCTTCGCCTCGAAGACGTTGTGGCCGGCAAGATTGATGCCGCCGTCAAGCGCCCGGTCGATCGCGGCGCGGATGACCGGATGCGAATGGCCGAACAGCCCGGCGGTGTATTCGCCCAGCAGGTCGATGTATTCGTGCCCGTCGACGTCCCACAGCCGGCAGCCTTCGCCGCGCGCGATGGCGAGCGGGAAGGGCGCGTTGAAGATGACGGTGCGCGTGTTGCCGCCCGGCATCGCCGCGCACGCCTCGGTGTGGCGCGCGAAGCTGCCCGGATTGCGGGCGATGTAGCTCTTGCGCGCCTCGGCGAGCGCGTCGTCGAGCGTGGCGTTGGGCAGCGTCGTCACGGTCATGGCGTCGGTCCTCACACGAAGGTCAGCAGGCGCTTGGGGTTGTCGATCAGGATCGCATCGATTTCCGCCGCGCTGAAATCGCGCGCGCGCATCATCGGCACGACGTTGGCGAAGATGTGGCCGTAGCCGTGGCCGCCGTAGCGGACAAGGCGCGTCAGATAGCAGATGTCGTGGCTGATGACGACGCGCCCGAGATGGCCGCGATCGATCAACGCGCGGATGAGCTTGAGCCGCGTGCCGTCGTTCGGCATGTCGATCTTGGGATTGAGGGCGTAGTAGCTGTACTCGGTCCCGAACAGGTCGAACTCGATCGTGCACCCGGTGTCGGCGAGCCGCAGCAGCCGGTCGAGGTCGAAGATCGTGCGGTCGATGTGGCTGATCACCACGCGCGCGATGTCGCCGCCATGCGCGACGATGAAGTCCGCCGCCTCCTGCGGCTGGTCCTCGTGGCGGCCGGGATGGACGTTGATCGACGCGCCGGTCGCCTGCTGCGCGATCACGGCCGCGTGCATCACCTTCTTTTCCTGGTTCGTCCACGGCCACTGGCAGCCGATCTCGCCGATCATGCCGGCGCGCACGCGCGTTCCCCAGGCGCCGTCGAGCACCTGGTCGACGATGTCGCGCGTGATCTGCTCGACGGTGCGGTTCTCGTTGGCGTGGTCCTGGTACTCGTCCACGTACCAGCCGCAGCCCATGACGATGTGGGCGCCGGTCGCGCGCGCGATCGCGGCCAGCCCGTCTGGGTCGGGCTTGAGGCCGCCATTGGTCAGCTCGACGACCGAGCGCCCGCCAGCCGCGACCATGCGCGCGAGCTCCTCGGTCATCAGCGCGCGCTCCTGCATCCGGTACTTGCGCGTCGAGCCGACGCGTCCCGTCGCCAGGCCGTAGAGGTTGTCGAGGCGGATGTCGTCGTCGGGATCGCCGAGCGAGGCGAGCACCGGCGACGACAGGTCGAGCAGCAGGTGCTCGTGCATCAGCGTCGGCCCGAGCTGTTCGGGCGCGATCGGCCCCAGAACGGTCTGGACCTTGCCGCGCAACGCGTCCCGCGATATCCGCGCCATCGCCGTCTCCGAGTCCTCGTGGAGCCCCCGGCGGGCAATGTACAGCAATGCCGCGTGCGGGCGAAGCACGCCCGTCGCGCGCGGGTTTGCCGCGGCGGCCGCCGGCCGCTAGAACCGGTGCATGAAATGGCGGGCGCATGGAATGGACTGACCGCGGCATCGTGATCGCGCGTCGCAAGCACGGCGAGAGCAGCGCCATCGTCGCGCTGCTGACGCGCGAGCACGGCCGCCATCTCGGTCTCGTGCGCGGCGCCGGCGGCAAGCGCAGCACCGGCCTCTACGAAACCGGCACGCTCGTGGCGGCGCGCTGGCGCGGCCGGCTCGCCGAGCATCTGGGCAGCCTTGCCTGCGAGATGGTGGCGCCGTTCGCCGCGTCGGTGCTCGACGACGCCGGACGGCTGGCGGCGCTGATCGCCGCGACCGCCGTGATCGACCAGGCGGTACCGGAGCGCGAGCCGCATCCGGCGCTGTTCGACGCCACGCTCGACCTGCTCGCCAACCTCCCGCAGGCCGACTGGCCGCAGCGCTACGTGCGCTGGGAATGCGCCTGCCTGGCCGAACTCGGCTTCGGCCTGGCCCTCGACCGCTGTGCGGTGACCGGGGCGAGCGAAGCGCTCACCCATGTCTCGCCGCGCACCGGGCGGGCGGTGTCGGCGGCGGCGGCGCAGCCCTATGCCGACCGGCTGCTGACCCTGCCGGCCTTCATCGGCGACCCGGCGCAGCCCGCGGGAACGCGCGAGATCCTCGCGGGCCTGGCGCTGACCGGCCATTTCCTCGAACACCACGTCCTGGCGCCGCTCGGCCACCGGCTGCCGGCGGCCCGCATCAGGCTGGTTGATCGGCTGCGCCGATCGTCCTATGTAGCGGGCACCACGTAAGGATTCGCTGATGGCTGCCAAACCGCTTCCGGCCGGCGAGATGCGGCCGGTGCCGCTCGCCGACGCGCTCAAGGAACGCTACCTCTCCTACGCGCTGTCCACGATCATGTCGCGCTCGCTGCCCGACGTGCGCGACGGGTTGAAGCCCGTCCATCGCCGGCTGCTCTACGCGATGCGCGAGCTGCGGCTCGACCCGCGATCCGGCTTCAAGAAGTGCGCGCGCATCGTCGGCGACGTGATGGGCAAGTTCCACCCGCATGGCGACGCCGCGATCTACGACGCGATGGTGCGCCTCGCCCAGGACTTCTCGCAGCGCTATCCGCTGGTCGACGGCCAGGGGAATTTCGGCAACGTCGACGGGGATGGCGCGGCGGCGATGCGCTACACCGAGGCGCGCCTCACCGAGATCGCGGAGGCGCTGCTCGCCGGCATCGACGAGGACGCGGTCGATTTCCGCGCCACCTATGACGGCGAGCAGCAGGAGCCGGTGGTGCTGCCCGGCGGCTTCCCGAACCTGCTCGCCAACGGCGCCTCGGGAATCGCCGTCGGCATGGCGACCAACATCCCGCCGCACAACGTCGACGAGGTGTGCGCGGCGCTGCTCCACCTCATCAAGTATCCCAAGGCGACGGTCGCCAAGCTGGTCGAGCTGATGCCCGGCCCGGATTTCCCGACCGGCGGCCTGCTGGTCGAGGACCGCGCCGCGGTCGAGGCGGCCTATTCCTCCGGCCGCGGGCAGCTGCGCCTGCGCGCGCGCTGGGAGGTCGAGAAGCGCGCCCAGGGCACCTATCAGGTCGTCGTCACCGAGATCCCCTATCAGGTCCAGAAGTCGCGGCTGATCGAGCGCATCGCGCAGCTGCTGCAGGACAAGAAGCTGGCATTGCTCGCCGACGTGCGCGACGAATCGGCGGAGGACGTGCGCATCGTCCTGGAGCCCAAGAGCCGCAACGTCGATCCCGCGGTGCTGATGGAATCGCTGTTCCGCCAGACCGAGCTCGAGACGCGCTTCGGCCTCAACATGAACGTGCTCGACGGCAAGGGCATCCCCAGGGTGATGAGCCTGCGCGAGGTGCTGCAGGCCTTCCTCGACCATCGCCACGAGGTGCTGATCCGCCGCTCGAAGTTCCGGCTTGCTGCGATCGAGACGCGACTCGAGGTGCTCGACGGCTACCTGATCGCCTATCTCAACATCGACGCCGTCATCCGGATCATCCGCAAGGAGGACGATCCGAAGGCCGAGCTGATGAAGCGCTTCAAGCTCAGCGAGCCGCAGACGGAGGCGATCCTCAACATGCGGCTGCGCGCGCTCAACAAGCTCTCGGAGATCGAGATCAAGCGCGAGCACGATGCGCTGTCCCAGGAGAAGAAGGATCTCGCCCGCCTGCTCAAGGACGAGGACCGTCGCTGGCAGCGCATCGGCGAGGAGATCGGCGACATCCGCCGCCGCTTCGGCGCCAAGGCGCCCGGCGGCAAGCGGCGCACCGCGATCGCCGATGCGCCCGCGCCCGTCGCGGTGCCGATCGAGGCGCTGATCGAGCGCGAGCCGATCACGGTGATCTGCTCGGAGAAGGGCTGGATCCGCGCTTTCAAGGGCCATCTCGAGGACGTCTCGGAGATCCGCTACAAGGAGGGCGACGGTCCGCGCTTCGCGCTGCGCGCGGAGAGCACCGACAAGCTGCTGGTCTTCGCCACCAACGGGCGCTTCTACACCATCGCCTGCGACAAGCTGCCCGGCGCGCGCGGCGACGGCGAGCCGGTCAAGCTGATGGTCGAAATGGGTCCGGCGGACGTTGTGTCGCTGTTCGTCCACAAGGGCGGACGCAGGTTCATCGTCGCGTCGTCGGACGGCCGCGGCTTCATCGTGGCGGAGGACGAGGTCGTGGCGCAGACGCGCAGCGGCAAGCAGATCCTCAATCTCGGCGACGGCGCCGCCGCGTCGGCCTGCACCCTGGTCGAGGGCGATTCGGTCGCCGTGATGGGCGACAACCACAAGCTGCTGCTGTTCAAGCTCGATGAGCTTCCCGAGATGGCGCGCGGCCGCGGCGTCATCCTGCAGCG
>JAEUKZ010000358.1 GCA_016793045.1 Alphaproteobacteria bacterium
ACGATCGCCGAGCCGACCATGCCGCGATGGCCGGCGACCCAGACCCGCTTGCCCGCGAGCGCGAACGTCTTGCCCTCAGCCTTTGCGCCCATGCGCCTCGTGCTCCCGCTGAACCTGGACGAGATCGGATCGTACCATGTCGCGCACGAGCTCGGGGAAAGTGGTGGTGTGCTTCCACTTGAGCACGCGGCGCGCCTTCGAGGGATCGCCGAGCAGGAAGTCGACCTCGGTCGGGCGGAAATAGCGCGGATCGACCTCGACCAGCGTCTCGCCGCTCTTGGCGTCGAGGCCCTTCTCCTTCACGCCCTTGCCGCGCCACTTGATCTTGCGGCCGATCTCCGCGAAGGCGAGCTCGACGAACTCGCGCACGGTGTGCGTCTCGCCGGTCGCCAGCACGTAGTCGCCCGGCTTCTTCTGCTGGACGATCCGCCACATGCCCTCGACGTAGTCGCGCGCATGGCCCCAGTCGCGCGAGGCGTCGAGATTGCCGAGATAGAGCTTGTCCTGCAGCCCGAGCTTGATCGCCGCGACCGCGCGCGAGATCTTGCGGGTGACGAATGTTTCGCCGCGGGTCGGGCCTTCGTGGTTGAACAGGATGCCGTTCGAGGCATGCATCCCGTAGGCCTCGCGGTAGTTCACCGTGATCCAGTAGCCGTAGAGCTTGGCCACCGCATAGGGGCTGCGCGGATAGAACGGCGTGGTCTCGCGCTGCGGCTTCTCCTGCACCAGCCCGTAGAGCTCGGAGGTCGACGCCTGATAGAAGCGGACCTTGTGCTCCATCTTGAGGATGCGGATCGCCTCGAGGATGCGCAAGGGGCCGAGCGCGTCGCCGTTGGCGGTGTATTCGGGCGTCTCGAAGCTGACCTGGACGTGGCTCTGCGCCGCGAGATTGTAGATCTCCGTCGGCTGGGTTTCCTGGATCAGGCGGATCAGGTTGGTCGCGTCGGTCATGTCCCCGTAGTGGAGGAAGAACTTGACCCCGCGCCCGTGCGGGTCGGCATAGAGGTGATCGACGCGGCCGGTATTGAACGACGAGGAGCGCCGCTTCACGCCGTGGACGACGTAGCCTTTGCCGAGCAGCAGTTCGGCCAGATAGGCGCCGTCCTGGCCGGTGACGCCGGTGATCAATGCAACGGGCTGAGCCATGGGGACGAACCGTCGAAAATGGCGGGAAAGTCGAGGGGAGCGTTTAGCACTTCAAGTCGCCGCTGCACAACGGGGCGCTGGGGCACGTCATTCCCCGCGCCGGGCCCCCGCATGGGCGCCGGCCGGCAGCGACGCGGCCACCGCGTCGACCAGCGCCAGCAGCTCGGTTCCGGACGCCGCCCAGGAATGCGGACGGAACTCCGCCCGGATGCGCGCTTCGCGTTCGGCCAGCCGCGCGTCGTCGGCGATCAACAGCTCGATTTCGCGCTGCCAGGCCATGAAGTCGAGCGGGTCGAGATGGAGCGCCAGTCCCTGGCCGACCTCCGGCATCGACGACGTCTCGGAGGCGATGCAGGCCTTTCCGTAGGCCAGGCTCTCGGCGATCGGCAACCCCCAGCCCTCGTAGAGCGAGGGATAAAGCGTGAACCGGCAGTTGGCGTAGAGCCACGCCAGCGCCGCATCGTCGGGATCGTTGCAGATCCGGATATGCCCTTCGGTGAGCTTGTCGTTCTCGATCAGCGTCAGCAGATCGCTGGCGAGCCAGCCGCGCCGGCCGGCGATCACCAGCACCGGCAGGTCGGGGATCCCGCGCTCGCGCAGCCGCCGCCACAGCGCGTAGAGCAGATCGTAGTTCTTGCGCACCTGGATGGTGCTCACGGCGAGCACGAAGCGCCCCGGCACCAGCCCCGCGAGTTCGGCCGGCTGCGCGGCGGGCGGTGCGGCCGGCTTGTCGTCGCCCAGCCGCAGCGTCGCGACCGCGCCGCGCGTCCCGCCACGGGGGCCGGACCAGGCGATGAAGTCGCGCCGCGTCGCCTCGCTGATGCAGACGACGAGATCGGCATCGCTGCGCAGCAGCTCCAGGTAGCGCTCGAAACGCCCGGGCAGGCTGCGATCGGCGAACCAGTGCGGGAAGAGCACCGGCGTCAGGTCGTAAAGCAGCACCACGAGCCGAAGGCCGTCGCGCCGCGTCCATGCGCGCAGCACATCGAGATCGTGGACGGCCCAGGTTTCGCCGAGGCACAGCACGACGTCGCCCGGCGTGGTGTGAGGCGGCGGCGCCGCCGCCCGGCTGCGCGCCCAGCGCAGCATGTCGCCGATCACCGCGCGCAGCATCTGGCGGATGGCGCGCTCGGTGCGCCGTCCAAGGTCGCGCAGCCGGCCGCTTCGCCGCAGCCGCCGGGCGGCCGAGCCTGCGCCCGCGGACAGCACCGCAGGATCGACGGCGACCATCCGCCCGGCCCGCCGGTCATAGGCGAACAGTCCGGACCGGTCGGGGCGCCGGGCAAAGCAGTTCGCGATCAGTCCGCCTTCGACCCGCATGAGACCGACGGGATTGCCTTCGCGCACCCGCTGCAGCGTGGTGGCGTCGATCCAGACGCGCGGGTTCGACGGCGGCCCTTCGATTCGATCCATCTTCGGCTTGTATCACGACGGCGGATTTTCGCCATCCCGTCAGCAGCGCCGGGGCTTGCGCGCAGATCGCTTTTCATCGTCTTCTGCCCGCAATGGAGACGCTGACCGCACGAGCCGACTCGCAGCCTGCCGCGGCCCCGGATCGGCCGC
Source organism: Alphaproteobacteria bacterium (assembly GCA_016793045.1). Lineage (GTDB taxonomy): Bacteria > Pseudomonadota > Alphaproteobacteria > CACIAM-22H2 > CACIAM-22H2 > JAEUKZ01. The sequence goes on from JAEUKZ010000358.1 coordinate 2,710, forward strand.
TGGTGTGGTTCGACATCAGCGACATCGTCGACTGGCAGGGTCCGCTGACCGGCATCCAGCGCACCACGGTGTCGCTGCTCCATGAGCTGAAATCCGCGGTCGGCCTTCGCCTCTACCGCTTCAATTTCGTCAAGCCGGCGTTCGTCGAGGTCGAGTGGTCGGCGCTGCCGCACTGGCTTCGCCATGCCGGCCCGGCGGAGCAGGGCCGCGGCGGGACCCCGCCGGCGGCGCGCAGGTCGGCGGATCCGCCGCCGGCGGCGGGGACTGTCGGGCGCGTCGGCCGGCGGCGACCGCTCGAACGCCTCGAAGCGCGCCTGCCGGCGGAACTGCGTCCCAGCTTCGCCGAATTCCGCGCCGGCCTCACCGCCTTCCGCCGCGCCGTCAAGGCCTGGATCCGCTCGCGCGGCAGCGCGCGCGGGCGCCGGACGGCCGCCGAGTTCGCGGCAGACTTTCCCGGAAGCTCGCTGAACTACGCGCTCAACGCTCCGCCGCCGTGCCCGTTCGCCGCCGGCGACATCGTCTGCAGCTTCGGCGCGTCGTGGCTGAACCCGCCGCCGGTCTTCTTTCTGAAGGACCTGAAGCGGTCGCGCGGGTTTCGCTATGTCTGCCTGATCTACGACCTGATCCCGACGCTCCACCCCGAATGGATGATCGCCGACGTGTCGGCGAAGATCACGTCGTGGCTCCGCCTCCAGCTCGCCACGGCGGACCTGGTCCTCACCATCTCGGAATTCTCGAAGTCTGAAATCCTGCGCTACTGCGACGAGACGTCGTTCAAGCCCGCGCATGTCGGCGTGATCCGCCTGGGCGACAACCTTTCGCTGCGCTCGCGCGCCGACCTCGCGCGGACGCCCGCCCTGCCGCGCTACGTCCCCGATCGGCCGTTCGTGATCGTCGTCTCGGTCATCGACGTCCGCAAGAACCACGATTGCCTCTATCGCGTCTGGAAGCTGCTCGCGCGCCGGCTCGGCGCCGCCTGCCCCAGGCTCCTGTTCATCGGCCGGCCGCACCTGCACGTCGACACCCTGCTCCACCAGGTCGCGCACGACCGCGAGATCAATGGCCTGATCGACGTCCTGAGCGACATTCCGGACGGCGAGCTGCTCTGGTACTACCGGCACTGCCTGTTCACCCTGTACCCGTCGATCTACGAAGGCTGGGGCGTCCCGGTCGGCGAGAGCCTGGCGATGGGGCGCTACTGCATCGCATCGAACGCCGCCTCGGTGCCGGAGGTCGGCGGCGATCTCGTCGACTATTTCGATCCCTACGATGCGCTCGCGTGCCTCGAGCTGGTGCTGCGCGCGATCCGCGATCCCGCCTATGTCGCGCGCCGCGAAGCCGAGATCGCCGCGCGCTACCGGCTGACGATGTGGTCCGACGTCGCCCGCCAGGTCGTCGACAATCTCGACGCGATCGGCCGCCCCGGCGGAAGCGCGGCCGCCGACGGCACCGGGGGACAGCGGTGAGTTCGCGCCTTTCGCGGTGGCTGACGCCATGGCGCCATCGCGCACGCGACCATCAGGCGCGCGCGACCGCCGCGCTCGCCGCCGCGCGCGTCGATCGCATCCGCGCGATCCTCGAGCACGTGCCGCCGCCGGCGCCGCGCGGCGTCGCGCGGCGGGGCACGCCGCGCCTGCCGCAGCCGCTCTACTTCGCCTCGTCGGTCTGCACCGCCGAGGATTTCCGCCACCCCGAGTTCCATCGCTGGATCGCCGCGCTCGCCGAACGCACGCGCTATCACCGCAAGCTGTGGGAGTTCGTCTTCATCGCTGCGCATCTCGAAGCGGCCGGGCTGCTCGCCGCGCCGGCGCGCGGACTCGGCTTCGGGGTCGGCCGCGAGAAGCTCCCCGCCGCCTTCGCCGCGCGCGGCTGCCGCATCGTCGCGACCGACCAGGCGCTCGATGCCGCCGTGGCCGCCGGGTGGGCGCAATCCAACCAGCACGCCCGTGGCCTCGACGTCCTCAACCTCGACGGCCTGTGCCCCGATCAGGCGTTTCGCGAGCGCGTCGGCTTCGCGACGTGCGACATGAACCGGATCGATCCCGGCCTGCGCGATTTCGATTTCTGCTGGTCGTCGTGCAGCCTCGAGCATCTCGGCTCCATCGCCGCCGGCGCCGCGTTCGTGCGCGCATCGCTCGAGACGCTCAAGCCCGGCGGCATCGCCGTCCATACGACCGAATACAACCTGTCGTCGAACGAGCGCACCGTCGACGACAATCCCGGAACGGTGATCTTCCGCCGGCGCGACATCGAGGCGCTCGTCGCCGCCCTGGCCGCCGACGGCCACCACGTCATGGACGTGAGCTTCGAATGCGTGACCGGGCCGGTCGACCTGTTCGTCGACGAGCCGCCCTACACCGCCGACGTCCATCTCCGGCTCGAGCTGCTCGGCCACGTCTCGACCTCGATCGGCCTCGTGATCGAGAAGGCGCGCTGATCGGCGCGATCAGCCCCGCGGCCGCGCGGCGGCCCGCAGCCGTCCGACCTCTTCGATCAGGCATTTCTCGCCGTAGGTCATGAAGCTGTCGAGGCGGTTGGCCGGCGCGCGGAAGAAGCGGCGCAGCTCGGGTTCCTCGCGCCGGAAATAGAACCGGTTGATCCCGTCGAACAGGCCGAACTCGTAGCCGCGATCGAGGACCAGCCCTTCCCATTCGTCCCAGCACGGTTCCCACGTGTCGGGGTCGATCGCCTCGACGACGAGGACGCGCGGCCGGCAGGCCCGCCACTCGCCGCCGGCAATGACGTCGCGCTCGAGCCCCTCGACGTCGATCTTGAGGAAGTCGACCGTGCCCGGCGCGTGCCGGTCGGTGATCGCCGCCAGCGTGGTCACCGGGACCTCGATCTCGCGCATGGTGAAGCCGGCGGCTTCGATCGTCTGCCGGTCGACGCGCAGACCGAGCGACGACCAGCCCGATCCCAGCACCTCGACGAACGGCGCCATCCCGTCCGTCGCGCCGACCGCGACGTTGAGGTTGACGTCGCGCGGCCGCGCCTCGACGAAGCGGTCGAAATCCGGTTTCACCGGCTCGACGTTCACGCCGCGCCAGCCCTTGTCGTAGAAGTGCTTGGTCACCGAGTCGAAAACCGGGTGCCAGGCGCCGATGTCGACGTAGAAGCCCGTCGGCTGGTCGCGGAAGACCCGGTCGAGCAGCACGTCCTCGAAATTCTGCGCGTAGGACACGATCGGCGGGCGGAGGATCATGGCGAGGTCCCGGATGATTCGTGCGGCGTGAAGGGTGGCGGTTGCCGTGCCGGAGAGATGCGGCGCGCGCCGGACCTCTTTCAAGGCGACGGCGGCAGGCGGCGCAGGCCGAGGCGGTGCAGGAAGCGCTGCAGCGGCGACGCGCGCGGCGCCGCGAGCGCGTCGAGGCGTCCGGCGAGCGCGTCGACGCTCGCCTGAAGCCGAACGAGCTGCCGGGCGAGTCCGATCTCGCCCGAGCTCAGATGGGCGAGAAGGCCGAAGCCGATCCTGCCGGCGGCGATCTCGTCGCGCAGCAGCTGGTTGAAGTGGACGGTCCGGTCGACCGGATATTGCGCGCCCAGTGACTGCGTGGCGTTGGCGTCGGGATCGCCCGGTCCGACGCCCGTGCGCACGTGCCAGAAGGCGAGCACCTTCGGCACGACCGCGATCTCGCCGGCGATCAGGACGCGCGCGATGAACTCCCAGTCGTTGGTCAGCAGCCGATCGTCGAAGGGGCCGATCGCGTCGAGCAGCGCGCGGCGGCACAGCAGCCCGTTGATCAGCGGATTGTCGTACTGGCTGAGCACGTGGAAGAGCGAGACCGCCGGGAGCCGCCAATACGGCCGCGCCTCGATCGTCCGGATCCCGGTCGCGGTCACCTCCTCGACGATCTGGTCGCCATGGGAAAGCGCCGCGCCGTAGGCCAGGCCGTCCGGCGAATCGAGGACCGCGGTCGTCTCGGCGAGAAATGCCGGATCCCACGTGTTGTCGTCGTCGTGGATGACGAAATACTTGCGCCGGCCGGCCGCGACGCCGGGATTGATCGCCGCGGCGGCGCCGACCGCGGTCGCCAGGTGGACGATCTCGCTCGTGACGCCCGAGCCGGCGAGCTCCCGATCGACGATCGCGCGCACGGCGTCGAGGTCGCCGCCGTCGTTGACGACGATCGCGTGGATCGGCCGGAAGGTCTGCGCGGCCAGACCGCGGCAGGCCCGCGCGAGGAAGCGCGGCCGGTCGCGCGTGCGCATCACCACGTCGACGGCGGCGCGCTCGCCCGCGGTCGCCGCCCACACCGCCGCATGCGGCCGGAACCGCAGGCTCAACGCTTCCCCGCCACGCTGCATGATCTCAACCCCGATCTGACCGCCGCGGCCGCGCGCTGTCGCAGCCGGCGGAAGCGCCGCACCCTAGCCGATCCGCGTTCCGGCGATCCACCATGCGGCGTGCCGTGCCGCGATCCACGCGGCGGCCGCGTGCGCCGCGTCCGGGTCGGCATAGAGCCCGAAGCAGGTGGCGCCGCTGCCCGACAGGCGCGCAAGCAGGCAGCCTGGCGACGCCGCGAGCGCGGCAAGGACATCGTCGATCGCCGGCACGATCGCGCGCGCCGGGGCCGTCAGGTCGTTGCCGCGCCCGGCGAGCAGCGCCGCCAGTTCCGATGCGTCGCGCGGCGCGGCGGCAAAACGGGCCGGCGGCGAGAACGGTCCTTCGCGCCGCTTGAACACCGCCGGGGTCGGCAGCGCGATGCGCGGGTTGACCAGCACCAGGCCGGCCGGCGGCAGCGCCGGCGCGGGCGCGATCTCCTCGCCGATGCCGCCCATGAAGCTCGTCCGCCCGGCGAGGCAGACCGGCACGTCGGCGCCGAGCGACGCGGCGACCCGCGCCAGCGCGGCATCGTCGATGGTCACGCCCCACAGGCGCACCAGCGCGCGCAGTGCCGCCGCCGCGTCCGCCGACCCGCCGCCGATGCCCGATGCGACCGGCAGCGACTTGGTGAGCGCGATCGCCGCGCGCGGCGCGATCGCCGCCGCAGCGGCGAGCGCACGGGCCGCGCGCAGCACGAGATTGTCGCCCCCCGGTGCGGCGGCGAGATCGGCCGCGAACGGGCCGTCGAGCGCGAGCGTCAGCGCGTCCGCGGGCCGCGCCGCGACGAGGTCGCCCACGCCGGCGAAGGCGACGAGGCTGTCGAGCAGGTGGAAGCCGTCGGCGCGGCGGCCGACGACGTGGAGATAGAGATTGATCTTCGCCGGCGCGGGCGCGCTTGCCGCCGCCGCGTCCGCCGGCGCCGTGCGCCCGCCCGCCATCGGCCGCGTCAGTTGCCGGAACGCGCGATCGGCTCGAGGCCGCGCTCGGCCTTGCGCTCGAGCTGCGCGCGCAGCTCGGCCTCGGGATTGTTGCGCAGCGCACGCTGCCACTGGAAGCGCGCCTCCTGCAGCCGGCCGACGCGCCAATAGGCGTCGCCGAGATGGTCGAGCAGCGTCGGGTCGAGCGGCATCAGCTCGATCGCGCGTTCGAGCAGCGTCACCGCTTCGGGGAAACGGCCCAGGCGGTACTTGGCCCAGGCCAGGCTGTCGAGGATGTGCGGCGAGTTCGGCCGCAGCTCGACCGCGCGGGCGAGCATCCGCTCCGCCTCGGCATAGTGCTGCGTCTCGCCGCGGTCGATCCACGAATAGGCGAGATAGTTGAGCACGTCGGGCTGGTCCGGCTGCAGCTCCAGCGCACGGCGGAAATCGGCCTCCGCCTTGGGCCATTGGCGCGACCGCTCGTAGGCGATGCCGCGCTGGTAGTAGAGCCCCCACTGCCACGGCTCGGGGCGCGGCAGGCGCGCGATCGCGCGCTCGTACTCCGTCGCCGCCTCGGCGAAGCGTTCGTGCTGGCGCAGGATGCGGCCGAGCGTGGTGAGCGCGTCGATGCGGTCCGGCCGCTCGCCGGCCATCGCCTGAAGCGCCGCGATCGCGCCGGCGGTATCGTTCGACAGGTCGAGATTTTCCGCCATGCGCAGGCGTGCGAGCCAGCTCAGCGGATGGCTCGCCGGAATGCGGGCGTAGAGTACATTGGCCTCGAGGCGGCGATTGGCGGATTCGAACGCGTCGCCGAGCAGCAGCGTGAGCCCGGCATCCTCGGGCAGCAGCGCCAGCGCGTACTGGCCGAATACGATCGCTTCCGACAGGCGGTTGTCCTGGCGCAGCGCGACCGAAATGTTCATCAGCGCCTCGGCGGCGCCGGCCTTGGCGTCGGCGATGCGCGGGCGCATCGCGCCGTCGGTTTCGGTGCGCCGCAGGCGGTCCTGGATCGCGCGCGCTTCGTCGGCGCGGCCGGTCCGCTCGAAGAAGCCGACCGCCGCCTCGACCGCGCGGATCGACGGGTTGCCGTCGACCTCGAGCGCGCGGCGATACTGCCGTTCGGCTTCCTCGGCGTTGCCGGCGAGGTCGGCGATCAGCGCCAGGTGATACGCGACCAGCCCGGTCAGCGCCTGGACCTGGTTGAGCCCGCGCAGCGCGTCGGCGGCCTGCTGCGGCCGGCCGAGCGCCATCTGCGTCCACGCCCGCAGCAGCGGGCCGGCGATACGGTTGATGCCGGTGGTCGGCAGCGCCTGCAGGCGCGGCTCCGCAGCGGCGGCATTGCCGGCGCCGAGATCGCGGACGATCAGCACGATGTTCGCCGACGGATTGGCCGGCGCCACGGCGAGCACGCGCGCCGCCAGCGTCGCCGCATCCTCCATCCGCCCCGCGGCGGCGAGCACCGGCACGGCGCGGTTCATCAGGTCGAAATTGGCCGGCTCGCGCTCGATCGCCTGCAGGTAGAAGCGCGCCGCCTCGCCGTATTCGCGCCGCGCCTCGGCATAGCGCGCGGCGAGGAAATTCGACAGCGGCGAGCCGACCGCGGGGTCGGCGCTCGCCGCGGCGGGCGGCGCGGCACCCGGCGCGGCACCGGGCGTGGTCTGGGCGCGTGCGAAATCGCTGGCGCCGGCGACGGCCGCAAGCGCGGCCAGCAGCGGAATCGTCCGGGACAAAAGTCTGCGTGCCAAATCAACCTCCTGCTGAGCCCCCACCATAGCCCAGCGGCTGCGCGGCGTCATCTTGCGCCGCACCCGCTTCGGCACCGGGGCAGGGTTACCACCCGGGCGGCCGGTCGGCGCGCGGCTCAAGGCGGAACCACGGTTCGATACTGGGCATGGTGGTGATCATCACCACCGGCACCACCGGCCGGTCGTCGGCAAGGACGATGCGATGGCTCGCGATCAGGCGCGCCAGCACCACCAGCGCCTCGCTGGTCGCGAAGGCCGCGCCGAGGCAGACGCGCGGACCGCTGCCGAAGGGCATGTACCAGCCGGACTGCACGATCTCGCGTTCGCGCCCGACGAAGCGCTCGGGCCGGAAGGCCAGCGGGTCGTCCCAATAGGCGCGGTGGCGGTGCATCGCCCAGGGTGCGGCGGTGACGAAGGCGCCGACCGGGACATGGTGCCCGTCGAGTTCGACCGGGCGCACGGTCTGGCGCGTCACCAGCGCCGCCGGCGGATAGAGCCGCAGCGCCTCGAAGAACGTCGCGCGCAGCAGCGCGAGGTCCTCCAGCGCCGCCGCGTCCGGTGCGCGCCCGCCGAGCCGCGTGGCGATCTCCACCGCCAGGCGCTCCTGGATGTCGGGATAGAGCGCCAGCAGATGGCAGGTCCAGAACAGGGCGCGCGCGGTCGTCTCGAAGCCGGCGCCGAGCAGGGTCGCCACCTGGTCGCGAATCTCGCCCGCGCGCAGCGCCTCGCCGGTCTCCGGATCGCGTGCCGCCTGCAGCAGGTCGAGCACGTCGGGCGGACGGCTGCCTGTCCGGTCGCCGCCGTGCAGCGCGACCAGGCGGTCGACCTCGCCGAACCATTGGCGGTGGAAGTCGGCGCGGGCGCGCAGGAACAGCCCGAAATCGCTTTCCCGCCGCGCCAGCAGGTCCCACAGCGTGAAGCGGCCAACCTTCTTCTGGTAGCGCGTCAGCAGCGCCGCCATCGGGCCGGCGCGGTCGTCGAGCGAGAGCGAGAACATCGAGCGCGCGGCGATGTCGAGCGCCGCTTCCTGCAGCGCCGCCGACAGGTTGACGCGGCCGCCGGCGCACGCATCGAGCCGCGCCATCAGGCGCCCGGCGCCGGCGACGAAATGCGGCACCAGCGAGGCGATGTGGCGCGGCGTGAAGGCGGGCGCGAGGATGCGCCGCTGGCGGCGCCAGTCGGCACCCTCCGCCAGCAGCACGCCGTTGCCGGTGCCCGGCCGCAGCATCCGCTTCGACGCCACCGGCCGCACGAAGTCGCGCTCGTTGTCGGCGAGCACGCGGCGCACCAGCGCCGGCTCGTTCACCAGAACCATGGTGCGGCCGAGCAGGCGGCGGACGACCAGGCGGTCCTCGTAGACGCGGCGCGGCCAGCCGGCGATCGGATTGCGCGTCATGACCGCGAGCGCGCGCCAGACCGGCAGGTCGCGCTCCGGCGGCACCGGTGCCGGCGGCAACCGCTCCCTCACCGGTGCTTGACTGCTCGCATGCATCAACAAGGCGCTCCCCGGGCGCGGACCGCCGCCGCTGCGGATCACATGTTCGGGTAGTTCGGCCCGCCGCCGCCTTCCGGCACCACCCAGTTGATGTTCTGCGTCGGGTCCTTGATGTCGCAGGTCTTGCAGTGGACGCAGTTCTGCGCGTTGATCTGCAGCCGCGGGTCGCCGCCGTCAGCGGCGCGCACGATCTCGTAGACGCCGGCGGGGCAATAGCGCTGCTCCGGCGCGTCGTAGAGCGC
>JAEUKZ010000444.1 GCA_016793045.1 Alphaproteobacteria bacterium
CGGGCTGTGGGGCCGGCCCTGGCGCTGTCGATACCGGCGCGGGCGATCCCGGCGTGGTCGCCGCGGGCGGCGTGATCGCGGCGAGCTTGTCGGCCGGCGGCTCCAGGCTGCCGAATTCGGGCGGCGCGAAGGCGCTGCGCAGCTCGCCCTTCGGATCGATCGCCTTTTCGACCAGCGTCGTCGGGCTGCTGGCGATGCCGCGGATCTCGTCGACCGACTTCTTGATGTCCTGCAGGTCGGCCTCGCGCATCATGTCGTCGACGTTGCGCTGGAACTCGCCGGCCATCGTGCGCGCCTTGGCAACCCACTTGCCGAGCGTGCGCAGCGCCGAAGGCAGTTCCTTCGGACCGATGAAGACCACCGCGATCACGGCGATCAGCATGAGCTTCGACCAGTCGAGATCGAACATGGCCTACCAGGACCTCGGTCCGTCGGGATGGCTCGCCAGGAAGGCGAGCATCGCGATCGCAAGCAGCCCGAGCAGCTGCAGCCAGCTGACGCGCGACGCGCCGGGCAGTCGCAGCGTCGCCAATGCGCCGCGCAGCCGCTTGTAAGCGCCCGGCAGATCACCCAGCAAACGGAAGATCCTCCGCCGCGCGCCGATCAGCACCAACGCGACCGCAGCCATTATGAGCCATTGCGAAATGCGTAAGCCGCCCACGCGCCTCTCCCCGCCCTCGTCCTCGCGCGCGATCGCCTGCGGCCGTGGCCGCAGCGACGCATGCCGACAGGATCAGGTCCGCGCCTGGCTCGTCGGAGCGCCGGCCGATGCCGCCTGCGGCGGAGTCTGTGGCTGCGCCGGATTCGCGGTCTGGCCGGGAACCTGCTGCGGTGCCGCGGGGCTTGCCGTCGTCGGCTCGTCGTCTTCCTTCATGCCGCGCTTGAACGCTTTGATGCCACCGGCGAGATCACCCATCATGCCGGAGATCTTGCCGCGGCCGCCGAACAACAGAAGGACGACGGCGCCCAGCACCAACCAATGCCATATGCTCAACCCACCCATAACCACAACTCCTTGAAATCGTTGCCCTGGCTCCGTCGGCGGCGGGCCCCGGGCTAAGCGGAAGCGCAGTCTTGCAAATCGCGCGCCCTGCCGCAACCGCGCTGGCGGGGTCTCGCCGCACAAGTTTCATTTGGTGTCGGCGGCCGGAAAAACAAAGGCCTGCGCCGGGTCCACGGTGACGGCGAACACGTCGCCCTCGCACGGCAGGAAGCGGCCGGGCACGCGGGCGTGAAAATGCAGATGGCCGGCCTCGCCCTCTTTCGGTCCGGGCTGGTCGCCGCCGCAGCACAGATGGATCCACGAACTGCGGCCGAGCAGCCGGGCCGCCAGCACCTTCGCGGCCACGGGCGGCTCGACCGGCCCGTCGCCGGGGCTGAGCTTCATGCCCTCGGGCCGGACCACCACTTCGGCCCGCGTGCCTTCGGCGAGGCCCGGCGCGGCGATGCGGCCGATCGGCGTGTCGACCGCGCCGCCCCGGACCATCCCCTGCCACACGTTCACCTGGCCGAAGAAGGCGGCGACGAAGGCCGAGGCGGGAGTTCCGTACACGTCGACCGGGCGGCCGTCCTGTTCGATATGGCCGTCACGCATCACCGCGATGCGGTCGGCCATGAACATCGCCTCTTCCGGGTCGTGCGTGACCATCAGCGCCGCGGCGCCACTGTGCTTGAGGACGTGCAGCGTGTCGTCGCGAACCTGCTCGCGCAGCCTGGTGTCGAGGCCGGAGAACGGCTCGTCGAGCAGCATCACCCGCGGCCGCGGCGCCAGCGCGCGCGCCAGCGCCACCCGCTGCTGCTGGCCGCCGGACAGCTGGTGCGGATAGGACGCGGCGTAGTCGGACATGCCGACCTGGTGCAGCACCTCGTCGATGCGCAGGCGGCGCGCATCGGCCGGCATGCGCGCGATGCCGAAGCCGACATTGCCTGCGACATCGAGATGCGGAAACAAGGCGGTGTCCTGGAAGACAAGTCCGACGCCGCGCCGTTCGGGCGGTACGACCGTCCCGGGCTCGGCGACGACGCAGGCATCGACGAGCACCCGGCCCTGCTGCAGCTCCTCCAGCCCGGCGGCGATACGCAGCAGCGTCGTCTTGCCGCAGCCCGAGGGGCCGACGAGGCAAACGAGTTCGCCCGGCGAGACCACGAGGTCGACGGAGTCGAGCACGCGGCGCCGGCCGAAATGATGGCTGATGCCGAGCATCACCAGACCGGGCGGCATCGTCGGGATATCGCGCGCCGGCTCGCTCATGCGCCATTTCCCTCCGGCCGTGCCCGCGCGATCCGCCGTGCCAGCACGAGCACCGGCAGCAGCCCGACCGCGACGACCAGCAGCGCCGGCGGCGCCGCCTCGGCGAGCCGTTCGTCGGCCGCGAAGTGATAGGTCTGCACCGCGAGGGTGTTGAAGTTGAACGGCCGCATCAGCAGGGTCGCCGGCAGCTCCTTCATCACCTCGACGAAGACGAGGATGGACGCCGTCACCAACCCGCCGCGGATGAGCGGAACGTGGACACGCCGCAGCATCTCCCAGGTCGTGGCACCGAGCAGCCGCGCCGCACCGTCCATGTTCGGCGTGACGCGGGTCAGGCTCGCCTCGACCGCGTTCAAGGCGACCGCCAGGAAGCGCACCACGTAGCCGAACAGAACGGCGATGACGGTGCCCGAGAGCAGCAGCCCGGTCGAGATGCCGAAGGTGGCACGCATGATCGCGTCGACCTGGTTGTCGATCCACGCGAAGGGCAGCATGATCCCGACCGCGATCACCGCGCCGGGAATTGCATAGCCCATCGCGGCGGCACGCCCGGCCGCGGCGACCGCAGGCCCCCCGCGCAGCCGCATCGCGTAGGCGACGATCAGTGCGACCGCAACCGTGATGGCCGCGCCGACCGCGCCGAGGATCAGACTGTTGAGCGCGAGCGGCAGCAGGGGCGTGGCGAGCGCGATCTCCGGGTCCTGCCAGATCAGCCAGCCCAGCGCGAGCGCCGGCACGACGAAACCGAAAAGCACCGGCGCCGCGCAGATCGCGGCCGCCGCCGCCGCGTGCCAGCCGCGCAGATGCAACGTCGTGAAGGCGCGATAGGCGCCCTGCCCGTGCGCGTAGCGGCGGCGCCCGCGCGAGCGCCGCTCGATCACCACCAGCGCCAGCACGAACAGCATCAGCATCGCCGCAAGCTGTGCGGCACCGACCGGCTCGCCCAGGCCCTGCCAGGTCCGGACGATGCCGGTGACGAAGGTCTGTACGCCGAAATGCTGCATCGCGCCGAACTCGCTCAGCGTCTCCATCAGCGCGAGCGCGATGCCGCCGGCGATCGCCGGCCGCGCCATCGGCAATGCAAGCGTGAGAAAACTGCGCGCCGGACCGCGGCCGAGCATCCGGCTCGCTTCGAGCAGGGCCGTCGACTGGTCGGCGAAGGCCGCGCGGCAGAGCAGGTAGACGTAGGGATAGAGCACCAGCGTGAGCACGACGATCGCGCCGCCGAGCGAACGGACATTGGGAATCCACAGGTCGGGCCGGAGGATGCCGATGTCGCGCCGCAGCCAGTCCTGCAGCGGCCCGCCAACGTCGAGCAGCGCGGCATAGGCGTAGGCGATCACATAGGCCGGTACGGCAAGCGGCACCAGCAGGGCCCATTCGAGGACGCGCCGGCCGGGGAACTGCGTCATCGTCACCAGCCAGGCCGTACCGGTGCCGATCACCGCGACGCCAATGCCGACCCCGGCCATCAGGAGCAGCGAGTTGCCGATGTAGAGCGGCAGCACCGTCTCGGCCAGATGCGACCAGATCGTGCCCGCAGGCACGGCGATGCTCAGCACGACCACGACGATGGGCGCCGCGACGACGACGGCGATCAGCAATGCGACGACCGTCCACGCGTCGATCCGGCGCGGAACCGCGAAGTCGCGCGTGCTGGAGGCCGTGGTCACGAGGCCCTGGTCCTCCTTCGCACAGGTCAGGCCGAGCGCGCGGTCCCTGCGTCGGGCGACGGAGCGCCGCCGCCCCCGCCTTCGCCCTCGTCCGACGAGCGCGGCGCGGGCGCGTCGTCTTCCGACGCCTCCGCGACCTCCTCCTCCGCCCCGTCGTCTTCGGTACTGCCCGGCTCGGCCTCGGCCGGCGCGGCATGCTCGGTATACGCGCTGACCGCCGGCCGCGCGTCGAGCAGCCCTGCGGCGCGCAGGTCGTCGAGCCCCGGCAGATCGTCGCGGCTGTCGAGGTTGAAATGGCTGAGGAACGTGTCGGTGACCACCCAGGTCGCCGGCCGCCCGGGCGTCTCGCGATGCCCGTGCGGCTTGATCCAGTCGGTTTCCATCAGCACGTCGAGCGTGCCCTTGGAAATAGCGACGCCGCGGATCTCCTCGATCTCTGCACGCGTGACCGGCTGGTGATAGGCGATGATCGCCAGCGTCTCGACCGCGGCGCGCGACAGCTTGCGCGGCAGCTCGCGTTCGATGCGCAGCACGTGGCCGAGATCGGCGGCCGTGCGCATCGCGAATTTGCCGGCCGCGCGCACGAGATTGACCCCGCGGCCGGAATACTGCCGCTCGAGCTCGTCGATCAACGTGACGATGTCGGCGCCCTTGGGCAGATGGCGGGCGATCGTCGCCGCATCGAGCGGCTCGGTCGCCGCGAACAGCACGGCTTCGAGGATGCGCAGCGACTGGGCGCGATCGAGCGCGGCCGTGACCTCGCCCGCGTCGGGCTCCGCGGCCCCGGCCGCAACCTCCTCCGCAACGGCCGCGACAGGCTCCGACCCTTCGGCGACGGGTTCGTCCGCGGCTGGTACGGGGTCGTTCGCTTGCTCGCTCATCGTGGGGTCCTGTCGACGGGCAGCTCGGTCACCGTGCTCTCCGGCGCCTTGCGCACATAAATCGGTCCGAAGTTCTTTTCCTGCCGCAACTGGAGCTTGCCGCTGCGGACCATCTCGAGCCCCGCCGTCAGCATCGCGGCCATGGCCGAGCGGCCGAGCAGACCTCCGGCGATGCCGGGCGGCAGGAAGCTGGTCAGTACCGTCCATTCAGGCATCCGGCCGAGCATCGATTCGAGCCGCTCGAGCGCGACGTCCATCGAATAGAGCTCGGTCGCCTCGATGCGCAGGGTCGACGGCTGCTGGCGCGATCTCTGCTCGCCGTAGGCTTTCAGCAACTCGTAGAGCGAAAGCTGGTAGACCGCGCGCGTCACCGTGTGCAGCCCTTCGGGCTCGCCACGCGGGAAGACGTCGCGGCCGAGCAGCGGCCGGTTCATCATCCGCTGCCCCGCCTCCTGCATCGCCTGGAGGCGCTGGAGCTGGAAGGCCAGCGCCGCCGCCATCTCGGCCGGGTTGGGTTCGTCGCCCGTTTCCGGCGGCACCGGCAGCAGCAGGCGCGACTTCAGATAGGCGAGCCACGCCGCCATCACGAGATAGTCGGCTGCGACCTCCAGCCGGATGCGGCCGGCCTGGGCGACGAAGGCGAGATACTGATCGGCCAGTGCCGCGATCGAGATGTTCTTGAGGTCGACCTTCTGGTCGCGCGCGAGCGTCAGCAGGACGTCGATCGGCCCTTCGTAGCCGTCGAGATCGACAAGCAGGCGCTCGTCGGGAACCGCGGGATGAAGATCCGGTGCGCTGTCCGCGGGGGCCGGCGTTGCGGTTGTCTCCTCAACCATCGGCGTCATCCGAACACACTGAGGATGGCCTGCAGGATGTAGTTGGCCGGCATCACGATCAGCCAGCGGGCCGGGTCGAAGCCGAAGCCCATCGGCCGCAGCAGCATCGGCAACACGAAGAACACCATGAGAACCACGACGAAGCCCATCGGCTCGATCCGCGCCAGCGGATAGGCGAGCTTGTACGGCAACAGCCCGATCGCCACCCGTCCGCCATCCAGCGGGGGAATCGGCAGCATGTTGAAGACGGCCAGAACCACGTTGAAGATCACGAGGTTGTTGAGGTTGAGGCGCGCCCACGTCGCAGCCATCTCGGGCACGTAGGGCAGGCCGTAATACATCAACACTCCGGCCACCGCCAACACCAGGTTCATCGCCGGCCCGGCGGCGGAAACCAGCACCATGTCGCGGCGCGGATTGCCGAGGCGGCGGAAATTGACCGGCACCGGCTTGGCCCAGCCGAACATGAAGGGGGCGCCGGTGATCAGCAGGGCGCCAGGAAGCAGAATCGTCCCGATCGGGTCGATATGACGGAACGGATTGAGCGACACGCGGCCGAGCATCCGCGCGGTGTTGTCGCCGAGCCGGTCCGCCGCGAACCCGTGCGCCGCCTCGTGCAGCGTGATCGCCAGCAGGGCCGGCAGAATCCAGGTCGTCAGATTGACGATTGCGTTGTTCAGGTCGTCCATCGTCCCAATCCAGATCAGGCTTGGCCGGACCGGGCGATTTCGGCCCCGATCAACCCAGCGAACTGCGCCTCCATCGCACGGATCGACCGTGGCTGCCGAGCGGAATCTAGGGCGCGGTCGCGATTCGTCAGCGGGCGACGCCGCGCCTGCGCGATCCGTGAAAGCGCCGCATCGGCGAGCCGCGGCACCGCTGCGGCGACCGCCTGCATCTCATCCATGCGCCCGTTGCAGTGGAGCGCCACGTCGCAGCCTGCGGCCAGCGCCGCCGCCGCACGCTCGCCGACGCCGCCCTTCAGGGCGTTCATCGACAGATCGTCGGTCAACAGCGGACCGGCGAAGCCGATCGCGCCGCGGATCGCGCGCGCGATCACGTCGGGCGAGCAGGTCGCCGGCCGCTGCGGATCGATCGCGCTGTAGACGACGTGGGCGGTCATGCCCCAGGGAATATCGGCATTCTCTGCAAATGGGCGGAAGTCCACCCGTTCGAGTGCGGGCCAGTCCGCGTGCACGACCGGCAGTTCGGCGTGGCTATCGACGCACGCCCTGCCCTGGCCCGGCATGTGCTTCATGACGGGCGCGACCGCGCCGTCGGCGAGGCCGACCGCAAAGGCGCGTGCCAGCCGCGCCACGAGCGCCGGATCGCGCGCGAACGCCCGGTCGCCGATGGCATCGTGTGTGCCCTCTTCTGCGACGTCGCAGACTGGCGCGCAATCGACGCTGACGCCGAGCGGCGCGAGATCGGCAGCGATCAGCCGACCGGCGAGGAAGGCCGCGCGGGCCGCGGCATCCGCGTCGGACGACGCGAGCGCGCCGATCGTCGCGGCGGGCGGGAACGCGCGCCAATGCGGCGGCTTGAGGCGCCGAACGCGGCCGCCCTCCTGGTCGATCAGCACCGGCGCGTCGGCGCGCCCGACCACGTCGCGCAGCGCTGCAACCAACGCGGCGACCTGCGCGGGCGTTTCGACGTTGCGGCCGAAGAGGATGAAGCCGAGCGGATCGGCTTCGGCGAAGAAGCGGCGTTCGGCATCGCTCAGGGCCGGCCCGGCGCAGCCGAAGACCACGGCGCGCGGCGGATCACTGGCGGACAATGATGCACTCCACCCGCCGCTGGCGCAGCGCCCCGCACAGTTCGTCGGCCGCCCCCTGGTCGCGCAGCGGCGCCGACTGGATGCGATAGATCGGATTGCCGCGCGCTTCGCCCGCCACGACCGATATTCCGACGCGGCCGATGATGTCGCCGTAACTGCGCCGCAGGCGCTCGACCTCGCGGGCGGCGGCCTCCTGGCTCGGCAGCGCGCCCAGTTGGAGCCGCGGGCCGCGTCCGGTCGGCGACGGCGCGGCGGTCCGTACATCGGGCCGTGCCGGCGGCTGCGCCGAGGGCGCCGCGACCTGATCGCGCGTCAGCGGCGGGCGCGGGCCGGGCGCGGCCTGTGGCGGCGGCGCCGGCGCGGGCGGCGCTGACGCCGGCGGCGTCACGACGGCCGGGGCCGCCGGCGGCGGGGCCGGCTGCGGCCGCGGCATCGGCGCCTCGGGCGGCGGCAGAAGGCGCTCGACCTGCCGGCCCGGCGGCGCCGGCGCCACCGGCTGGCCGAGCCGGTTGTAGACTTCGAAGTTCTGATGCGGCACTTCGGTGCCGCCGGGATTGTCGGGTCGGGTGCGATAGGGTGTGGGATCGGCGCGTACGAGCGGGATCTGGCCTTCGGGCAGACCGGCGTCGCGCGTCGTCGTGTAGTAGACCCAGGCCACGAGCGCCCCGAACCCGCCGAGGACCGTCACGACAACGATGATCCGCAGCCAGCGCAGCCAACCGCGGCGCGGCTTCGGATCTTCGGCGTCGCCCGACGGATCGACGATCTCGATCGTGGCGCTCGGCTGCATGACCGAGAGACTACATCGATTCGGCGGGCTCGACGCCGATCAATCGCAGGCCGGAGGCAACCACGTACCCGACCGCGCGGACGAGCGCGAGGCGCGCCAGCGTGCCGTCGCGGTCCTCCGCGACGACGATGCGCAGCTCGTGGTCGTCCTTGCCGTGAGTCCAGAGCTGGTGGAACTGCGCCGCCAGGTCGTAGAGGAAGAACGCGACCCGGTGCGGCTCGCCGGTTTCCGCCGCGCTTTCGAGCAGCCGCGGCCAGAACGCCAGTGTCTTGATCAGGGCGACGAACTCGGCTTTCGACTGCAGGCGATCGAGCGGAACGCCAGCGAGCGCCGCGGCCGACAGATCGAGCCCGGGCAACGCAGTCTCGGCCTGGCGCATGACCGAGCGCGTGCGCGCGTGGGCGTATTGGACGTAGAAGACCGGATTGTCCTTCGACTGCTCGGTCACCTTCGCGAAGTCGAAGTCGAGCGTCTGCTCGCTGCGCCGCGTCAGCATGATGAAGCGCACCACGCCGGCGCCGACGCGGTCGATCACCTCGCGCAGGGTGACGAACGTGCCTGAACGCTTCGACATCCGCACCGGCTCGCCGTTCTCGAGCAGGTTGACGAGTTCGCACAGCTTCACTTCGAACTGGGTGTCGCGGTCGCCGCGCAGCGCCTTGACCGCGGCCTCCATGCGCTTGACGTAGCCCTTGTGGTCTGCCCCCCAGACATCGATCAGGCGGTCGAAGCCGCGTTCGACCTTGCCGTGGTGGTAGGCCATGTCGCTCGCGAAATAGGTCCACGTGCCGTCGGACTTTTGCAGCGGCCGATCGACGACGTCGCCGAACGCGGTGGCGCGGAACAGCAGCTGCTCGCGCGGCTCCCAGTCGTCGGGCTTCTCGCCCTTCGGCGGCTCGAGCACGCCGCGATAGACGAGGTCGCGCCGGCGCAGCGACTCGACCGCTTGCTCCACCTTGCCCTTGGCGACGACGTCGTCGCGTTCGGATACGAAGACGTCGTGCCGGACACCGAGCGCGGCGAGATCGTCGCGGATGAGCGCCATCATCGCGGCGATGGTCTCGGCCCGGATCAACGCCAGCCAGGCGGCTTCGGGCTTGTCGAGCAGCGCGCGGCCGTGGCGCGCCGCAAGCGCAGCCCCGACCGGCTTGAGATACTCGCCCGGATAGAGTCCCTCGGGGATGGTGATCGCTTCGCCGAGCGCCTCGCGATAGCGCAGATAGGCGGAGCGCGCGAGCGTATCGACCTGCCCGCCGGCGTCGTTGATGTAGTACTCGCGCGTCACGTCGTGCCCGGTCCGCGCCAGCAGCGCGGCAAGCGCATCGCCGAGCACGGCCCCGCGACCGTGGCCGACATGCATCGGCCCGGTGGGATTGGCGGACACGTATTCGACGTTGACGCGCTTGCCCGCGCCGAGCGTCGACGTGCCGTAGTCCTCCCCCGCCGTCAGGATGTCGGCAAGACGCTTCGTCCAGAAGGCGGGGTGCAGGCGCAGATTGATGAAGCCCGGTCCGGCGATCTCGACCCCGGCGACGTCCGGATGGCCGCGCAGCTCGGCCGCCAGCAGTTCGGCGATCTCGCGCGGCTTGCGGCCGGCCGCCTTTGACAGCACGAGCGCGGCGTTGCTCGAGACGTCGCCATGGCTCGCATCGCGCGGCGGCTCGACCGTCAGGCGTGTGTCGAGCACCGTCGCCGGCAGCGTCCCGGCGGAAACAAGGCGTCCGAGGATCGCCGAGATCGCGTCGCGAAAGAAAGTGAACAGGTTCATATCGTCACGTCGTCCATGGTGAACAGGCGGCCATATTCGGTGATCGCGAAGCGATCGGTCATGCCGGCGATGTAGTCGGCGACCAGGCGGGCGCGCCGCGGCTCCTCGGCCGCGATCGCGCGCCCAGCCCAGTCCGCGGGAAGCAGCGCGGGCTCGGCGAAGAAGCGTGAGAACAGATCGGCGACGATCCGCTTGGCGTGGTCGGTCGAGCGCGTCACGCGCTCGTGGCGATACATCCGCTCGAACAGGAACTTTCGCAAGGCCTGCGTTTCGCCGTGGAGCACGTCGGAAAATGCGACCAGCGGCTTCCCGGCGGCGCGCACCGCGTCGGCGTCGGCGGGACGGACCGCGTCGATGCGGCGGCGCGTCTCGGCCAGCAGGTCGGTGACCATGCGATCGATCAGGCGGCGAATTGCCTCGCCGATGAGGCGTCCCTCCTCGACCCCCGGATGGCGCGCCGCGACCTCCGCGAAGACCGGGCCGGCCAGCGGCACCGCCGCCAGCGTCTTGACCGTGAAGAGCCCGGCGCGCAGGCCGTCGTCGATGTCGTGGTTGTTGTAGGCGATGTCGTCGGCGAGCGCGGCGGTCTGCGCCTCGAGCCCCGGCCAGGTGTCGAGACGCAGGTCGTGCTGGACGTTGTATTCGGTGATCGCCGCGGGCAGGCCGCCGGCGTGCCGCGCGGCGGCATTCGCGCCCGTGAGCGGCCCGTTGTGCTTGACGACGCCCTCCAGCGCCTCCCACGTCAGGTTCAACCCGTCGAAGGCCGCATAGCGCTGTTCAAGCCTGGTGAGGATCCGCAGCGTCTGGGCGTTGTGGTCGAAACCGCCATAGGGCGCCATCGCGGCATTGAGCGCATCCTCGCCGGCGTGGCCGAACGGCGTGTGGCCGAGGTCGTGCGCCAGCGCCACCGCCTCGGCGAGATCCTCGTCGACCCCGAGTGCCCGCGCGATGGTACGGGCGATCTGGGCGACCTCGATCGAGTGGGTCAGCCGGGTCCGGTAGTGGTCGCCCTCGTGATAGACGAAGACCTGGGTCTTGTACTGCAGGCGGCGGAATGCCGTCGAATGGATGACCCGGTCGCGGTCGCGCTGGAAGGCCGAACGCAGCGTGCTTTCAGGTTCGCCATGGCGGCGGCCACGGCTGGCCTCGGCGCGGCAGGCAAACGGCGCGCGCGACGTGCTGGAAAAGACGGGACCGGCCGGCATGGCCGGGGAAGCTACAGTCCCGCCCCCGGCCAGGCAATCGGCTTGGCTCGCCGGTACGCGGCGGGTTTGACAAAGCGATTGAACAGCTTACATAAGAACATGGTGCCCCAGCCCAGCGCGGGAGATCGCGACATGTCCGACACGATGACGGCCGAACACAACGAGCAGGTGGAGATCACGCCATCGGCGGCAGCGCGCATTGCCTTCATCCTGGGGCAGGACGAGCATCGCGGCATGATGTTGCGCATCTCCGTCAGCGGCGGCGGCTGCAGCGGCTTCCAGTATGGATTCACTTTCGACGACACGACCGGCGAGACCGACCGCGTGCTCGAGCGCGACGGCGCCAAGGTCGTCATCGACGACGTGTCGCTGGAGATGATGAAGGGCGCGAAGATCGACTATGTCGAAGACATGATCGGCGCCGCCTTCCAGATCAAGAACCCGGTCGCCAAGAGTTCCTGCGGCTGCGGCAACTCCTTCTCGGTTTGAGCACCCGCTTTCCGTGCGGATCGCGACCTGGAACGTCAACTCGATCAAGAAGCGCCTGCCCCATGTGGTTGCGTTTCTCGGCGAGGCGAGGCCGGACGT
>JAEUKZ010000360.1 GCA_016793045.1 Alphaproteobacteria bacterium
CTCGGGAACCGCAATGCGCGGCCCCGTCGGGCGGGGCTGCTGCGTCGGACCCGGCGTGATGTCCTGCAATCGGCCGGGATCCGCCGATGGCGGCAAGGTCTGGGCAAGGCCTTGCCCTGATATCGCAGTGGCAACGGCCAGCGCCAGGATGGCGAGTCCGCGCGCGGACGACAGACGGCTGTAGTGCATGAAACTCCCCCGGCTTCGGCCTGCGATCCAAAGCTGCCGGCGTGGGCTTCGCCCTGCTGACCGGTAGCGTTAAGATAATTCTAACCTAGTGATGGAGCCCTTTTCAAGCGCTTGACATTACTCGGAAATCCCTCGCCAGAGCGTGTAGTTACTCAGAAGTCGCCCCGGCGCAATCTGAAGATGTCGGCTCTCTCGGGATCGGAGGTAAGGATGTAGGAAAGGCGCACCCAATGCTGCGCGCGCTGTCCCTCACGTGCAGCCTGCCCATTTGCCACGACTTCGACGATCCGCCCCTGCTCGTCGCGCCCGCGAAACACGAGAAGCGAGCCATCCGGTTGCGCCACACCGATACTGATCGAGTCTGGCGGAAAGCGTTCCTGAACGAAGAATGTCTGCAGACGAGCGACGACGGTCTGCACGGACTCGAGCGGCGCCTGCGGTTCCCACGGCGTCCCCCAGATCAAGTTCACCTGGATAAGCCGTCGAGTCTGATGGCCAAGAATGTATTCAACATGCACCAGACCCGTGTCCGGCATCAGATTGCGCGCAGAAAAGACAAGTGCGGTCGTCCTGAACACGCGGTTGGGCTGCACCTCGACCTCGCCCAGTCGGCGCACCCCGTTGCCGGTCCGCGGGAAATCACGATTGATCGCTTCCCGGACCTCTTGCTCCGTCATGTTGAAGCGGGCCGACCTGAATCCCTCGACCTGATAGAACGAGCGTCCGCTCGCCGCTGCGGCGTCGCCCGTCCCCGGTGCTGCGGGCGGCGCGGCCGGGGTAGGCGCCGGGTCGGCTGCAGAAGGCGGGGCGGGCACGGGGGTCGCCGGCGGGGCCGGCTGCGCCGGGCGCGGTGCAGTCTGCGCCGAGGCGGCCGAAGCGATCGCGGCCATCGCGATCGCCGCAATCAGGCTGCGTGTGTCCATTCTCAGCCCCCCGACGTTGTCAGCGAATGCTCGAAGAGGTCGTTCAGGTTTGCGAGCGAGAACAGGTGGGCATGCACAAGATGCACCCAGCCGCGCTTGCGCCAGTCGAGAAATGTCGCATCTGGCAAGTCATTGAACTTCTGCTCGTCAACGATTCGGAAGCCCGAGAGCGATGCCTGTTTCCCGGCCGGGGAGCGGAAATCCGCCTGGCGTTCGATGAGCAGGCCGGAGCCTGCCAGAGCCTCGCCAAAGGCCTGCGTGCCCTGAAACAAGCCCTGGAATTCCGTGCAGAAGCGCAGCGCCTGCTCGGTAAGCGTCGAAGGCTTACCGTCGACGAAGAACGGCTCTCCGTCCCCTTCGATGACGAAAGGCGACACCTCGTCGACACACAGCGTGAACGCCTTGCGATCGCCGCTCTCGATGAACGCGAAGGGATAGCGCCTGACGTAGGCCGGAACATAGGTATGAGCCCGCCAGGCGCCATTCGCGTCCACGAACAGGTTCGACTCCGACGTCACCCCAAGCAGGGCGAGCGGCATCGCCGGATTGGCGACCGTGAACACGATCGGATAAAAGCGCAGCGCGGCAGGAAACTCGGCGGCGGTAAGGAGGACCGAGTTGGTCCGTGCGGCAAAGCTGAAACCGGCATTGCGACGCAGCCGCTTGCCGGCATGACGGACGGGGTCGAGCGGCGTTGGACGCTGATAGAAGAGCGGCTGCGGCGCACTGGTCCCGGCGGACTCGGTGGTGGTCAATGGATCCCCCTGCTTCTCGCGGTCGGCGCTGGCCGCACTATAGCGATGGCCGGGTGCCGCGCAATATCAGGCATGTCGGCGCTCATTCGCCCAGTTCGCAGCGGAACTCCTCGAACTTCCCGCCGGCGGAGCGCGGGATTGCATCATGATAGGTGAACCGCACCGCAAACGGATGGCCGAGCGCGAAGTGAACGAGGTCGCGCAATCTGTCCTCTTCGTCGCGCTCGAGCGGCCGCCGCGTCACCAGCTTCATCTCGATCCCGTCCTGAGTCTGAATCAGCTGGTATTGGACGATCGGAGCAATCTCGGCAAATCGTTGGCTCTCCAGCGCCGCCCAATGCGACGCCCCACTCGGCAAACGGACCATGTTGCGGGTCCGGCCCAGGATTCGCCGCAGCACGGGCAGTCCGCGACCGCAGGGGCACGGCGGGCCGACTTCCGCATAGTCGCCGATGGCATAGCGGACCAGCGGCGTCGCGAGGTTGTGCAGCGGCGTCACGACGACCCGGCCGATGGCACCGACAGGACATGGCCGGTCGGCTTCGTCGAGGATCTCGACCCGCACCGTCTCAGCCTGAACGTGGTAATGGTCGAAGTCCGGGCATTGCAGCGCCATGTAGCCGACCTCCTCGGCGCTGTACATGTCGGCCAGTGGAACGCCGAAGGCCGCCCGACATAGCGCACGCAGGTCGGCCCCGACGAGTTCGCCCATCGTCGTGATCCCACGTAGAGCCGGCAGGGCCTGGCCACGCTCGAGGACGTGCCGCGCGAGATGCAGGAGGTTGGTCGGAAAGGTCAGGAGGTGGTTCGGCTGGATACGCATCAGCCATTCCGCCTGGAGATCGACCGGCGTCATGACATCGAGCTGCGCTGCCGGGCCGCTGGCATAGAGCACGCCGGGAACCCGGCCCCAGTTCGGCAGCGTGAGCCCGGCTGGCCAGCCCGCCCGCCCGGCCGGATCGCGCAGGATGAGCGCAAGCTTGCCGGACACATCGCGACGCTGCCAGCGCAGGTCGCGCAGCGTGCAGACGCTCCAGAACAGATCCGCCAGGCGCGTCTTGAGGACGCGGACGGGCATGCCGGTCGACCCCGTCGTCGTGACTTCGACCGCTGCGCCATGGGCCGCCGGTACATGGCTGCTCCGCAGGGCCGGGCCGGCATCCTGCACCGCGCGACGCTCGAGCACGGGCAGCCGCCGCCAGACCTCTTCGCTCAACGGCTGACCGGCGCGAAATCCTGCCGCGCGAAGGCGATCCCTATAGAAGGGAACCGTGCGCTCCGCGTGCGCGAGGAGGAATCCGAGCTGCCGGCGCTGCTGCGCTGCGAGCACGTCCGGCGGCCACCACTGGCTCAACTCGATCTGTTGCAGGACGGCAAGGATCGTTCCGGCTTCGCCACCCACGACGGCAGGCCAGACGACCTCGGGCGGGTTGAGACGCGGCACCTGCGATGCCAGCGCCGCGACCGACAGCGAATCGGCGCCGCCGTTCACTCGAGCAGCTCCGAGCGGAACTCCTCGTACTTGCCGCTGGCACTCCGCTCGATCGCGTTGCAAGTGGCGATATCGACTGCGAAGTCGGCGCCGATCGACGATGAAACGATGCGACGGATAGCCGCCTCGTCCTCGGCGGTCAATGGCTGGCGCACCACCAGCCGAAGCTCGATGCGATCGATTGTCCGCTGCACCGCCTGGAACTGGATGACCGCCGGAACCTCCACCAGCTTGCTCACGACGTAGCCGGGATACAGAAGCTGGCCGGTCCGCAGCCGCAGCATGTTGCGCGTGCGGCCGACGATTCGCGCTATCACGGGCAGACCGCGCCCGCACGGGCAGGGCGCACCGGCCTCGGCATGATCGCCGAGGTGATAGCGGATCAACGGCGTCGCCAGGTTGTGGAGCGGCGTCACCACGACGCGTCCGATTTGGCCCGGCAGACATGGCGCGCCGGCATCGTCGAGAATCTCGACGAACACGTCTTCGGCCTGGACGTGATAGTGCGGCCCACCTGGGCACTGTAGGGCGACGTAACCGACTTCGCGCGTGCTGTAGATGTCGGTCACCTCGGCCCCGAAGGCTTCGCGGCAAGCCGCGCGCGCCTCCGGTGTCAGCGCCTCGCCCACGGTGCTGACGCCGCGCAGCGCAAGCGAGATTCCATGGGCGATGCAATGTCGCGCGAGGTGGAACAGGTTCGTGGGGTGCGTCTGCAGATAGGCCGGATCGTGCCGGCGGAGCCATTCGATCTGGACATCGATCGGCGAGGCGATTGCCAGCATCGCGGTCGGCCCGGTCGGATAGAACCGCGCCGTCGGCTCGCCCCAGTTTGGCATCTCGAGACCGTGGGGCGGCTTGGCATGGCCTTCGGGATCGAACCGGATCATCGCCAGCTTCGCAGTCACGTCGCGGTCGTGCCAAAGATGGTCGCGCAGCGTGATCGCCTGCCAGAAGAGATACGAAAGCTGCGAACGCCTGACGCTGATCGGCGTTCCGGTCGAGCCGCTGGTCGAAATGAGACCCGCCGTGCCGTGCTCCCGGGGAACCGCGGCGCTGTCAAGGCTCCGCCCGTTGTCCTGGACGTCGCGCCGGCTGAGCACGGGAATGCGCCGCCACGTCGCTTCGTTCAACGTATCGCCCGGACGAAAACCGGCGGCCGCCAGCCGGGCGCCATAGAACGGCACGTTGCGCGCCGCATGGTTGAGCAACGAACCAAGCTGGCGGAATTGGTACTGGCGGATCAGTTCCGGCGGCCACCATTGCGTCTGGCCAAGTTGGTCGAGGATGCCCAGCACTGCCGCCGCCGCGCTGCCCGGGACAGCGGGCCACGCCACGCCTTCGATCGACGTCGCGGGAATGAAGGGGTGGATCGGGTGCGCTACGCGGTGCGAGGCATTCACCGTGCAAATGATGCGACGGCGGCGCCGCGTAGACAAGTCCGCACACCGCAGAAACGAAACAGCCCCGGCATCGCCGCCGGGGCCGTCGCGTCGTGTCGGAGACTGGATACTACTGCGCAGCGGCCTGGCAGCGGATAACCTGCTGGTATACGGCCGGGTTGAGCAGGTTGAACCCGCCCAGCAGCGTGTTGGCGAGCTGCTCGCCCGGCACGTTGGCGCACTGGTCCTCCGCCGTCCCCTGTCCGCCCGCCGCCGGTGCGATTTCCTGCAGCGACGGTCCGGCGCCGCCGAGGCCGCCGATCGGCTGATTGGCGTTGAACGGATTGGCCAGGAAGCTGAACGGGCCGTCCGCCGGAATGCGGCCGAAGGTCGGATCGCTGAACTGCGTCGTCTCGACCGTCACGCCGATCTGCCAGCCCGGCAGCAGCGGGTTGTGGTCGAAGCGGTCCGGCGCCGGGTTCGTGTCGGTGAAGTTGCTCACCGTCTGGGTCAGGCCGAAGATCGAACTCTGGCCCAGCCAGTTGTTGATGCCACTGAGCGGGTTCGCGGCCAGGTTCTCGATCGCCACCGTCCCGTATTGCGATTCGAACGAGTTCTCGTTGATGACGACCGGCCCTTCCGAAAGATTGACCACGCCGATCTGGTTGTTGCGGACCCAGTTGTTCTGAACCGTCGCACCCGTGCCTTCGCTGAGCACGATCGCCACACCCCCCGACCCGACCTGCTGGATGCCGAACTCCCCTTCGGGGACGTAGCAGCCGTAGCTGCAGGTCTCCATGATGGCGTTGCGAAGGATCTGCACGCCGGTCGCGGGCGCGAC
>JAEUKZ010000017.1 GCA_016793045.1 Alphaproteobacteria bacterium
GGGCGATCTCGCTCTCGCTGGCGCTGCCGTCGCCGTCGGCATCGATCTCGGCGAACAGCGTCTCCGCCTCGGCGGCGACCGCGTCGGCATCGGACCCGTCTGCGGCGACCGACTGGAGCGCGGCTTCGAGTTCGCTCTTGCTGACGCTCCCGTCGCCGTCGCCATCGAGCTTCGCCAGCAGCTGCGAGGCGACCGACGCGGCGCCGCCGCCGCCGTCATCCTCGCCCGGCGGCGGTCCGGGCGGCGGTCCGCCGCGGCCGCCCTGTGCGGCGATCAGCGCGCCCTGCATCGACGACGCCATCTGCTCGAACGCGCTCTGCAGTTCGGTCGTCGTGATGCTGCCGTCGCTGTCGCCGTCGATCTGCGCGAAGCGGTCGGCCGCGTCGCTTGCGGATGCGCCCGACGGGCGCCCGCTCGCGAACTCGGCCTTGCCGATCGACCCGTCCCCGTCGGAATCGATCCGGCTGAACATGCGCTCGCGCATCTGCTGCAGCATGCCCGCGCCGGCGCCGGAACCACCCAGCCCTGAGATCATGGTACGTCTCCCTCTGATCGGAGGCCGCGGCGCGACACCGGCGCGCACGCCTCGTGCGCGGCGGCCCGCCCGGTCCTCCCGGACGGGGCCTCGCAGTAATCGCGCCAGATGACGAAAGTCATCTTCACAATGAAATCAGTAAAACCTTTACGATGATCAAGACGAGATTCGGCCGCTCCCCGTTGCCGGGAAGACATTGCCGGGCCTTCGTTGATGTTCGTGCGATTCCTGCCGGGCTCCGGCGGCCTTCTTGCCGCCGTCGTGCCGGACGCGGACGCCCGGCGACGGCGAGACGCTAGCCCCGGCGTGATGCCGGCATTTGTCCGCTTTGTAATGAAATGTTGCTGCCGCGCCGCGTTGCGGGGAATCTTCCTCGATGCGGGTCGCTTGCTGTTGCGCGCCCGCCGGCCGGTCCCTAAGGTCGGGCCGCCCGCGGAGCCCACTTCATGTCGACACGCGCCTTCTTCCGTCTCTGGCTTCCGGCGTTCCTCGCCGCGGCCGTGATCTTCACCGCGTTCCCCGGGATCGACATCGCCGTCACCCGGCATTTCTGGGGCGGCCGCTACGACGTCTGGCCGCTCAACTACGTCGAATGGCTGCACGACCTGCGCTGGTGGATCGGCCGCGCGAGCTGGCTGCCGCTGGCCGCGGTCGGCGCGGGCATGGTCGCCGGGTTCCTGCGGCTGAACCGGCCGGCCGGCTTCGACCTGCGCGGCTTCGTCTTCATGGCGCTCGCCTACACGTTCGGCCCGGGCCTGCTGGCCAACGCGCTGCTCAAGATCCATTGGGGCCGCGCGCGGCCCTATGCGATCGCGGAGTTCGGCGGCGACGAGCGCTTCACGCCCGCGCTGCTGCCGAGCGACGCCGGCGGCGCCGCCTTCGTGTCGGGCGAGGTCTCGCTCGCCGCGGCTGCCTGCGCGCTCGCCTGGCTGCTTGCGGGGCCGTGGCGCACGGCCGCATGGGTCTACGGCTTCGCGCTCACCGCGATCATGAGCTGGCTGCGCATCGCCCAGGGCGGCCATTTCCTGTCGGATTGCGTGTTCGCGACGCTGTTCACGCTGCTCTGCGTGTGGTTCGCCCACGCCGTCGTCTACCGCGTCGCGCCGGTCGCGCACGGCGCCCATCCCGGCGGCGGAAAATCGTAGGGTCGCGCGGGCCCGCCGCCGCGCATGGCATCGCCGCCGCGACCCCTGCTAGGATCGGCCGTCCCGGCTGACGGCCGCCCATCTCGAGAGGACCCGCGTGGCACAGAGCATCGGCATGATCGGTCTCGGCAACATGGGCCTCGCGATGGCGCAGACGCTGCGCCGCAAGGGCTTTGCCGTGCGCGGCTTCGACCTCGACAAGCTGCGCCGCGCCGCCGGCGCCGATGCGGGCCTGAGCGTCGCCGCCGGGCCGGGCGACGTCTTCGCGAGCTGCCCGCTGACCCTGCTGTCGCTGCCCCATGCCAACGCGGTGCGCTCGGTCGTCGAGGGTGCGGACGGCTTCCTTGCCCGCGCCCAGCCGGGCTCGATCGTCGTCGACACCTCGACGTCGGAGCCGCCGGTGACGCGCGCGCTCGCGCGCGCCGCGGCGGCGGCCGGGCTCGCGATGCTCGACGCGCCGGTCAGCGGCGGCCCGCGCGGCGCCGCCGAAGGCACGCTCGCGATGATGATCGGCGGCGAGGCCGACGCACTCGCGCGCGCCCAGCCGGTGCTGTCGGCGGTGGCGGCGAAGATCGTCCATGTCGGCGCGTCGGGCGCCGGCCATGTCGCCAAGCTCGTCAACAACCTGCTGGTCGCGGCCAACCTGCTGGCGACGGCGGAGGCGATGCGGCTGGGCGTGCGCGCCGGCGTCGAGCCGCACAGGCTGCTCGAAGCGGTCAACGGCGCCTCGGGCCGCAGCGCGGTGAGCGAGGTCAACTTCCCGCGCTGGATCGTCTCCGGCGCCTTCGATTCGGGCTTCACCATGGCGCTGATGCGCAAGGACGTGGGCCTCGCGCTCAAGCTCGCGCGCGAACTCGGCGAAAACCCCAAGGTCGCGGCGCTGGTCGACGTGCTGTGGCAGGGCTCGGTCGACAGCCTGCCGGGCACCGACGATTTCAACCGCATCGCCGGCGCGATCCTCGATCGCGGGAGCATCGGCCTTGACTGATCTCGGTTCCGATCGCGATGCGCGCGCCGCGGCGTTGCGCGCCCTCGCCGCCGTCTTCGGGGCGGCCGGGCCGCTCGCCGGCTGGATCGACGGCGCGCTGGTCGCCGGCGCGGGCGACGCGGTCGCGCTGATCGATCCCGCGACCGGAGCGCCGATCCTCGAATACCGCGAAGCCGATGCCGGCGCGGTCGACGCCGCGGTGCGCACGGCCGAACGCGCCCAGCGCGCCTGGTGGGCGATGACCGCCGCCGCGCGCGGCCGTGCCATGTGGGCGTGGGCGCAGGGCGTGCGCGGCCAGGCGGAGCTGCTGGCCCGGCTCGAATCCGCGGTCAGCGGCAAGCCGATCCGCGATTGCCGGGCGGAAGCGCTCAAGGTCGCGGAGATGGTCGAGTACTACGCCGGCTGGTGCGACAAGCTGCACGGCGACGTCGTGCCGGTGCCGACGACGCATCTCAACTATGTGCGCCGCGAGCCCTTCGGCGTGGTCGCGGCGCTGATGCCGTGGAACGCGCCGCTGTTCACCGCCGGCTGGAACGTCGCCCCGGCACTCGCCGCCGGCAACGCCGTCGTGCTCAAGCCGTCGGAGCTGACGCCGCTCACGGCCCTGGTCTTCGCCAAGCTTGCGGAGGAGGCCGGCCTGCCGCGCGGGCTGTTCGGCGTCGT
Source organism: Alphaproteobacteria bacterium (assembly GCA_016793045.1). Classification (GTDB taxonomy): domain Bacteria; phylum Pseudomonadota; class Alphaproteobacteria; order CACIAM-22H2; family CACIAM-22H2; genus JAEUKZ01. The sequence continues at coordinate 3,332 of JAEUKZ010000017.1, forward strand.
CAACGGCCGCGGCGCCACGACCGGCACGGCGCTGATCGACCATGACGTCGTGCGCAAGATCTGCTTCGTCGGCTCGCCGGCGGCGGGGGCGGCGATCGCGGGACGCGCCGCGCAGCGCGTCGTGCCCTGCATCCTCGAACTCGGCGGCAAGTCGGCCAACATCGTCTTCGACGATGCCGATCTCGCGGTCGCGCTCAAGGGCGCGCAGGCCGCGATCTTCGCCGGCTGCGGCCAGAGCTGCGTCGCCGGCTCGCGCCTGCTCGTCCAGCGCAGCATCCACGACCGCGTCGTCGCGGCGCTCGCCGAGGCGGCGGCGCGCCTGCCGGTCGGCCCGCCGCTCGACGAGGCGACGCAGATCGGCCCCATCGCCAATGCCCGCCAGTTCGAGCGCGTGTCGGCGCTGGTGGCGGACGGCGTCGCGGCCGGCGCGGTGCTGGCGAGCGGCGGCGCGCGGCCGGCCGGGCTCGCGCACGGCTATTTCTACGCGCCCACCGTGCTCACCCGCGTCGACAATGCGATGCGCGTGGCGCAGGAGGAGATCTTCGGGCCCGTCCTCGCGGTGATTCCCTTCGCCGACGAGGCGGAAGCGGTGGCGATCGCCAACGACACGCGCTTCGGCCTCGCCGGTGCGGTGTGGACGCGCGACGTCGGCCGCGCCCACCGCGTCGCCGCCGCGGTGCGCGCCGGCACGTTCTGGATCCACGGCGACAAGACGATCGGCGTGATGTCGCCCTTCGGCGGCTTCCGCGCCAGCGGCTACGGCCGTTCGAGCGGCCACGAGGCGATGCTCGAATACACCCAGACCAAGAGCGTCTGGGTCGAGACCGCGGCCGAACCGGCGCAGCCCTTCGGCTACGC
>JAEUKZ010000059.1 GCA_016793045.1 Alphaproteobacteria bacterium
GCCCATGTACAGCTGTCGCGGCTCGCTGCACCCCGTCAGCACCAGCAGCGCCAGCGAGCTCCACGTCGCCAAGTTCAGTGCCATCGGCATCCGGCGGCCTCCTCACAAATGCGGAGCACGGTCCGCGCAGGGTCATCGGGATAGAGGGTCAGCCGGCGCACGATCGACGTGCCTTCGGGGATGCGGGTGAAGACCGCGTCCTCGGAGTAGCCGAGCATGACGCCGACCATGTGGGGGTTCGTTCCGATGTCGAGTCCCGCGACGCGTCGGACAATCGCGGTGATCGGGAGGCCGCGGATTGAAATGCCGAACGGGTAGGAACCCGGCGCCGGGGCCGAGGCCGTGGCCGGCACGACGCGCAGCGTGCTCGTGTAGCCGAAGGTGAGGCCGGCTTCAGCGACGTCCGTCCGCAGGTCGGCGCCGTAGGTCCGCGTTCGGATCACCATGGCGCCATCCGCCCGGATGACGTCGGTTCGCGCGAAGCCCACGCCATCGATCGAACAGCCGCCTGCGGACATGGCCATCGCGACGAGGTGCGCCGCCAGGAAGAGGCGAGACGAGCACGGTCGACCATTGTGATCCGCCACGAGAGTGTTCGGGGTTGCCTCTAAGCTAGGAACTTCTGCGCAAGCGCTGCGATTTCATGAGCCTTGTCGAGCCCGTTGATGCAGCGGCGCGCATTCACGAAGTCGGTCTTGCCTTCGGTGATGTAGTCAGTGATCTTTCGGCCGGTGAAGATGCCGGTCTTGAACCCGTGCACGAGCACGAACAATGCGATTTGCGGCTCGAGCGCGAGATCGGGGTTGTTGACCAGATCCTTGCCAAGCAGATCTGTGTATTTCTGATAGTTGTCTTTCCAGGTCAGCTGCACGAAGCCGCGGCCGTAGTATGGGTAGTAGCGCAGGTTGTTCTTGCGCCACTCCTCGCTCAACCAAAAGGCTTCCTTCACGGGCTTGAAGGTCTGCGCCGTCTCCCACTGCGTGGTCGCCAGAACATATGCGACCTGCGTCGACAGCCCGATCCCTTGGGCACGACACTCGTCTTTGATCGCCGCGATGGTCGATTCCTTGTTCGCGAGTTCCCCCAGTCCGGAAGACCCAATCGCAGCGAGCTTCTCCTTCAGCGTTGCGACCGACTCCGGGCCGATGAGATCGGGATTGCCGGAGAAGACGTCGGTCTTGAACTCCGCCCAGGCGCTTCGGGTCTTCGGCCCAAACAGTCCGTCAATGTCGCCAACCGGATAGCCGAGCAGGCTCAGCGCGGTCTGAAGCTCGCGCAGCCTGCTCTCGTCGAGCGACTTGACGGGAATTGGTCCGGTGATGGCTGAGAGCAGGGCCAACGCTGCGCCGGTTGATGATCCAACCATTTCCGCCTCCCGGTCTGGTTGCGCTTTCGCGAATTGACCGACAGTCGAGCCTTACTTTTAATAATACCATATTGCACGACATTCGCAATATAGTTGTATCGCGCAAATGTGCGCGGTGCTCGGAAGGCTAGCCGGCCAAGCTGACGGTCCGCCGGTGCCAACCGCCTCAATAGGCGTTCTTGCCGGTGATGCCCTTGAGTGCGGTCATCGCGATGATCCAGAGGTCGAGCCAGATCGACCAGTGGTCGATGTAGTAGAGGTCGCATTCGACGCGGCCGTGGATCTTGTCGAGGGTGTCGGTTTCGCCGCGCCAGCCGTTGATCTGCGCCCAGCCGGTGATCCCGGGCTTGACGCGGTGGCGCGCGGCGTAGTCGGCCACGACCTCGTGGTAGTACTGGTCGGCGGCCTTGGCGTTGAGCGCGTGCGGGCGGGGCCCGACCAGCGACATCTCGCCCTTGAGCACGTTGATGATCTGCGGCAGCTCGTCGAGGCTGGTGCGGCGCAGGAAGGCGCCGACGCGCGTCACGCGCGGGTCGTTGCGCACCACGAGCTTGTCGGCGAGCGGATCCTGCATGTCCGCGCGCATGGTGCGGAACTTGTAGACCTCGAACAGCTTGTTGTTGAAGCCGAAGCGCTTCTGGCGGAACAGCACGGGGCCGGGTCCGTCGAGCTTGATGGCGATCGCGACCGCCGCGAAGACCGGTGCCAGCAGCACGAGCGCCAGGGTGCCGAGGATCATGTCCTCGATCTTCTTGGCGACCAGGTTCCAGTCCTTGATCGGCTTGTCGAAGACGTTGATCAGCGGAATGCCGCCGAGATAGGAGACCGGCCGGTTCGGCACGTGGAAGCCGACGAAGTCGGTCAGGACGCGCACGTCGATGGGCAGCTGGCGCAGCTTGTGGACGATCTCCAGCATCCGCAGTTCGGCCGAGAGCGGCAGCGCGACCACCACCATGTCGGCGCGGTTGCGCCGGACATAGGCGACGAGATCGTCCGAGCGGCCGCGCACCGGAAGCCCGGATATCTCGTGCGGGACACGGTCCTTGCGGTCGTCGAAGATGCCGACGATGCGGGCCCCGTAGCGTTCGGTCTTGACCAGGCGGTCGACGAAACGCTGGCCGAGCTCGCCGGCGCCAAGGATGACGACGTGGCGGACGAGCCGCCCGCTGCGCGTCCACTTCTGGATCAGCCGTCCGCTGAGGATGTGCGACACCCACAGCAGCGCGATGCCGGCATAGAACCAGGCGAGGCCCCAGGCGCGCAGCACGTCGCCGGGCGCACCGATGACGAGCCAGCCCAGCATCACGATGCCGACGATCAGGGACCAGGCGAGCGTGACCTCGCGGAGCTGGCGGCGGACCTGGCGCAGCCCGTCGATGGTGCGGAAATGCGGCCGCTGCATGACGTGCGCCGTGACGGCGGCGCCGGCCATTGCCGCGATCGCGGAATCGCGGAAGTCGACCGGGGTCGCGTAGAGCGCGTTGACGACATGCGCGACCAGCGCGGCGAGAATGGCGAGCGCAAGGTCGCTCCACTGGACGATCGCCAGCAGGATCGCTTCCGACGCGGCGCTCCCGGGATCGGCGCCCTGCTGCGGGAGCGGCGGCGGACGGCCGGCGCTGGCGGCGGGCTCGGTCTCGCGATCGGCTTCGGCGGTGATCTCGGCCACGGCGAACCTTCGTGTTGGTCCGCCGTTCGTCCCGGATGCAAGGAGGAGATGGTCGGCGGGTCCGGAATTCAGGCCGGACCCGCCGAAACTAGTCCGCGTTTGATTAAAATCGGTTAACGGCGGCGTTTTTCGCCCCCGTTACGCCCCCCAGATGTCCTGCGTCATCGACGCGTACCAGCCGAGCGCATACTGTGCCTCGCTCCGCCGGAACGCCGCGTCGGCCTGGCGCGGGCTCACCCCGCCGGCATTGGGGGCCGCGACGATGCCCGCATCGGTCACGCGGAACACGTCGGCGACCGAGATCCCGTATTCGGGCGCGATCAGGCTGTAGCAGGTGTTGACGAAGGTCGGCGCGGCGTGCGGCCGGGCGTTGAGCGCGTTGACCACCGCAAGCGCCGCGAGCTTGCCCTGGCTGTTTGCGGCGAACCCCGATTTCGGCATCGCGCCGGCGATCGTCGCGTCGCCGATGACGTGGACGTTCTGCGCCTGGGTCGATTCGAACGTCGCCGGATTCACGGGGCACCAGCCGGAGGCGTTGGCGAGGCCGGAATCGCGGGCGATGCGTCCGGCGAACTGCGGCGGGATCACGTTGACCACTGCGCCGCGGTGCTTTTCGCCGAGCTGGGTCTCGACGGTCAGCTCGTTCGGCATCACCTTGGTGACGGCACCGTCGCGCGACAGCGGAACCCATTCGATCATGCCGGGGTACTGCGACTGCCAGCCGTCCTGGAACAGGCCCTGCTTGGAGAACGCGTCCTTGGCGTCGAGGATCAGGATCTTCGAGCGCGGCTTGCGCTGCTTCAGGTAGTAGGCGATCTGCGCCGCGCGCTCATAGGGGCCCGGCGGACAGCGGAACGGGTTTGCCGGCACGGTCATGATGACGAGTCCGCCATCGGCCATCGCCTCGAGCTGGCGGCGCAGCAGCAGGGTCTGCGGCCCGGCCTTCCAGGCGTGGGGCATCTTTTCCGACGCGCGCTCGTCGTACCCTTCGATGGCGCCCCAGCGGAAGTCGATGCCCGGCGCGACGATCAGCTTGTCGTAGTTCAGGGTGCGCCCGCCGGCGAGGCGGACGCGCTTGGCGGCGCCATCGATCGCCTGGGCGGTGTCACGCACCACGGTGACGCCGTGGCGGCTGGCGAGGGCGTTGTAGTTGTGGGTGATCTGGTTGATCTGCCGCCAGCCGGCGATGACGTAGTTGCTGAACGGGCAGGTGACGAAGCTCGCGCTCGGCTCGACCAGCGTGACCTGGATCGCCCGGTCCATCTGGCGGATCTTCTTGGCGGCCGTGGCGCCGCCCCAGCCGCCGCCGATGACGACGACGCGGCCGCGCGTACGGCCCTGCGCCCAGACCGATGGCGCGCCGATTGCGGCCCCTGCGGCCGCGCCCGCGGCGATGAACTTGGCAAAGTCACGGCGTGAAAGCGTGCTCATTGCGGTGGCCCCCCTCAGCGCCAGGTCGTCGCGATTTCGCGCGCGACGGCATCGATTTCGGCGTCCGTGTAGCCCTTGGCGATCCGGTTCATCACCGTCGCGGCCCGCTGGTCGGCGCGGAATTCGCGCAGCGCCTGGGCTATCATCTCGGCGCTGCGGCCGTAGAGCGGCGGCATCTGGCCGGGGCTGCGGCCGTTGGCCCCATGGCAGCCGGAGCACGAGAGCGTGAGCAGCTGTGCGCTGGCGGTCTGCCCCGGGGCGGGCGCGGCGTGCAGAACGGAAATGACGGCGATGGCGCAGGCAGCCATCGTCGCGAGCAGTCTTGGCATCGACTGAGCCTCCACGTTGGGCCCCGGATCTTGTCGGGCCGCCGCACCGTCCGGGGCCGGCGCATGCGGTTCGGTGCCATGCTATGCGTCCGGCCGCAGGATGACAATCGCGCCGCCCCTCAGAACTTCTGAAGGTTGCTTCAAGCCAAGCTGAGGCGCGGTATCCGACTATCGAGTTTCGGGTCGGGGCGCGGAGGGAATGCGTGCGGCCGCGACGGCGCGTTCGCTCGACCGCGCGAAGCGGACGAGCGGCGGGCGAACCCCGTGGTTCCACAGGGCGCGCCGCACGGGCCGCGACGATCCGGCGATGATCAGGCGCACGCCGTTGCGCTGCGCTTTGCGCGCGACGCCGTGGATCGTGTTCGCCGCGGTCGAATCGAGAAACGGCACGGCCGAGAAGTCCAGAATGAAGGTCTTCGGCCGGTCGGCGATGCGGTCGAGCACGCTGCCGATCGTCGAGGCGGCGCCGAAGAAGAACGCGCCGGAGATGCGATAGACCATCAGGTCGGGGTCGGTCGCCTGGGCGGGATCGTAGCGAGTGCGCAGGTCGGCGCTGTCGTCCGCCGCGTCGTCGGCGACGAAGGGGCGATGGCTCTCGACGCTCACCGTCTCCGCCATGCGGTGGAGGAAGAGCAGCGTGCCGAGGCCGAAGCCGACCAGGATGCCTTCGGTGAGATCACGGAAGATCGTGAGCAGGAAGGTCGCGAGCAGAACCACGGCATCGCCGCGCGACGAGGCCAGCAGCGTGGCGAAGGCGTGCTTCTCAGCCATGTTCCAGGCGACGATCGCCAGCACGCCGGCAAGCGCCGCCAGCGGGATGTAGCCGGCGAGCGGGGCGGCGACGAGCATGAAGGCGAGCAGGAAGGCCGAATGGAGCATGCCGGCGACCGGCCCGCGCGCTCCGGCCCGCACGTTGGTGGCGGTGCGCGCGATGGTTCCGGTGGCGCAGATGCCGCCGAACAGGCCCGAGGCGACGTTGGCCGCTCCCTGCGCCACGAGCTCGCAATTGGCGCGGTGGCGCCGTCCCGTCATGCCGTCGGCGACGACCGCGGACAGCAGCGATTCGATGGCGCCGAGCAGGGCGAAGGCGACGGCGTCGGGCAGCACGGCCGCGACGCGCTCGGCCGAGATTTCCGGCAGCGCCGGCAGCGGCAGGGTGCGCGGGATGCCGCCATAGCGCGTTGCGATCGTGTCGACCGGGAGATCGAACAGCCAGGTCGCGAGCGCGGCAGCAGTCACCGCGATCAGCATGCCCGGCCAGTGCGGCCGCAGGCGCTTGCACAGCGCGATCGCCACGATTGTCGACATGGCGAGGGCCACCGCGGCCGGGTTGACGGTCGGCAGTGCCGTGGCGAGCGCCGCGAGCTTCGGGATGATCTCGCCTGGTTCGCGGCCCGCGAGGGTGAGCCCGAGCAGTTCCTTGATCTGGCTCGCGAAGATGATGACCGCGATGCCCGCGGTGAATCCGACCGTCACCGGATAGGGTATGAACTTGATGTAGGTGCCGAGCCGCAGCAGCCCGATCGCCAGCAGGATCAGGCCGGAGAGGATCGTCGCCAGCAGCAGTCCATCGATGCCATGGCGCGCCACGGTGGCGGCCACCAGGATGATGAAGGCCCCGGCCGGCCCGCCGATCTGGAAGCGGCTGCCGCCCAGCGCCGAGATGACGAAGCCGCCGACGATCGCGGTGTACAGTCCGCGATCGGGCGTCGCCCCCGAGGCGATGGCGATCGCCATCGACAGCGGCAGCGCCACGATCGCGACGGTCAGTCCGGCGATCGCATCGGCGCGCAGGTCCGCCAGGCGGTAGCCTTCGCGCAGGATGGTGACGAGCTTGGGGGTGAAGAGTTCGACGAAGCTGGGCTGGTGCAGGTGCAGCGTGGTCGGTGCCGAGGGGTTCATCGCGATCCGTCGTCTTGGAGTGGTGCCAGGATCGTCGGCGGAACCGTCGGCGGTCAGGCATCGGGGAGGCCTGCGGGGTGTCGGTCAGCCGGAAGGGGGGCCGCGCAGCCGCACGCCGCGGCCGCCGCCCGCGCTCGCCGCATTCTCGCCGATCAACTCGATGCCCGCGCTTTCGAGCGCGCCGATGAGTTTCATCAGCGAGTCGACGTTGCTGCGCACGACCCCGTCGCTCGCCTCCATCCGCTGCACGGTTGGGAGCGACAGGCCGGACAGCTCGGCCAGGCGGCGCTGGTCGATGCCCAGCAGGGCGCGTGCAGCGCGGACCTGGGCGCCGGTGATCATGAGATGCGACTCGTCATATTGGCCGAAAGCGCTATATTCAGCGTGTACAATATTCATTTTGATATGTCAAACATCATTAGAGATACCTAGAATGTCTCCATGGGATCGCAGTCCGACACGCCGCACGGGGCCCGACGGCGCCGACCTCCGCGCCCGCCCCCCGGCGCCCGACCGTCGCGGCATCGGCGCGCGCCGGCGCGTCGGCCGGCTTGACCACAGGCGCCACGCTGGGGCATTGGAAGCGCCCGCGCCTGCCGCGCCGGCGGCCGTCCGGGCAAAGACAGGGAGCAGGGTCACGATGCAGCCGATCGCCGCGGTGAGTTCCGTCTTCGGCGAGATCACCGTCTTCAAGAATTCATCCGACGGCACGGTCCTCTACGCGCATGGCGACTGCTTCCAGAGCGAGGCCGATGCCAACGGCGTGAGCCTCGCGCCGTACATCCATGCGCTCCACGACCTCATCCTGCAGGCCGGGGCGCGACGCGTGCTGATGATCGGCTGCGGCGGCGGGACGCTGGCGACGCTGCTCATGCGCAGCGCCATCGACGTCACCGTCGTCGACATCGACGGCTCGGCCTTCGACGTGGCGCGGCGCTATTTCGCGCTGCCGTCCGATCTCGCCTGCCATGTCGGCGACGGCGCGGCGTTCCTGCAGGGCAGCGACGACGTCTACGACGCGATCGTGCTCGATGCCTACGAGGGCGACCGCATCCCGGCGCATTTCTGCGCGGCACCGTTCCTGGCGCTCGCGCGCGAGCGCCTGTCGCCTGCGCGCGGCTGCTTCCTCGCCAACGTGCACGTCCTGCACGATCTCGACACCACCCCGGACCGCCTCGCCGCGACGATGGGGACGGTGTGGGAGGACGTGCGGGTGCTCGATGCGCGCGGGCGCGCCAAGCGCAATGCGATCGTGATGGCCGGCGCGGTCGCGGCTTTGGCGCCGCCGCGCCTGATCGTCCGGCCGGCGATCAGCGCCGACGAGATCGCCGAGGAGATCGGACAGCTCGCGTTCCGGCCGTTCCGCGACCGGCGTTGAGCTTCACGCGGTGCGGCGCAGGATACGCCACAGCATCGGGCCGAAGAGCGCCAGCACCGCCAGCACGAGCAGCGTCAGCGAGATCGGCCGCGTCACCAGCACGCTGATGTCGCCCTGGCTGATGGTCATCGCCTGGCGCAGGCTCTGCTCCGCCATCGGCCCGAGGATCATGCCGATGATCACCGGCGCGGTCGGGAAGTCGTACTTGCGCATCACCACGCCGATCGCGCCGATCGCATAGAGCAGCACGAGATCGACGACCGAGTTGCTGATGCCGTAGGTGCCGACGGTGGCGAAGACGAGGATGCCGGCATAGAGCAGCGGCGCGGGGATGGCGAGGATGCGCACCCACAGCCCGACCAGCGGCAGGTTCAGCACCAGCAGCATGACGTTGCCGACATAAAGGCTGGCGATCAGCGTCCAAACCAGTTCCGGCTGGTTCTGGAACAGCAGCGGGCCGGGGTTGATGCTGTAGCTCTGGAAGGCCGACAGCATGATCGCAGCGGTGGCCGAGGTCGGCAGGCCGAGCGTCAGCATCGGGATCAGAACGCCGGCGGCCGAGGCGTTGTTGGCGGCCTCCGGTCCGGCGACGCCCTCGATCGCGCCCTGGCCGAACTCCTCCGGCTTGCGAGAGAGCTTCTTCTCGACGAAATACGACAGGAAGGTCGGGATCTCGGCGCCGCCCGCCGGCAGCGCACCGATCGGAAAGCCCAGCGCGGTGCCGCGCAGCCATGGCTTCCACGACCGCGACCAGTCCTCGCGCGTCATCCACAGCGAGTCCTTGACCGGGATGACCTCGTCCTTGCCGGCGCGATAGCGCGACACGAGGTAGAGCGTCTCCCCCACCGCGAACAGGCCGACGGCGACGACGATCACGTTGATGCCGTCGAGCAGCACGAACAGGTCGAAGGCAAAGCGCGCCTGGCCGGTCTGGTTGTCGATGCCGATGAGGCCGAGCCAGATGCCGAAGAACAGGCTGGTGAGCCCGCGCACCGCCGAATTGCCGAGCACCGCCGAGACGGTGACGAAGGCGAGGATCATCAGCGAGAAGTAGTCGGCCGGCCCGAAGCTGAGCGCGAGATCGACCACGACCGGGGCGACGAAGGTGATGCCGAGCGTGCCGATCGTTCCCGCGACGAAGGACCCGATCGCCGCCGTGCACAGCGCGGCGCCGGCGCGGCCGCGCTTGGCCATGCGGTTGCCTTCCATCGCGGTGACGATGGTGGCGCTTTCGCCCGGCGTGTTGAGCAGGATCGAGGTCGTCGATCCGCCGTACATCGCGCCGTAGTAGATGCCGGCGAACAGGATGAAGGCGCCGGTCGCCGACACCTTGAACGTGATCGGCAGAAGCAGCGCGATCGTCAGCGCCGGGCCGAGGCCGGGCAGCACGCCGATGGCCGTGCCGATGAAGGTGCCGCCCAGGGCCCACAGCAGGTTGATCGGCGTCAGCGCATTGGCGAAGCCGGCGCCGAGCTGCGCGAGCGTGTCCATGTCAGATCAGCCCTTCGAGGATGCCGGCGCCGATGTTGATGCCGAGAAGCCTGGCGAAGCCGAGATAGGCGACGAGGGTGATCGCGATCCCCACCGCCGCGTCGCGCAGGGTCCGCTCGCTGCCGAAGGCGCGCGCGACCAGCACGAACTGGATCGACGAGGCGACGACGAAGCCGAGCGAGGCGATCAGCGCGACGTTGGCGATCAGCCCGGCGACCATCCAGTAGACCGCCGGCCAGTGCGGCGGAACCTCGTCCTCCTCGATCTCCGAGGCCCAGCCGCCGCGCAGCGCCTGCAGGACCAGGACCGCGCCGAGCACGGCGAGCGCGCCGGCGACGCCGTAGGGGATCGCCCGCGGCCCGAGCGCCGCATAGGGCGGCACCGGGATGATCGTGGTCTGCTGGAAGACCAGCGCGGCGAGGGCGAGGACGCCGATGCCGACGGCGAGTTCGCCGCGTACCGTAGAGTTTCCGTTCATCGCGGCGTCCCCCGGATGCCTGGCGCAGAGAAGCTGGCCGGCAGGCCCGGGCCACGGCGGCCCGGGCCTGCGGCGCGTCGTTCAGGTCGCGAGGCCAAGGTCGCGCAGGATGCCGCCGATGCGGTCCGTCTCCTGCGCGACGTAGCGGGTGTAGGCGTCGCCGGAGACGAAGGCGCGCACCCAGTCGCGCTGCCGGCAGAGATCCTGCCACTGCTGCGCGCCGTCGAGCCGCGTCATGAGCTGGATCAGCAGCTGCTTGTGTGCGTCGTTGATTCCCGGCGGGGCGAAGACCCCGCGCCAGTTGGTGAGCGCGACGTCGATGCCGGACTCCTTGAGGGTCGGCGCGTTGATCCCGGCGACGCGCGCCTCGGCCGAGATCGCCAGCGCGCGCATGCGGTTGGCCGCGACGTGCTCGGCGAACTCGCCCCAGCCGCTGACGCCCGCCGTCACCTGGCCGCCGAGGATCGCCGCCGTGGCCGGCCCGCCGCCGGCGAAGGCGACGTAGCTGGCGCGCCGCGCGTCGATGCCGAGCGCCTTGGCGATCAGGCCGACGAGGATGTGGTCGGTGCCGCCGGCGGAACCGCCCGCCCAGGACACGGCACCCGGATTGGCGCGGAAGGCGGCGGCGAGATCCTGCATCGTGCGGTGCGGCGAGTTGGCCGGCACGACGATGACTTCGCTTTCCTCGGTCAGCTTGGCGATCGGCGTCACCATCGTCAGGTTGACCGGCGAGCGGTTGGTGATGATCGCGCCGACCATCACCATGCCGGCGACCATCAGGGTCTTTTCCTGGCCGCGCATGTTGATGAAGCGCGGCAGGCCGACCGCGCCGCCGGCGCCGGGGACGTTGTCGAACTGGAAGTTCTGCACCAGGCCGGCGGCGCGCAGCGCCTGCTCCATCGTGCGGCCGGTCTGGTCCCAGCCGCCGCCCGGCGCGGCCGGAATGAACACGCGCAGGCTGTCGACCATCGCCTGCGCCTCGGCGCCGCCGAAACGGCCGGCGGCGGCCAGGCCGGCCCCGGCCAACAGAGCGGATTTGAGGATTTCGCGTCGCGCCAGCATTACGGCCTCCCTGATGGATGATTGTCGGTCTGAAACAGGTCTAACCGCTGGCCGATCGCGGTTCAATGCCGATTCCGCCCCCCGCCCGTCAGGAGCCGGCAAGCTGCAGGGTCGTCTGGGCGAGCCGGCCGGCGAGAATGCGCGACAGGTTGAACAGGATGCGGGCGGCGGTCGCCGGCTGGCGCTCGAGGAACTGCTGCAGGAACCGGCCCGAGAGCACGAGCACCTCGCACGGGGTTCGGGCGACCACCGATGCGGTGCGCGGCGTCGCGGTGAGGAAGCCGATCTCCCCGAAGATGTCGCCGCCGCCGAGCGCGGCGACGACGCGGCCGGCGGGCTCGCCGCGCACGACCTCCGCGAGGCCCTTGAGCAGCACGTAGACGGTGTCGTCGCGGTCGCCTTCGCGCACGATGCGGTCTCCGGCACCGGCCTTCACGATCGTCGCCGCGGCCAGGAAGGCCTGGACCTCGTCGCGCGCGAGCCCGCGAAACAGCGCCACCGCATGGAGCGGATCGCTGGCGACACGGTCGATCAGCAGGTCGAAGAACGCCTCGGCCGACATCTGCGACGCGCTCGCGGGCGCGAGCGCGTCGGGATAGGTCGCGGCGAACCACGCGCGCGCCTCGGCATCGTCGGGATGCGCCTCGGCGAGGCGCAGCAGCGGCGAGCGGACCGCGGCGAAGTTCTCACGGTCGCCGACGAGCATGACGATCGGCAGCTTGAAGCCGAACGCGGTGTCGTTGAACGGTGCGGCGTAGCGCCGATAGCCCATGCTTTCGTAGAAGGTGAGCATGTGCGGGCTGCAGTCGCCGTAGTTGAGGCGCGTGCCGTGCGCGCGCGCCTCGTCGAATGCGGCGCGGATGAGCGCGAAAATCGCGAGGCCGTGGCGCAGCCGGGGATCGAGCATGAAGCGGCTCGTCGTCCCGATCGCGCCGAGGCCGAAGCGGTCGATCGCGGGCTGCATGGCGAACTTGGCGATCAGCGGCGCCGGATCGGGCACGTCGGCGAGGAACAGGCAGCGAAGCGACCCCAGCACCGTGCCGTCGTCCTCGATCAGCCCGAGCGACAGGCCGTGTTCGTCGAGCGCGTCGGCGAGGCGCCTGCGCTCGTGGTCGGCGTCGGGCGGCCGCAGGCCCATCTCCTCGACATAGATGCGATAGCGGAAGCGGTAGACCGCCTCGCGTTCCTCTGCGCTGCGCGCCGCGAAGACCCGGACCGTCACGACGACGTGCCGGCGGCGATCTGCCGGAACATGTCGACGTAGAGCTGGCCGACGACGTCGGCGACGTGGTCGACATCGGCCCGGTCGGCCGCTTCGGTGACGTGGGTCGAGATCATCCGCGTGAGATCGGCGGTGTGGTCGTGGTCGGCGACGCCATGGCCGGCGAGGAACTTGACGCCGCGGCCGCCCGCGCCGGCGAGCTTCGGCGCCGCGGCCTGGGCGATGCGGCCGCCGAGTTCGTCGCCCATCGCCTCGAGCGTGTAGAGCCAGCCGAACAGCCCGACGGGATTGGCATGGCCGGCAATGAAGTATTCGTAGCCGACCATCGCCGCGCAGGCCGGCACCGGGCGGCTCGCGCGCACGCGTTCGGCAGGAACCCCAAGCGCCGCCAGATCGTCGAGCGCCCATTGCTCGTGGCCGAGTTCCTCGTCCGCGTGCTTGAAGAGATACTGGGCGAGCTCGGCATGGCCGGAGACGCAGCGCGACCCGGCGAGCGCGATCACCGTCGCGCTGTGCTGTGCGTAGTGAAAGACGTTCGTCAGATAGGCGACGTAGAGACGCGGGTCGAGCTGGCCGGCGAGCGTGGCGCGGATCGGGTCGATTGCCATGAGGCCTTCGAGCACGCGCCGGCGGACCTGCAGGAGATGCTCCATCGCCTATCCCTCTTGTTGAGGCTGGGTGCGGACCATCCGACTGTAGCAGGGCGGGCGACCGCGCGCCGCATCGCTCGCGCGGCCCCGCTCAATCGACGACGTTGCGGACGTCGACGGTCAGGCACGCCGCGCAGGCGTGGAACAGCAACTGCACGTAGGCATTCCCGGTGAAGGTCACGCCCTTCTTCGCCGCCCGGTCGTAGGAGGCATCGATCGCGGGGCCGAGTGGGTTGTCGCAAAGCGTCGCGAGCAGTTTCATGTCCTTCTTGCAGCGCGGGCAGGCGATCGGGTCTCCCGGAGGATACTGGATGAGATAGGGCTCGCCGCCGACCTGGTGGCAGGGCAGGGCGAGCTTGTCGGTACGCTTGAGGTCGTGTTCGTCGATCAAGGTACCGTAGCGCTCGCCGTTGAGCAGCCGCAGCACTGCCGCAATCCGCGGCGGCACCGGCGCCAGGTCGACGCGCTTCTCGGGGAACGACGCCGGATAGTCCGGATAGGGAAAGTCATCGGAGTCGTCGATCGGCTTCTCGCGGGGATTGAACGGCGCGTAGATCAGGACGTCGACCGCATTCTTGCCGCTGACGCGATACACGAACCGTTTGCCCGTGCCCTGGCAGCGCCAGCAATACAACAGCGGGAGCGAGTCGATATGGCGCGGAAGCTGCAGACGCTCGTCAGCCGTTGCCAGCGACATGAAGTGGAGGAACGGCTTGTCGCAGCGATTGCAGATTGCGCCCGGAATCGATTGCGCGCCGCCGAACCGGTGCGGCCCGCGGCCCTTCGCCTTGAAGTCGAGCCAATAGCCCTGGCGCGGATGGGCCGGCAGGGGCGGGTTGGCGGCGGCGTAACGCTCCGCGCAAAGCTGGTAGTGGTCGCGCAGGCTCATGGGCGCGTGCCTGAGCCAGTCGACCATCGTCTCGACACTGCAAAAGCCATTCACGAGCTTGCGCAGCGCCGTCGCGTGCTCCATGCCGAGCCGGTCGGGGAGGGCCTTGCCGATGGCTTGAAGGATGTGCAGACGCTCGGCCTTCGGCCGTCGGCCGAGCTGATCGGGTGTCGCTTCGTTGATGCTCGGCTTGCGCACGGCCGCCTCGGCAAGCCGGATCGCGTCGGCCGGCTTGATGCCGGCGATCAGCGTTTCCTCGAGCGGGCGTGGCGACGAGCGCGATGCCATGCGGGACTCCGAAGCGGCGAGCAATTATTAGACGAAAAATACGTAGATATATGCAATCATCATTTGGCGACCCGTTCAAGACCCTTTTACTGCGATCGCGCGTGCCCGGATCGCCATTGCGGCGTATAAAGTCCCATCGAAACAATCGACTTGCGAATTGATCATGGCCCCTGGTCCGCGCCGTGCCGTTCCTGCCCCTGGCGATCACCGTGCCGATCTGCGGATCGTCGCGCGTCTCGTGCCCTATCTCTGGCAGCGCGCGGCGACGCCGTTGCGCGCGCGCGTCATCCTCGCCGTGGTGCTGCTGGTCGCGGCCAAGATCGCGACCGTGATCGTCCCCCTGTTCTACAAGCAGGCCGTCGATGCCCTGACCGGCCCGGCCGGCGCGGCGATCGTCGTGCCGTCGATGCTGATCGTCGCCTACGGCGCGGCCCGCGTGCTGTCGCAGGCGATGGGCGAGCTGCGCCAGATGGTGTTCGCGAAGGTGGCGCAGAACGCGGTGCATGTCGTGGCGCTGGAGACGTTCCGCCATCTCCATCGCCTCAGCCTGCGCTTCCATCTCGACCGCCAGACCGGCGGCCTGTCGCGCGCGATCGAGCGCGGGACGAACGGCATCGACAACCTGCTGCACTTCATGCTGTTCCAGATCGTGCCGACCCTGCTCGAGATCACGATGGTCAGCGCGATCCTGTGGTGGTTCTACGACTGGCGCTTCGCCGCGATCACCTTCGTCACCATCATCGCATACGTCGCGTATACGCTGATGATCACGCAGTGGCGGCTTGGTTTCCGCCGCCGGATGCTGGAGGCGGAGACCGAGGCCAACACCAAGGCGGTCGACAGCCTGCTGAACTACGAGACCGTGAAGTATTTCGGCAACGAGGAGCACGAGGCGCGGCGCTACGACCGCTCGCTCGCGGTCTACGAGCATGCCTCGGTCATGAGCGAGAACACGCTCTCGCTGCTCAACATCGGCCAAGGCTTCATCATCGCGGTCGGTGTGACCTTGGTGATGCTGCATGCCGGGGCGGGGGTCGCAGCGGGTGCGATGACGGTCGGCGATTTCGTTCTGGTCAATGCTTATCTCATCCAGCTCTACCTGCCGCTCAACTTCCTCGGCATGGTCTATCGCGAGCTGCGCCAGGCGCTCACCGACATGGGCGCGATGTTCCGGCTGCTCGAACAGAACGTCGAGATCGAGGACGCGCCGGGCGCACGCCCGCTGATGGTTTCGGGCGGCATGGTCGAGTTCGACCACGTCGATTTCGGCTACGACGCGCGCCGGCCGATCCTGCACGACCT
>JAEUKZ010000086.1 GCA_016793045.1 Alphaproteobacteria bacterium
ATGAAGACCTTCGCCAGCCGCGGCGACATGGCCGCGAAGAAGGAGACGTTCACGAGGCTCGCGGAGGGCGCCTACAGCCTGACCGCCGAGGGCGATCCCAATTCGGGCGTCATCATCGGCGACGACGGGGTGATGGTGATCGATGCGCGCGCGACGCCGCGTATGGCGCGCGATCTCGTCAGGCAGGTGCGCAAGGTCACGGACAAGCCGATCAAGTATCTTGTGCTGTCGCACTACCATGCGGTGCGCGTGCTCGGCGCTGCCGGCTACGGCAAGCCGACGATCATCGCCAGCCGCGGCACGGCGGAGATGATCGCCGAGCGCGGCGCACAGGACTGGAAGTCCGAGCACGAGCGCTTTCCGCGCCTGTTCAAGGGGGCAGCGGAAATTCCCGGCCTCACGTGGCCGCACATCGTCTTCGAGCGCGAGCTCACGGTGATGATGGGCCGGCGCGAGGTGAAGATCATGCATCTCGGCTCCGGCCACACCAAAGGCGACACGGTGGTCTGGCTGCCCAAGGAGAAGGTGCTGTTCTCGGGCGACCTGGTCGAGGAGGGAGCGACGCCCTATTGCGGCGACGCGCAACTCGCCGACTGGCCGGCGACGCTCGATCGCCTGGCCGCGCTCAAGCCGAAGGCGCTGGTGCCCGGTCGCGGCGAGGCGCTGACCACGCCGGCCGCCTGCCTGCGTTCCATCAAGACAACCAAGGCCTTCGTCTCCGAGCTGCTCGCGCATGCGCGCAAGGGTGTCAAAGCGAAGCGCGACTTGAAGCGCGTCTTCGCCGACACCCACGCGGCGATGAGCCGGAAGTACGGGCACTGGGTGATCTTCGAGCACTGCATGCCGTTCTGCGTCAGCCGCGCCTACGACGAAGCGAGTGGCCTCGTCCATCCGCGGATCTGGACCGCAAAGCGCGACGTCGCCATGTGGAAGGCGCTGCAGGGGTGAGCCGCCTGCTCGCGGCAGTGCTGCTTCTTGCCGTCGGCGTGACGCTTGCCGATGCGGCACGGGCGCAGGCCCCCGCCCAAGGGCCCGCACTTCCGACGAACGTCGACGATCTGCTCGCGCGATCGCGGGACGTGATGGCCGACGGGATGGTCGGCTCTGGGATCGTGCATGCGCTCTACGCGGAGACCGCGCGCGCCCTCATCGACAGCTTCGCGATCGAAAGCGGCCTGCCGGCGGCGCGTGCGGTCGACGAGCTGGCGGCCTGGCTGATGCTGCCGGAAGATCGTGCCGATCCGCGATTCGTGCGCCTCGCCGAGGCGGTGCAGGTGTGGCAGCTGCTCGATCGCGGCGCGGCAGCGGCCGGCGCGCCGATGCCCTATTGGGCGGCGCGCGGCTTCGATCGCGCGCGCTACGAGTCGACGATGTGCGTCGTCTGGGGGCGCGGGCCAGGCGTCTATCGCACGCTCGCCCGGCGCGCCGGCCTGCCCGCCGACGCTCAGGCTCGCTGCGTCGAGACGTACCAGCAGGTCGACGCGCGCTGGCTGCGGGTGCTCGAGCCGTACGCCGCGCCGGACGACGCCATGCGCCCGGGGCGCATGGCGATGACCGTCGACTGGCAGGTCCTGGCGCTCGGCGGGCCGGTGCGGGCCCTGCGCGAAAGCGCGATGCTCGAAATGGTGGCGGACCAGATCACCGCCAGCTTCAACCTGACCGCCGAGCTCACGCTGCGCGTCGAGCCCTGCGCCGAGCCGACGATCGCATGGCGGCCCGACGAGCGTGCGATCGTGCTCTGCGAAGGCCTCGTGGCGGCGATTGACCGCCTGATCCGCCCGGCCTTCGTCAATCCATGAATCGCGTCAGGTAGAGCGTGATCGCCGGGAAGGCGATCAGCAGCGCCACGCGGACGAAATCGGCGACGATGAAGGGCAGGATGCCGCGGATCACGGTTTCCTGCGGCACCCGGCCGACCGCCTGGATGACGAACAGGTTCATCCCCACCGGCGG
>JAEUKZ010000115.1 GCA_016793045.1 Alphaproteobacteria bacterium
GTCGCGCGCGATCGCCGGGTCGGGCGCGGTGTAGACGCCGCAATAGACCTGCACCTTGTCGCGCGCATTGCCGCCGAGCAGCTTGTAGACCGGCACGCCGAGCGCCTTGGCCGAGATGTCCCACAGGCAGTGGTCGATCGCAGCGATCGCCGCGAGGCCGAGCGCGCCGGGCGGAAAGCGGCTTTGCTGCGTCAGCTTGAGGATGAGGTATTCGATCCGCGTCGGGTCGTGGCCGGCGATCTGCGTGAAGAGGTAGTCGAGCAGCGGCGGCAGCGCGCGGTCGGGCCCGTGGTTGTAGCACTCGCCCCAGCCGGAGATGCCGTCGTCGGTGTCGATCGCGATGACGAGACGCGGCCGGTCGCGGTCGCGGACCATGTAGCTGCGCAGGCGGGTGATCTTCATTCGCTGCTCCCCGGGAGTTCGACGGGAGAGAATAACCACAGAGGCACAGAGACACAGAGCGGAAGAATCGCGGCGCGCGGCGCGCCGCCATCATTCCGGCCTGCGCGCCTCGGTGCCTCTGTGGCTCATTCCGCCTTCAGCGCATCCAGCACCGTGCGGAAATCGGTCTTGCACGTGAAGCCCAGGCGCTGCGCGGCGCGCGCGGGGTCGTAGACGCGGTCGATCGAGGCGAACATCGTCCAGCCACGGCGGGCGTAGAGCGCCTCGTAGTCCGGGAAGTAGCGGCGCACGACCGCGGGCGCGTCGGCGATCAGTTCGGCGCAGTCCGCCGGCGCGAAGGGCGGCGGCGCGGAGACGATGAAGGTGTCGAAGCCGAGCGCGGGCGCCTTCCCCAGCGCGGCGACGTGGGCCTCGGCGGCGTCCTCGACCGTCAGGCGGCGGAACAGGAACTCGTTGGCCTTGGTGTTCGCGTCGGACTGCGCGATCGCGTGCGCCATGTCGTCTTCTTCCGGGAAGAAGCGCGCGGTGCGCAGGATGACCACCGGCAGGCCGTGCTCCTGGTGGTAGAGGCGGCAGAGATGCTCGGCCGAGAGCTTGGTGACGCCGTAGATGTTGCGCGGCTCGGGCACCATGTCCTCGGTCAGCCACGCCGCGGCGCGGGCGCCGCCGGACCTGCCCGCCCGGATCTGGCGCGAAATCATCAGCGAGGTCGTCGACGTGAAGACGAAGCGCGACACGCCCTGCGCGGCCGCCTCGGCGAGGAGGTTGAGCGTGCCGGCGACGTTGACCGCGACGAAGGCGGTGGGGTCATGGCGCGCGATGTCGGGCTTGTGGAGCGCGCCGCAATGCAGGATCGCCTCGATGCCGTGCACCGCGATGGCATCGCGCACCGCCGCGCGGTCGGCGACCGTTGCGACGATCGCGGTATGCGGCGAAGGCACGGGGTCGAGGCCGACGACGTCGTGGCCGAGGGTGCGCAGGCGGGGGGCGAGGGTCTGGCCGAGCCACCCCGAGGAACCGGTCAGCAGGATACGCATGCTCTTCAAATTCTGCAGCAAACGCGCCATTGTGCGGCCGGCGGCGTGCGCCGGCGAACGCATATTCTATGCGTTGGCCCGACCGGCCGGGCCGCCGATGCTTCCGGAGACGGCCATGAATGGATCAGACACGAGCGCGGCCCCGCCGGCCCTTGCCGGGCTTGGCCGCAGCTTCCGCACCTGGCGGGTGCTGCGGCGGATGAAGCAGGCGCATGCCGCCGAGCTGTTCGGCGTCGCCCAGGCGACGATCTCCAAATGGGAGAACGAGAGCGAGCGGCCCTCCGCGCGCCAGGCGGCGCGGATGCGCGACCTGATGGCGGCGGCACCCTCGGGCGATGCCGACCGCGCGCTGCTCGACCTCGTATGCGGCTCGGCCGACGAGGCGCATCTGGTCTGCGACCTCACCCATCGCCTGCTCGCGGTGTCGCGCCGCCGCGCGCGGCGCTGGCGCGTGCCCGGCGACCGGCTGATCGGCGTGACCTTGTGGCCTTACGCCACCGCCGACATCGCGACGGCCGAACGCCGCCTCGCCGAACTCGGCTGGTTCGAGCCGGCGCCGACGGCGCTGAACGTGTTCACGCGCGCCAACGGGTCGGCCGACGTGCCGATCGAGGAAGGCTGGATGTCGTGGACGCGGATGCGCCTGTCGGACGGGTCCTACGCGCGGCTGGTGCGCAAGAACATCCCGGGCGCCATGGCCGCCAACGCGGCGTGAGGCGCATCGCGCTGCGGCCTCAGCGGTAGCGGACCTTGATGATCTCGTAGGCCTTGGAGCCGCGCGGGGTCGTGACCTCGATCGAATCGCCGGTCTGCTTGCCGATCAGCGCGCGCGCGAGCGGCGAGGTGACCGAGAGCCGGCCCTTGTCGATGTCCGCTTCCTCGGCGCCGACGATCTGGTAGGTGCTTTCCTCGTCGGTGTCCTGGTCGGCGAGCGTCACCCTGGCGCCGAACTTGATCGCCTTGCCGGAGAGCTTGCTGACGTCGATCACCTCGGCGCGGGATATCTTGTCTTCGAGCTCGGCGACGCGGCCTTCGATGAAGCTCTGGCGCTCGCGCGCGGCGTGGTATTCGGCGTTTTCCGACAGGTCGCCATGGTCGCGCGCCTCGGCGATCGCCCGGATCACCGCCGGCCGCTCCACCGATTTGAGGGTCTTGAGTTCCGCCTCGAGACGGGCATACCCGTCGACGGTCATCGGGATTTTTTCCATGGGAATCAGGCGCTTGCCAGCTCTTTCATCGACCCGCGAAAGTCAACACCAGACTGTCCGGCGTCCCGTCAGGGGCCCGGCTAAAACGAGCCTTTAAAGTAAGACTGGAGCGGGGCCACTTCAAGGCTCCCGCTGCGCAGCGCCGAAATGGCCTCCACCGCCGCCCGCGCCCCGGCGACGGTCGTATAATAGGGGATGCCGCCGAGCAGGGCCGCCTGGCGCAGGCTGAAGCTGTCGGACATCGCCTGCGCGCCCTCGGTGGTGTTGAAGACGAGCTGGACGTCGCCGTTCTTCATCGCGTCGACGATGTGCGGCCGACCTTCGAGGACCTTGTTGACCTCGCGGACCTCGAGCCCGAGTTCGCGCAGATAGGCGGCGGTGCCGCGCGTGGCGATGAGGGTGAAGCCCATCGCGGCGAGCTTGACGCTCGGCGCGCCGATCGCCGCCTTGTCGCGGTCCTTGACGGAGATGAACACCGCACCCGCCGTCGGCAGGGTGCCGGAGCCCAGCTGCGACTTGGCGAAGGCGTGCGCGAAGTCGGCGTCGATGCCCATCACCTCGCCGGTCGACTTCATCTCCGGCCCGAGGATGACGTCCGAGCCGGGGAAGCGCGCGAAGGGGAACACCGCTTCCTTCACCGCGACATGGTCGAGCACGCGCGGCTTGAGGCCGAACGCGGCGAGCTTCTCGCCCGCCATCACGCGCGCCGCGATCTTGGCGATCGGCAAACCGGTCGCCTTGGCGACGAAGGGCACGGTGCGCGAGGCCCGCGGGTTGACCTCGAGCACGTAGACGACGCCGTCCTTGACCGCGAACTGCACGTTCATCAGCCCGACGACGTCGAGCGCGCGCGCGAGCGCCTCGGTCTGGCGGCGGATCTCCTCGACGATCGCGGGCGCGAGCGAGTAGGGCGGCAGCGAGCAGGCGGAATCGCCCGAATGGATGCCGGCCTCCTCGATGTGCTCCATGATGCCCGACACGAACACGCTCTCGCGGTCGGCGACGGCGTCGACGTCCACCTCGATCGCGTCCTGCAGGTAGGAGTCGATCAGCACCGGGTTCTTGCCCGAGACGCGCACCGCCTCCGACATGAACTCGCGCAGCGCGTCGACCGAGTGGACGACCTTCATCGCCCGCCCGCCGAGCACGAAGGACGGGCGCAGCAGCACCGGATAGCCGATCGCCTCGGCCGCCTTCTCCGCCTGCGCGAGCGAGAAGGCGGTGCCGCTCTTGGGCTGCTTCAAGCCCAGCCTGTCGAGAAGCTGCTGGAAGCGGCCGCGATCCTCCGCGAGGTCGATCGCGTCGTGCGAGGTGCCGAGAATGGGAATGCCGGCGGCGTCGAGCGAGGCGGCGAGCTTGAGCGGCGTCTGGCCGCCGAACTGGACGATGACGCCGAGAACCTTGCCGCGCGTCTGCTCGCGGCGGATGATCTCGATCACGTCCTCCGGCGTCAGCGGCTCGAAATAGAGCCGGTCCGAGGTGTCGTAGTCGGTCGACACCGTCTCCGGGTTGCAGTTGACCATGATGGTCTCGAACCCGGCCTCGCGCAGCGCGTAGACCGCGTGGACGCAGCAATAGTCGAACTCGATGCCCTGGCCGATGCGGTTCGGCCCGCCGCCGAGGATGACGATCTTGGTGCGCTCGGTGGCCTCGTCCTCGCTCTCGGCCGGCGCCAGGCCGTTGCCTTCGTAGGTCGAGTACATGTACGGCGTCAGCGAGGCGAACTCGGCGGCGCAGGTGTCGATGCGCTTGTAGACCGGCACGATGGCGAGCGCCCGGCGCGCCGCGGCGATCTCCGCCTCGGGCCTGCCCGACAATTCGGCGAGGCGCGCATCGCTGAAGCCCATGCGCTTGATGCGCGCCCAGCCCGGCCCGTCCTTGGGCAGGCCGTTGGCGCGCAGCGCCGCTTCGGCCTCGACGATCTCCCTGATGCGCTCGATGAACCAGGTGTCGTAGCGGCAGGCGGCGTTGATCTCGGCGACGGTGAAGCCGAAGCGCAGCGCCTGCGCGATCACCAGCAGGCGGTCGGGCGTCGGCTTGGACAGCGCGGCGCGGATCGCATCCTTGTTGGCGCCGCCGTCGGCATTGGCGATCTCGACCTCGTTGAGGCCGGTGAGGCCCGTCTCGAGCGAGCGCAGCGCCTTCTGCAGCGACTCCCCGAAGGTGCGCCCGATCGCCATCGCCTCGCCGACGGACTTCATCGAGGTCGTCAGCAGCGCCGGCGTGCCGGGGAACTTCTCGAAGGTGAAGCGCGGAATCTTGGTGACGACGTAGTCGATCGTCGGCTCGAACGAGGCAGGGGTGACGCCGGTGATGTCGTTCTTGAGCTCGTCGAGCGTGTAGCCGACCGCGAGCTTGGCCGCGATCTTGGCGATCGGAAAACCGGTGGCCTTGGAGGCGAGCGCCGAGGATCGCGACACGCGCGGGTTCATCTCGATCACGACCAGCCTGCCGTCGGCCGGGTTGACCGCGAACTGCACGTTCGATCCGCCGGTGTCGACGCCGATCTCGCGCAGCACCGCGATCGAGGCGTCGCGCATGATCTGGTATTCCTTGTCGGTGAGCGTCAGCGCCGGCGCCACCGTGATCGAATCGCCCGTATGGATGCCCATCGGGTCGACGTTCTCGATCGAGCAGATGATGATGCAGTTGTCGGCGCGGTCGCGCACGACCTCCATCTCGTATTCCTTCCAGCCGAGGACCGATTCCTCGACCAGCACCGAGCCGACCGGCGAGGCGCGCAGGCCGCCGGCGACGATTTCTGCGTATTCGTCGGCGTTGTAGGCGATGCCGCCGCCGCTGCCGCCGAGCGTGAAGGACGGGCGGATGATCGCCGGCAGGCCGACGAGATCGAGCGCCTCCTTCGCTTCGAGCGAATTGGTGACGAGCTTCGACTTCGGGCATTCGAGCCCGATCTTCGCCATCGCATCGCGGAACAGCAGCCGGTCCTCGGCCTTGGCGATGGCGTCGCGCTTGGCGCCGATCAGCTCGACGCCGTGCTCGGCGAGCACGCCCATTTCGGCGAGCTTCATCGCGGTGTTGAGCGCGGTCTGGCCGCCCATCGTCGGCAGCAGCGCGTCGGGCTTCTCCTTGGCGATGATCTTGGCGACGATCTCGGGCGTGATCGGCTCGACGTAGGTCGCATCGGCGAGGCCCGGGTCGGTCATGATCGTCGCCGGGTTCGAGTTCACGAGCACGATCCGGTAGCCTTCGGCGCGCAGCGCCTTGCAGGCCTGGGTGCCGGAATAGTCGAACTCGCAGGCCTGGCCGATGACGATCGGCCCGGCGCCGATGATCATGATCGATTTGATGTCAGTGCGCTTGGGCATGGGGCGGTCTAACCACAGAGGCACAGAGGCACAGAGGCGATCCGGTCATAGGACCATCCGCTTGAGGCCGCTGCGCAGGGTTGGGGCATGGAAGTTGAGGATCAGTCCGGTGCGATAGCGGCCGAGCCGCAAATAGGTGAGCAGTTGGGCCTCGTGGATGGGCAGGATACGTTCGACGGTCGTCAGCTCCAGAACTAGTGCGTCTTCGATGACGGCGTCGAGGCGATAGCCGCACCCGAGCCTGACCGATTTGTAGACGACCGGCGGCGGCACTTGTCGCCGGAAGCGGACGCCTGCTGTTTCGAGTTCATGGCAGAGACATTCCTCGTAGGCGCTTTCGAGCAGGCCGGGGCCCAGAGCACGGTGCACATCGATCGCAAACCCGATGACCCGTTCGGTCGTCGGATCGCGATCGTCGTTCACGACCGCTCCCTCTGTGCCTCTGCGCCTCTGTGGTTCAACTC